>CAYWAL010000032.1:0-11787 GCA_964456605.1 uncultured Candidatus Saccharibacteria bacterium | reverse complement strand
CAATATCTGCTGGAACTTTTTCTCTTTCCCTTTGGTAATTTCCAAAAGCTCTTCTTTTTGGCTTCTCAGTTCAGCTAATTCTTTGTTCTGTTGAAACTTCATTTGGATCAATTTTCCATACTGTTCTTGCTGTTCCTCCAACAGTTGAATTTTAGAAGCCATTTCCTCTTTTTCTCTCTTTAAATCAACGATCGTCTTGAATATTTTATCTTTCACAGAATCTACGGTGCTTACCTCATTAAAAAAATCAGCAAGACTATCTCTCGTTATCAACACCTCAAGCATAGAATCTTGCTCATAGGTATATAGAAGTTTTATAAAGTTTTTAAGTATCTCTTTGTCTCTTTCTATTTTCTTCTCATTCTCCTTTATCTTGTTTTTTGTCTCTTCTATTTCTGCCTCTGCTTGTTCTATTGCTAGTTTTGTTTCCTTAATTTCCAGCTCGTTTTTCTTAATTCTACTGCGATAAATAGCGATTTCTCTCTTTAATGTTCTTGCCTTCTTTTGCTGAGCTTTGATCTCCAAGCTATAGCTATCTATTTTCTCTCTTATCCGTCTTATTTCTTCTCTTTTCTGCTTAATCAATTTCTCGGTTTCAGTTAAACTCAGCGTCTTTTCTTTGCTCTTCTCCAAAGACTTAGCTGTTTTGCCTACCGGCAGAACCAGAGCTACAAAAAACAAGACAGATAAAAGCAAGCTGCCCAACAAAACTATTTTACAGCAATTTGAAAAAGTGTTATTTCTTTCCACTATAGCCATAGAAATTGCTCCAAGGGCAGAGTTAAGAAAAACGAACGACTCGCACCTTTTACTGTCCAGATAAGATAACAGTCTTAGAGAATTGCCAGAGCGAGTTTTCTCACTCTCGCAATGACTCTTTGTCGGGAAAAACTTTTTTATTCAGAAACATCACCGCTCCTCTTGCTAGTTTCACCCTTGAACCATCACTTTCGTGAGGACTGCCTTTAAGCAGACCGTTTCTATTGCTACTGAAGTTTCACCCTCTATTTTTCAGCGCCTTCCTCTTCACTTTCCTCTCCCGCTTCTTCCTTTTCTTTTTCTTCCTTAACACTTTCCACTTCCTCAACATTTTCCTCCACTTTTTCTTCTAACTCTTCGATCTCTTTCTCACTCCTTGGAGGAGCAACATTCACAATGACCTCTTCTGGATCTGAAAGAATCTCTATCTTATCGGAAATCTTAATATCTTTCACCCTGATAACATCGTCTATGTTTTTCAAGTTAGAAATATCAACTTTGATGCTATGAATAAGATCCTGCGGCAGACATCTGACTTCCAGTTTATCATGGCTCTTGACTAAAACACCTCCTTCATTCTTCACAGCAGGTGATTCTCCCACAAACTCAACAGGCACTTTAGCAATCATTTTCTTGTCCATTCTCACTTGATATAAATCAACGTGTATTATTTCATCACTCACTGGATCAACTTGATAGTCATTTATAACAACTTTCCCTACTTTCTCGCCATCAATTTCAAGATCAATTAAAGTACTCTCTCCTGCCTTTCTGAACACATCTCTAAAATCGTTCTTCCCAACTTCTATCAGTCTGTTTTTAATGCCAGGACCATACACAATTCCCGGAATACGACCCTCTTTCCTAATCTCTTTTACCCTCCTTCCCTTTAAGTCTCTTGTTTTAGAATGAATTACTAGTTTCTCCATAACTTCTTTTACATATTATTTACACACTGACACACGTTCTCCATTCTACAGCAAATTTAAGGCGGTGTAAAGACATAAAAAACCCTCCTCTTTTTTCTATTTTTTATCCTGCCCCGTTTCTATACCTCTCAGCTTCGCCCCCAACAAGAGTTAAGTCTCCGCCGCGCTGCACCTACCAGACTCTCTTCTCTCACGGCAATTGGAAAAGAGTGTTTCTACTGCCGTATATTTTATCCAAACCACTAAGTAAACAAGGAACAGCAAGGTAAACAAAAACTATTTTCTGCAAAGACCAAAAAATTCCGACACCTTTTTCCAAACTAAATCGCTTATTTCATTTGGAGTTAATAGTTCTCCCTTCTTCATACAATTAACCCTCACCCAATTTTTATTCCTTCTTACAAGCCTCAAAGCCTGTTTTTGTGCATTCATCAGATGATTACTGTCTTTTTCATGAATATCTCTTTTTCTGCCTTTTATATATTCACGGCTGCATTTCTTGTCAACTAGTTTCTGCGCAACTTTATAAGGAACATCTAGGTAAACAACCAAATCTGGTTTGGGGACTTTCAAAATCCTAAATTCCATTTCTTCCAGCCACTTTACAAGCTCGTTTCTTTTTCTCGGCGACTTGATTTTTCCTCCTTGATGAATCATATTCGCCGACACATACCTGTCACAAACTACAACTTTACCTGCTCTCAACTCTTTTCCAATCAACTCCTTCGTTTCCCACCGATCCAGAGCATACAAAACAGAGGCAAGATACGGGCTAACTTCATTGACATTGCCAAACTCTCCCGACAAATACTTTCCTACCATTCTTCCGAAGAAGTTTTTATAATACTGCGGAAAATCAATAGTTGCAACTCTGTATCCTTCGTTTTTAAGCCTCTCCACCAATAGTTTTGTTTGTGTTGCTTTCCCGCTTCCATCTATTCCATCTATAACAATAAATTTTCCTTTTAGACTATTTTTTGACATTTTGAGTTGCTTTAATTAAGAGAAAATCACAAACCAGAAATAACTTTCTCAACAGCAATCCTAAACCAGTAGGTATAGTTAGAGGGATTCTTTTTGATATCTTTTCTCAGCTCATCAATACTGACCCACTTCCAATCGTCAGCTTCACTGGGATTTGGGACAGGCACACCATCAAATCTTCCCACAAAGACATGATCAAGCTCATTTTCTATAATCCCGTTGTCAAACTCCACCCTATAAGCGAACCTAAAAACTTCCTCCAGCCTACAGTCAAAACCCATTTCTTCTTTCAGTCTTCTGTGAGCTGCTTCTTCCAAAGACTCTCCTTTCCGCGGGTGGCTGCAGCAGGTATTCGTCCAAAGCCCTCCAGAATGATATTTTGTTTTCGCTCTTTTTTGAAGGAGTAATTGTTCCTGCCGGTTGAATACAAATATGGAGAATGCTCTGTGCAGTTTCCCCTCTCGATGCGCCTCCATCTTCTCCATTATTCCTACCTCTCTATCGTCCCCATCTACAAGTATGATTTTCTCTTCCATAAAAGAGATTTTAATTATATTACCTAACCTACTCCTTAACTCTTTTCACTTTTTGCGGTCTCTCTTTTGCTTCCTCCTATTTTTACACTCTCAAGCGCTATAGACCAATTGTTCAAAACAGCTCAAACCAAGACCTGGAACTTATCCACTTACAACCGGAAGGTGCCTTTGCTAAAATTCTTTCTCTATTTTCTCTAGCAAGAAGATTTACCTGCCAAAAGATGAAGACAAGAAATAGACAAGCCGGACACTACCTAAAATTTAACTTCCGGCTTTTCTCTTTCTTCCGGCTCTCCAATCTCAAAAAACTCTCTCTTTTTTATATTTAATAAATTCGCTACTATGCTGTCAGGAAAGACTTGAATTTTTGTGTTGAGATCTCGAACATTTCCATTATAAAACCTGCGAGCAGCTTGAATTTTGTTTTCTGTGTCAGAAAGCTCTCTCTGAAGTTCAAGAAAATTTTCACTTGCCCTTAGCTGCGGATAATTTTCAGCAACAGCGAACAAGCTTTTTAGAGTTTCGGTGAGCATATTTTCCGCCTTTCCTTTTTCTTCAAGACTCTGTGCTTTCATAGCATTTGCTCTTGCTTCAGTAACTTTCTCAAACAACTCTTTCTCATGAGCAGCATATCCCTTCACAGTGTTTACGAGATTCGGGATTAAATCATGCCTTCTTTTTAGCTGGACATCAATGTCGCTCCATGCTTCATCAGTTCGCACTTTCAACTTGATCAACCCATTGTAGGTTACTACAAACCATCCTACGATGATAAGTAGAATGACAACGAGCAGTAACAATACTGTTTCCATATTTTTCTCCTTTCTTTAATTATTATTTATTAATTATTAGCTGCAAAAAACGCTTCGCATCACTTGCGACAGCATGAAAGCACTGGACCGGTTTTCTGTGACTACATTTTACCATAAATGCATCTTAATGCAAGAAAGCTTCACTCTTCTGAGTGAAGCTAACTCTAGAGCCTGCAGCACAAACTCTGCCCTTACATTTCCATATTATTCATTCCGCCACCTCCTGTATGTGACACAGGAGCTTCTTTCTTCTCAGGCATATCTGTTACAGCGACCTCAGTAGTGAGCAACATCGCTGAAACAGAAATAGCGTTTTCCAAAGCTGATCTTGTAACCTTCACTGGATCAATAATACCTTCCTTTATCATATCATCGACCATCTTGTTGGAAATCGCATTATAACCCTTGTTTTCCAAATCAGAATTTCTAACAAGGTTGGCAATTACAGCTCCTTCTTCTTTTCCTGCATTCTGAACAATCTGTCTCAACGGCTCCTCAAGAGATCTCAAAAGGATTCTAAACCCTGCTCTAAATTCATCCACTAAATTGCCGCTCGGAATTTTTATCTCGCCTCTTTCAAACTTCTTTCCAACAGCAACTCCTGCTCTAACCAGCGCCGTTCCGCCACCAGCAACAATTCCCTCTTCCACAGCGGCTTTTGTAGCAGCCAGAGCGTCCTCTACCTTGTGTTTCTTGTAGGTAAGTTCTGACTCGGTAGCAGCCCCTACCTTCAGTACAGCAACTCCACCAGATAGTTTTGCCAACCTCTCTTGAAGTTTCTCTTTGTCAAAATCAGAATCACTAGTTTCGATTTCTCTTCTGATTTGAGAAATCCTGCTCTCTATATCTTTTTTGTCACCTCTGCCATCCACGATAGTTGTATTATCCTTAGTGGCAATAACTTTTCTCGCACGACCAAGCATATCCAAGGTGGCATTTTCCAGTTTTATCCCTACATCCTCTGTAATCACTTTTCCGCCAGTTACAATAGCAATATCGGCAAGCATTTCTTTTCTCCTGTCGCCAAATCCCGGTGCTTTAACAGCCAGAGCATTAAACGTTCCACGAAGTTTGTTTACAACCAATGTGGCTAGCGCCTCTCCTTCAACTTCCTCGGCAATGATTACAATGTCCTTCTTGCCCGCCTGTGTAATTTTTTCCAAAATCGGCAAGATCTCATTTAGTGAGGAAATTTTTTTGTCAGTAATCAGAATATAAGGATCTTCCAATTCAGCTTCCATTTTGTCAGCGTTGGTGACCATATAAGGAGAAATGTATCCTTTGTCAAACTGCATCCCTTCAACAATCTCGCTACTCAAGCCAAAAGTTTGAGATTCCTCAACAGTAACCACACCATCTTTTCCTACTTTTTCTATAACCTCTGCGATAATCTTTCCTACCTCTGGGTCTTCTGCTGAAATTGTAGCCACTTGAGTTATTTCTTCCCTGCTTTCAATCTTCTTAGCCTTCGCTTTTAATTCTTTCACAACTTCTCTGCCAGCCACCTCAATTCCATGCCTAATACCAACAGGATTAACTCCCATAGCCACATACTTCAGGCCTTCCCTTACAATAGCTTGAGTCAGCACTGCAGAAGTTGTTGTTCCATCCCCTGCCACATCATTTGTTTTTGAAGCAACTTCCTTTATAAGTTCAGCTCCTATGTTTTCAAATTTGTCTTCCAATTCAATCTCTTTTGCAATTGACACTCCGTCATTGGTAATTGTAGGAGCTCCATACCCTTTATCCAAAATGGCATTTCTCCCTTTTGGACCTAGTGTAACCTTTACAGCATTGGCAACCTTATCAATTCCAACTTTAATAGACTGCCGCGCTTTTTCATCAAATTTTATATCCTTCGCCATAGTTTTTTAGTTAGACTTATTAATTATTAAATACCAACTAACTTGATTCTACTGCTACATTTTGAACGCAGACTTAAAACATTGAAAACCCGAAATTTCTCACCGCTAACTGTTGCTTGGCAAAGCAAGCCTAACCTTTCCAACCCCTACTAATTTCTACTCCACAATCGCCATTATATCATCATCAGAAATAACCAGATATTCCTTATCGTCAATTTTCACTTCCGTCGGACTGTACTTAGAAAACAAGACCACATCTCCTACCTTGACATCAATCTCGCTTCTCTTGCCGTTTTCAAGGATTTTTCCCGGTCCTACGGCTATAACCTTCCCTTGTTCAGGCTTCTCTCTATCAGCAGTGTCGGGGATAATAATCCCGCTCTTTGTTTTCTCTTCCTGGGAAATAGGCTCCAAAATAATCTTGTTTCCAAGTGGTTTTAGTTTCATAAAACTTTCTCCTTTCCTTCACCTGCCAACAGAGAAAACAGGTGATTAGATTATAATTTTATTATAATTAATTAGATTCTCTAGACACAGACGCACAGCGCAGCACGTTTATCTTGCAACGAAGCAACAAGCAAAACAAAGTATAACCTTAAAAAAACCTATTAGCACTCTCAGACAACAACTGCTAATAGGCATTATAGTCATTCCAAAAAAAGTGTCAAGAGACAACACTCTAAGATGCAACCGAGACAATACTTTGATAAAGTAAAATGAAGCCAGTTATGCAGTTGGTTGATCAGACGACCTACAACAAGAAACACAACACAATCTATAAAAAGCTTTCTCCTATCACAAAAGTTTATACAGCACACTCCAGTGTAATACATTCTATCTATTCAACCCTGAATCTTTCTGCCCACTAAATTCCAATAATCCTAACTCCTTCATTCGCCTGTTAAATTCTGGTATTATGTAGCTTTCATGAGAGTCTGGATGAAACTCCAATTGATCGTCATTGATTGTGATGCGTCCGCCTCTCTTGCTGTATAAGGGATCTCTTTTGATTCTACTGCTCTGAATCTCAGACAACTTTCTCTCCAGCCAATCGCCAAATCTCTCCAGCAAATTAATTCTAACGGCGCATTTTTTTCTGTCAAACAGGCAAGATAACAACGTTCCCCTATTCTCATAACTGACAGTTTTCATTCTTTCTCTCTTGAGCATTGCTTTGCCAATCGATCCACTCAATCTGCCCGATAGAATAAACTCAAAAAAAACAGAAACAGCAGCAAGTAATCTACTTCGCTTGATGCTCCTAACACTCCCTAGTTCAGTCGACTTATAATTGCTAACATATTTCCTTATCCACTCGTTTTCTTTCTGAAACCTCCTAAACAAATCCTTGTCTTCCCCACTGTCATAAACATTTATAAGATGGACATAGCTTTCAGCATTGTATAAGCTCCTAAATGGAATTTTAAGCGACTCATCGGTTATATAATGGTTCAAGCAAATTCTATCTTTCGTCTTGCCCTTATAACGCCTAACACCTAGAATAGAAGTCAATAGAGTAACAAAAGTTCTGACTGTCCAAATCCTCCCTTTGTGAGCAATTATTATGAGATCCACATCGGATTCTTCCCTGCTGTTTCCCAGGGACAACGAACCAGAGACTAGAACCATTTTCACGAACGGCACGATTTGCATAATCCAAAATATCTTTTTTATTTTCTTCCATTTTTGATCTGTCAGTTTTTTGCGAGCTAGTCTCTGTTGAACTATCTTCTCTCTATTTTTCAAAAAATAAAAACCAAATTTCTGATCCACCTGTTCTTTTAGGTATTCACTGCTCTTCAGCAAACGAAAAATTTCATCAATCTTACTATCGTCAGAGTCACCAGAAAAAATGTGGTGCGGCAATTTCCCCCTCGAATTTCCTTGCTTGTCATCCGTCGGCTGTAATTTTCCTCCTACACTTGATCTCGTACCATCCCCCTCTCCACATTGGCAATGGTTTATTAAATACAAAAAGACTTCAAAGTTAGTCAGAGGATAGTCCAGAATATCATAATAAACAATTGTTGCTAGGATTTGTTTCTCAAGTATAGTCGGCGACGGCATATCACAAACTTTTTAGATATTCCTAAACACTAACTTTCTAATTCCCTCTTCTAGTGAAATCTTTGCCTCAAAACCAAGTTTTTCTTTTGCCTTTGTGGTATCAGCCAAAGTTTCATAGACATAATTTTTCAAAGGATTCTCTCTATAGACCGGTTCTACATTAGTGTCAAGAATTTTGTTTATCATCTCAACCAACTCATTGATGTTGTAACACTTTCCTGTACCCAAATTAAAAATGTCACAGTCAATATCCGACTCCATCCCTAAACGAAAGCCCCTGTTAATGTCATCGACATAGATAAAATCTCTAGTCTGAGACCCATCGCCATAAATCAATGGCGCTTCTCCCCTTTTTATACTCCAGATAAATTGGGAAACAAGATTTGCAAAATGTCCTTTTGCTTCTTCACGCGGCCCATAGACACTAAAAAAACGAAAACCAATTGATTTAACTCTATAGAAATCATAATAGAGTCTAGCCAGTCTTTCCATCAAATAGCGAGCCTCGGTATAGAAATCTTTGATAAAAACAGGCATATCTTCTGTAAAAGGAGGAGTATTGCCATTATAGATAGAGGAAGAAGAAGCATAGACCACCTTGCAGTTTTCCCGCTTGGCAAGTTCAAGAATTTTTATAAACTCGCCAATAGATCTGCCAACAAGAGATCTATCATTGCGATAAAGCTGAGTAGTAGATGGAATACCATAATGATAGATGCCTTCCAATCCTTTTAACTCTTGAATGTCTAATACCTTCTCGCAAGGAGCTTTAACAAATTCTATTTTATCTTTGATGTCGTCAATGTTGTCTAAACTACCTGTAGAGAGGTCATCAACTACTACGACTTCGCAGCCTTCTCTGACTAAATCATGCACCAAGTTTGAGCCGATAAAACCAGCTCCCCCTGTTACTAGTACTTTCATTTTTGAAATTAAGAATTAAATCCTGTTAGCTCTATAATAGTTTTTTAATAGAACGACGCGTATAACCCATTAAAGTAGTAACGAAACAATGTATAAAGTTACAGTAACTTCTTTTTTCTTCTTTCTTCTAGTTTCTTCACTATAGATTTCACAAGTTGAGAATCGTTCTTATTGCATACCAGCACCACATCGTCAGTATCAACAATAACCACATCTTTCAACCCGACCGTAGCAATAAGTTTTTTTGATCCATAAACCAACAAATTCTTAGAACCAATATCTAGATGCTCTCCTTTTACAAAATGTTTGTCTCCGCTTCCCACAAGAGAATCCTTAAGCACAGACCAGCTTCCAACATCACTCCATCCTAGATTTGCCGGCACAACAACCGTTCTATCGTCATTTTCAAGTATTCCATGTTCAGTTGAAGTCATATCCATTAGAGGATATTCTCTTTTTAAAACCTTTTTAAATTTCCTTGTGCCAAATGCTTCCCTGATTCTACAAAGTCTCTCATAAGTATCAGGAATAAACTTTTTGAACCTCTCAATAATTGCCTGAATATTCCAAATATATATCCCGGAATTCCACAAAAAGCTGTTTCTTCTGCAGTATTGTCTTGCTGTGTTCAAATCAGGCTTTTCAACAAACTTTCCAACCATATAAAACTTTAACTTCTCTCTTCTGCTCCCCTTTTCATAGGGAACCACTATCGCTCGACGCTGAATGTAGCCATAACCAGTTTCTGGACCTGTCGGCTTAATCCCTACTGCAATAAGACGGTCTCGATGTTCAGCCAGAAACTTCTCAGACTCTGCCAAAATCCTTAGCAACTCTTTTTTGTTCTTGATCAAATGATCAGACGGAAGAACAACCATTGCTTCATCCTTTCCATCCTTACTAAAAACAGCAGCTGCAAGCGCTATACAGGAAGCTCTTCCTCTAAAAGCAGGTTCCTCAATTATATTTGAAATAGGCAATCTCGGCAGCTCCTTTTTAACTTCTTTAACATAAATCTTGTTGGTGGACACAAATATGTCTTTCATTGAAAAAAGAGGCAAAAGACGATTCACTGTTTCCTGCAGCATTGTTCTCTCACTGATAAGCTTTTGAAACTGTTTTGGCTTCTGCAACCTAGAAACAGGCCAGAGTCTTGTTCCTTTTCCTCCGGCCATAATTAAAAGTTTCATTTTCGTTTAGATTATTTCTTACATTTACAATAATACACAAAGAATAATAACATAATTTGAAAAACAAGCAACTACCGTGTTGTGAAGATAATCGTCACAATATTAAAAAGAGGCTAATAAAAAATAATCTCCACAGCTCAAAGATAGCGATAAAAAAACCAAGCTTAATAATAAAAGACAAGTACAATGGATATATACTTGCCATATCATCCAGAACAAGCTTTGTAATTTTCTTTATCTTTATTGTTGCCTCATCTTTGATTGTTGCTTTTAATTCTTTCGGCTTTATTACAGTGTGTTATTCATAAAAGAAACTGCAACAAAGCAAAAACCATCTTACAAAATATGCTCGTTATATACTACTGATTTTTGTTATGCAGCCGAATTTCTTGTGTAGGATAAGGAATCTCTATACCTTCCTCATTAAACCTTCTATAGATTTCTTCGTTTATCTTCGTTCTAACTGAAAACTGCAGCTTGGGACTGTCGACCCAAACGATGACAAGAAACTCCAAAGCATAATCACCAAACCCAGTAAAATGAACAGAGGGAGGAGGATCTTTTTCCACATTTTCAGTAGTATTGGCAATATCAAGAAGGACTTGTTTGACTTTATTTATGTCAGATCCGTAAGCAACTCCTATTTTTATTTTTTCCTTGATTTTAGATTCTGGCTGATTATAGTTTATGATTTTGGAACTTGCTATTCTGTTGTTTGGAATGATTATGGCAGTCTCATCAAAAGTTTTAATTCTTGTGGACCTGATTCCTATTTCCAAAACGTCTCCAATTTCACCGCTCTCCAGCTGGATGCGATCACCAACTTTGAATGGCCTATCAAAGTATATAGAAATTCCTCCAAACAGATGAGAAATAGCGTCCTGTGCAGCAAAAGCAACTACAAAACCTGCTATCCCTGCCGACGCCAAAAGGGGTGTGATGTCCAGATCCCATGTTTTAAGAAGAAATACTATGCCTGCAAAAAAAACGATTATAGAACTGAGCTTCTGAAACAACGGTATCAATTCATCATCAAGAGAAGACTTTGTCTTGGCGGCAAACTTGACTCCTAACTCAGAAATCAAAAGTCTTGCCAGCTTTGAAATTGCATAAGTCCAGATTATTATTATCAGAGACTTTATAACCCTCAAAAAGTCGTAGGAATACTTTGTCAACGCTTCAAGGTAAATAAAAGACTGATAAGCGCCGAAAAGCACCACTGTATAGAATACTGGAGTGTTTAATATCTTTAATATCTTGTCGTCAAGATCAGTTCTCGTCCTAGACGTAAGCATCGCAAAAACCTTGTTGAACAGAAAATTCGTAATCTGAGCAAGAACGAAGAAAACGACAAGAATGACTATGGCAATGACATACGATGTCATATCTATATTTGCATAAGAGCCAACCGCTTGATTAAGTTGGTCAAAGTAGTTCATCATTTTAGTACTTTGCTAATTTTTACTTTATAGTGAGGTCCGAGAGTTAAGACTTATTATTGGATAAATTATAGCAAGGTTGTTAGTTTACTAGAAGAGTTGCATTGAGCCATCTTAAAAGGCAACCAAAAAAACAACAAGAAAGACACCAAAAATGTAATCGAAAGAATCAGCAAGAACTTGAAAAAAGATGGCTGCTTTGTGAAACATTATAACAGGATTCGATTTAGACCACAAGTAAGCCTGCTTAGGTAGTTATAGTGGATAATCAAAAAATAATTT
>CAYWAL010000031.1:0-12245 GCA_964456605.1 uncultured Candidatus Saccharibacteria bacterium | reverse complement strand
CCCTCAGGATGACAGGTAGCTCTCACTCTGAGGGGAGCGAAGAAATCCCACAAGTCCTTAGTAGAGATTAATCTGGCTAAATTTGGGATTCTTTGTCTTTTGGCTTAGGATAACATTATGACGTTGTTTTGTCTTTTTGTTTTAGCCTGTTTTCTCTTGCATTCTCTTGCTTTGCTCGGCGCTTGTGCGAGGCGACAGCTTTCACGGGTTTTCTTCATATTTACTTTCTTTTTAGCACCGACAAAAACACTTCCTGTGGAATTTCCACTTTGCCGAAAGCTTTCATTTTTTTCTTTCCCTTTTTTTGCTTTTCAAGCAGTTTTCTTTTTCGTGTGACATCTCCACCATACAGTTTGGCTGTTACATCTTTTCTGTAAGGCTTTATTGTCTGGCGGGCGATTATTTTGCCGCCGATGGCAGCTTGCAAGGCAACTGCAAAGTTTTGACGTGGTATTATATCTTTAAGCTTTGCCACGATTCGTTTTCCTTCTTCATAACTTCTGGTCCGAGGTACAATCTTTGAAAACGCTTCAACTTTTTCTCCCGCGACAAGAATATCAAGCTTTACCAAATCATTCGCTCTAAATCCAATTACCTCATAATTCATGGAAGCAAAACCGCTTGATACGCTCTTGAGATTATCATAAAAGTCAACGATGATATTGGCAAGGGGAACTTCATATTCCAATATTACCCTATCTTCAGACAAAAATTTCGTGCTTTTATAAACCGCATCGCTTCCTTGGGCAAGTTTCATTACAGGGCCGATTTTGTCTTTGGGTAAAATAATTTCCAGCCTTGCCCATGGCTCTTGGATCTCCTCAATGCTTGACGGGTCAGGCATTTGGGAAGGGGAAAAAATGGTGATTTCTTCTCCTCCCCTTTTTTTAATCTTATATGAAACAGAAGGAACAGTTATGACAAGATTCATATCATATTCACGGTTCAGTCTTTCGGTTATGATTTCCAAGTGTAGCATTCCTAAAAAGCCGCAACGAAATCCTCTGCCAAGAACAGAAGATCCTTCTGGTTCAAACGATAAAGAGGCATCATTTAACCTGAGCTTTTCTAAAGCATCTCGGAGTTTGGGATAATCATTTCCAATGGCAGGATAGATACTGGCAAAGACTACTGGTTTAATTTCTTTGTATCCTGGAAGCGGTCTTGCTCCATCTGTTATTTTTGTATCGAAGGTTTCTCCATTCCTTAGCCTGTTGAAGTTGGATCCCAAACCCTGGATATTGAAGGAGGTAATTGTGTCGCCAACACTGCATTTTTTAACATCCTTTAGTCCTGTGGCGATATATCCAATGTCTCCAGCTTGGAGAAACTCTGTTTTTTCGGGCTTCGGTGTCATTATTCCAATCTCCAGTACTTCCGATTTTGTCCTACTGGCGAGAAAGTATATTTCGTCACCGCTTTTTATCCTGCCGTCAACGATCCTGATCTGGGCAATTACTCCTTTATAAGGATTGAAATACGAGTCAAATATCAAGGCTCTTGTTGGCTTGTTCAACTCTCCTTTTGGTGGAGGAACCTTTTTGACTATCTCTTCTAGAACCTGTGGAACATTCTCTCCTGTTTTTGCTGAAATTTTTATTATTTCATTTTCCTTGCTACCGATCAAGTCTCTGATTTCTCTTGCTGTTTCTTCTATCATTGCACTGGGCATATCAATCTTGTTTATAACCGGAATAATTGCCAAGTCCTGCTCCAGAGCAAGGTACAAATTTGCCAAAGTTTGTGCCTGAATTCCCTCTGTAGCATCAACAAGAAGCACTGCTCCTTCAACTGCCGCCAGTGACCTAGAAACTTCATAAGTAAAATCCGCATGTCCAGGAGTGTCAATCAGATTCAAAACATATCTCTCTCCTGTGGTTTTTGCCTGATAAACCATTCTCACAGGCTGCATTTTTATTGTAATTCCTCGTTCTCTTTCCAAGTCCATCTGATCTAAAAACTGCTGCCGCATTTCTCTTTGTTCTACGGTTCCAGTCAATTCCAAAAGCCGATCAGCCAAAGTTGATTTCCCATGATCTATATGAGCGATTATAGAGAAATTTCTAACATTTTGTTGAGACATAAGCTTATGAATATGGACAAAGCTTTTAGCCAGTGGCTGGTAAGTAAGTAGTCGGTCGGATGAATTGACAAAGCGGAGTTCTGAAAATTTTCACAAAAGAGTCTTCACCATATATCCGTCTTTGAGCCTGTATCCCAACTTTCTATAGTAGTCTCTAACTCCAACTCCGCTGATGACAGCTATTTTCTTAAGATTAAACTCATTGCGGACAATTTTTTCTGCTTCGCTAATCAATTTTTTTCCGAGTCCAGTATGTTGCGGGGATTCCTTGCTTTTAGAATCTATCGAAACCAACTTGCCAAAAGTATGGACCTCGCGGATGATAGCAGCATTTTGAAGAGCTGGAACAATTGGAAGAGCAGCATCTCTTTTCTTCTTGAGCGAAGACGAAAAAGTCTTCTTGCGGCTGGATAACATAGCAGGATTTTGGGATTGCCGCGCCAGTCCATTTTCGCAAGCAGGAGAAAGGTTTTTTAAACTAGCGGCAAAAGAACAATCGTGTGAATTTATCCTAAGTCGCAGCAGAGAATAGAGATTTTTTCTTTCTGGATCCTCAAAGCTCAAAAATATTTCTCTTCCTTCTGAGGCATTATAGTCTTGACGGAACAGGACAATTTTTCTTCTCTCATCTTCCAAAAAATGAGTCTGGACTCTTTCCTGCTTAGAGAAACCCGTCTTTTTGGCAGGTGAAGTTAAATGCAGTAGTTCTGGACTGCTGAGTTGGTACCGATTTCTTACTTCTCTGCATCTTATGCACTTGCAGCTCCAATTTTCTCTTTCGGACTTCTCTCTTAGAACCTGTCTGAGATTGGAAATTTTGTTTCCGGCAATTATGCTTGTGGCAGGAATGTCACGCACAACCCTGGTGATTCTCACATAATACGGGACTAATTTCTTTACCTCTGCCAGCAGTCTCACGAGTTTTTGGCAGGAATATGGCTTGTATTTTCCTTGCTTCAACCATTTGTAAAGGGGGGCATTTTTTACAACAACACAAGGATAAATCTTGAGCATATCTGGTTGAAAATCTGGGTTGGAAAACAATTCCTTAAACATTTCTAAATCTCTTTTATATGTTGATCCCGGAAGATTGGGCATCATATGATAGCCCACCTTGAAACCTGCTTCTTTCAACAGTCTGGTAGCTTTTATGATTTCATCTCTGCTGTGTCCCCGCTTATTGATCCTCAGGACATCGTCGTAAATGCTTTGCACTCCAAGCTCTACACGTGTTGCACCTAGTTTTCTCATTCTCATAATTTCTTTTTCATCAATGTAGTCTGGCCTCGTCTCAAGAGTCAAACCAACTATTCTGTGCGCTGATTTTTCGTTTGTTTTTTGAACTTCTTTCAAACTGCTTGTTTTTGACCTTCGGCTTTGATTTTCAGCTTCTTCATCGTTGCAAGCTCTGAAACACTCTTTCACAAACCACGTTTGATACTGCCGTTTCAAGTAGGAAAAGGTCCCGCCCATAATGATAAGCTCTATCTTATCAGTCTTGTGACCAGCTTTTTCCAACGCTCTTATTCTCCCTTGTACTTGTTTGTATGGATGAAAATCAGTGAGAATTGCGCGCATAACCGCAGGTTCGTTTGAAAGATAGCTTTTGGGCATACCTTTTTCGCTTGGGCAGTAGACACAGGCACCGGGGCAGGGATATGGTTTTGTTAGAACTGCCACGATTGCCACGCCAGATGAAGTTCTGATATCTTTTGTAACCAAAAGGTTTTCTATATTTTTGTCTGGCTTTATTTCTTTGTTTCTTGTCATTTGCCTATAGCTTTCCAAAAGGTTGATATTAGTGGGACAGGGAAGATTGTATTTTTTTGATGCCATTCTTTTGAGTCTTGAAAGGCACTCCAAAGACAATTTCTCTTTTTTAGAGATTTTTCTTGCAAGTTGGCTTATGATGTATTGATTGATATTCATAAGTATAAAATGTTCTTGGCAGACTGTTGATATTTTGCTGACATAGCTGGCTTGTTGCAAATAGCTATGGTTTTTACTCAACCTGCCAAAGCTAAAAAGTGATTGAAAAAGATTAATATAAAGAGAGCTGAGTTGAATTTGTTTAACTGCGGCGCTCAACCTAATCTAGTTTACCAAAGTTGTAAAAAAATACAATTTTTATTCTTTATACCTTCTCGTCTTAACTGGACTTTAAGGGTAGAGTTTGATTTTCGGACTTTACCCTAAAAAATTTATAAAAAAGAAGCTGTATGAGCTTCTTTTTATTCATTCTTTTCTGCTTCGCTGTCGTTGCCCAGCAACGCACCTGAGGTTATCAGTTGAATGATTTCAAAAAGTTCTTCTTTTAGCAGCCAGTCCTTTTTAACTTTTCCAAGAACGAATCCTGTAAATGGAGTTGGAGATGAAGATGCTATCACATCCTTTCTCTCCTTTTTTGGATTTATGACGCTCAATACATAAATTCCTGCCGAATAATCATTTAACTTTTCTCTTTTTTTAGCTTCCTCAATTGTATTCTTCAGACTTTCTGCAGCAGGACTATCTTGCGGCAATATCGCAAGCAGCGCTTCCATTATGGCTCTTGTATTTCTTCGGTTTTCTTCCCTAAGTGAAGAGATTCCAAACAAATCGTCAAAGCGAACAAAACTGCCTTCAATGGCTTTCTGCTTTCTTTCAACTATGCTTTCAGCGAAGTTTCTGAGCGATCTTGCTATGGTTATCATAGGAGAGCTGCTGCGGTGGAATTTTTTGCCCCCAAGGATGTTTATTGCCAATCCTGCAAAAAGTATGAAAAGCACCAGCAGATACCAATCTATAGCAGAAATTCCTTCTATCACAAAATTGACAATTCCCACTGTAATGCCAACAAACACCAGAGCAATAGAACCAGCAGCTATAATTTTTATCAATGAGCTACCTACATACCTTACAAAATTTTTTACCAATTGTCATTCCTCCTCTGATGTTTAGAGCCTTAACGGCTTGTGCTGATAAATTTTAGAGGAGAATGCGGACTAAAGTCAAGATAAGAGGTGATAAAGTAAAGTTGAAAATATCCAGACAGAAAATGGCTCTGAATTTTTGAGAAATTTTTAATCAAGTTTGTCGGAAAAATAGAATTAGGCAATTAATGCTACCCTTTATTCCTATTATCTTGACAAGTCTTCACTTGTGTATTATAGTGACAGGTTGCTCTTTAAAAAGAGGTGTTTGGAATGTATGTAAAAAAAAGAAGAATATATGAAAGTGTAGAAATAAAAAGTATAGATGAAGAAATAAAACTACTCTTAAAAGAGATTAACGGCAGTGGCAATGTTGCTCTCAAAGGAGACTATGCCAGAGCAATTCTAGCCAACAAAATAGTTCAAAAACAAAAAAGAGATAACAACGATAACATGGAATTAGAATTGCTCTTGACCTTCACGGGATCAAGAACCAAAAGTATCTCAAGTATCTCACAGAAAGTTTCTGAGCTCGAGAGACTATCAGAGATCGGGATAGAGATAAAAACGGAAAACATTGAACTGGTAAAGGGATCGTTAAACAAAGAAACTATCAATAAAGTCATAAGCACGAGAGATTTAACAATAAATGAGGTAATTCTGGTACTATCAAAAAAACCAAAACTATACTGGACAGAAAAGTGCCAAAGAGACCTTAAAAATCAGGTAGGGATCCTGAACCCCCAACAAGGCACTTTTAGGATAGACAAGGGGAGGCTGGTTGCTTCCCCATATGGAATTACGCGACTGGTGCAATTCCTAGCAGAGAAAAAAGTGAGAAGGATCTATCTGCCTCAGTGGTGGGTAGATCTGGAAAAGAAAGAAGCCGAAAGGCTTCACAGGGAAGTGCTCGGGAACTATGGGCTTGTACTAGCCCACAGATATATAAATAATCCTCCGTTGCAACGAAGGATGATGAAAATAATAAATGCGCTAAAGCTTACCGATATTCAGAATTATCAGAGCTATCTCAGAGAGCAGGAGCTTTTATTTGAGCTCCGCTATGGAAAAAAGTTCGAATTTGAAGATAGATCCTTTGAAGAAATTCAAAGAGGCCTTCTAAGAAGGAGGGAAGAGACAGATAAGGCAAGGAGGATCAGGAGGCAAGCAAGAGAAAAATGCAGCCATAAAAAAATAACAACCGAGCTGTGCTCATACTGTAGACACAACTGCATGATAAGCAGTTGCACCCAGTGCACTATGTTTGGAGTTTTCTCCAAGTCAAAACCAGTAAGGTGGGAGAATCTCCCGTGCAACAAAAAAATAATTAAAGCCAATATTTACGATGACCAAGAGGGATTCTTCCCTCGACCTCAGATGTACGCGATGCATGCCGAGAGCGTTCTTAAAAAAATAGAAAGTAAACAACGACGGCGATTAAAACGATTAAAACCATAATAGCAGCAGTAACGAGAATGGCAAATGCCATTCTCTTTTTTGCTTTATTCGAGATTGGAAGTCGCAAATTGCAGGGCGTTGCAAACCCGCAAAAACAAGAGTTATAATTGTCTTATCTGTAAATAGAGCAAAGGATCTCGAATTTATGTATAAAGATAATGCCTTGTCTTTGGCGATAGCCTTATTTCTACTGAACCTTTTGCTCCGTCCAGGAAACAGTCTACTTGAGACATTTCCAAAGCTGTTCAAAGCCATTAAATTGTAAATAGATTGTAAAACGTTGTTTACAGTTCCATTGGATAAAAATAATTGGTAGGCTTTTCCATTAGTGTTAACTTGTCTATGCCTTTATGTAATTTTACGCTATCATAGTAATTAACAAACTGTGCCAGTTCAATCTCTCTCTGCGCTCTAGAGTTATCACTCTCTAAAAGACTGGTTTTTATGCTTTAAAAAGCGGCTTGACTAAATTTTCAAAATTCTGCTGCCAAAACACGTCCGAGGAACTTTCACCTGGATTTCCAATTATGACGGCAGAACAGGCAGGTGTTAACCTTGTTTTCTTCTAAACAACAAACAGTTATGACTAAATATAACTAAAATTAAGAACACTATGCTGTATCTAGCTTTCTAGAATTTACCTCAGATTATTTGTTGACTAAAAAACCACCATTTATTGTTGCCTGAGTTTGAAAACATGCAGGAATATAAGAAAACAATATACATATCCGAAAAAGAAGAAAAAAACCAAAGAATAGACAAATTTCTAGCATATTCTTGCACTGAAAAATCACGGTCATATTGGCAAAAAAGAATCAAAAACGGCGAGATCTTGGTAAATGGCAAGATAGTAAAGCAAAACTATATCTTGAAAGAAGGAGATCGGGTAGATATTTTGCCAGAAAAAGAGCAGGATGATTTGAAAAAAGCTGAAGCCCCTGAGGTAAAAATAATTTACGAAGACACTGATGTGATAGTTTTGGACAAGCCTGCTAGGCTCCTGTCTCACAGTGCAGTTTCAAACAAAAGCCCCAGCGTTGCCGATTTTCTGTTGAATTACTTCCCAAAGATAGAGAATGTCGGAGAAGACAGCCTAAGGCCCGGCATTGTTCACAGACTGGACAAGGACACCTCCGGCGTTATGATTGCAGCCAAAAACAACAAGAGTTTTTTCTTTTTAAAGAACCAGTTCAAAAATAGAGAAGCGCAAAAAATATATACAGCATTAGTTTATGGAAATGTGGAACAAAGAAGCGGTTTTATAGACCTCAGAATAGGCAGATCGAAGACAAAGCCATATATGCAAACTGTTGTTGATACAAAAGAGAAACTGGATGTAAAGTCCAGAGAAGCCTTGACTCTCTACAAAATAATAAAAACTTTCAGCGACTACACTCTGCTGAAAGTTTTTCCCAAAACAGGAAGAATGCATCAGATTAGAGTACACCTTAAAGCAATTGGCCACCCGATTGTCGGAGACAAAAAATATTTCTTCAGAAAGCGCGTAAGAATCGGACCACCACTAGCAAGACAATTCCTGCATGCCAGCGAGTTGAGAATAAAACTGCCAAGCGGAAAAAAGAGAGCATTCAAATCTGAACTTCCACAAGATTTGAAAGAATTTTTAGATAAAATCGCTACCTAAGAACGTTCGCAGAAAAGAGCAAAAAACAGCAGAAAACAAGAAAGAAAAACCAGAAAGTCATCGCTTGCTATATTATTCACTCCCTGCGGCTGACTTATAATGCCGCAGCGTATACACTTCTTTGTCGCATTTTTATCTATTCTCTATATCCAGTCCCAGCCGGTATCAAGCGTCCAATTATAACGTTTTCCTTGAGCCCTCTAAGTTTGTCCTCTTTGCCAGTAGTTGCAGCGCTTATAAGCACGCGTGCTGTTTCCTGAAAAGAGGCTGCTGACAAAAAGCTTTCGGTGGTAAGAGACACCTTTGTAATTCCAAGAAGTAGCGGTTCAGCAACTGCCGGCTTTTTAATTTTGCCACCCCTCTTCTTGTTCTGTCTATTCTCTTTTTCTATTCTCTCATTAACCTCAAGCAGTTTCGCCTTCTCAACTACATCTCCCACCAACAATTCTGTGTCTCCAGGATCCTTTATTCTCACACGAGAGAGCATCTGCCTGATAATAATCTCTATATGCTTATCATCAATGCCTTCGCCCTGAGAAGTATAAACCTGCTGGACTTCCTTTAGAATATATTTCTTTACTTCCTCAACCCCCTTCAACTTAAAAAGCTCGTGAATGTCAACGTGACCTTCAACCAACTGCTGGCCGACAGTAACTAAGTCTCCCTTGTTTACTATAATGGTTGTATCTTTGTCAACCACATAGCTCCTTATATCATCTACTTCTTTCTTTGAAGATGCATTCTTTTTTGATGATGAGTCTTTTGGCTCAAATTTAATTTTAATCGTTTTAAAATCAGCTTTTTCTTCAATTTCCACTACCTTGCCGTTTACATCAGAAATAATAGCTTTTCCTTTTGGAACTCTTGCCTCAAAAATCTCCTCAACTCTGGGAAGACCTTGGGTAATATCCTTTCCTACAACTCCGCCACTATGAAATGTTCTCATAGTGAGCTGGGTGCCAGGCTCTCCAATTGCTTGGGCAGTAACGATGCCAACAGCCTCCCCAATCTCAATTAGCCTGTTTCTGCCAAGATCCCAACCGTAACATTTCTGACATATTCCTCTTCTGGATCTGCAGTTCACAATACTCCTGATCATAACTTTTTTGATTCCGACCTTTTCTATCTCCTCGGCTTCCTCTTTGCTGATTTGATCGCCTGCTTTGACGATAACCCTCCCTGTTTTTGGATGTTTTATGTCTTTCAAGGCAGTTCTTCCCCTTATTCTCATTGACAAGGTGCGGCCAATATCCAGATGTTCATCAGCAACCACCTCTGTCCCTACCGTGTCACCACAATCATGTTCGCGAACAATGACGTCCTGAGCAACATCAATAAGTCTTCTGGTCAAATATCCAGCCGTTGAAGTTCTAAGTGCCGTATCAGCCATACCCTTTCTTGTCCCATGGGTGGAAATAAAATACTCCAAAACATTAAACCCTTCCTTAAAACTGCTCTTTATAGGAAGTTCTATTGTCTCACCCGCAGGATTTACCACCAACCCCTTCATACCGCTCATCTGGGTTATCACTGCCCAATTGCTTCTTGCTCCAGAGTTGATCATATAAGCCACCGACCCTTCTTCACCGATAGCTTCTGGAATCACTTGAGCTATCTTGCTTCTTACCTCTGTCCAAATTTCAATTGACTTTATTCTTCTTTCATTATCTGTCAGCAGTCCTTCCTCATACTGCCCCCTTACCTCATCAATACGTTTGTCAGCTTCCTTAAACAGTTTCTCTTTCAACTTAGGAATCTTCAAGTCATCCATTCCCCAGCTTAAGCCCGATTTTGTTGCATATTCGAAACCAAGCTGTTTTATTCTGTCAATCAAAAGCACGGTCTCTTCTTCTCCAACTTTCTCTAAAGAATCGGCTATGAGAGACTTTAGGGCAGAAGAATCCATAACCTTATTCACAAACATCAGCTCTTTTGGCAACGACTGGTTGAATATTATGCGTCCGACAGAAGTTTCAATAAAAGGTTCAGCTTGACTGTGGCTTCCTTCGTCAGAAGACTCCAACCATGAATTATTTCTCAATTTTATCTTGGCTCTAAGATCAATAAGACCAAGCTGGTAGGAGACCACAGCCTCATCAAAAGAATTGAATGCCTTTCCTTCTCCCTTTGCTCCTTCTATGATTCTAGTCATATAATAACAACCCAAAACTATATCCTGAGACGGAACTACTATTGGCTCCCCTGTCGCCGGTTTCAAAAGATTCTTGCTGGAAAGCATAATTTCAGCTGCTTCCTTTTGGGCTTCTGAAGTAATGGGAAGATGCACGGCCATCTGGTCGCCGTCAAAATCAGCGTTAAATGCTTTGCAGACCATAGGATGAATCTGTATCGCTTTTCCTTCAATCAAAACTGGAAAGAATGCTTGGACACTAAGCCTGTGCAAAGTCGGCGCGCGATTCAAAAGAACCAATTTATTCTGTATCACTTTCTCCAGAATATCCCAAACTTCCGTCGTGCCTTGCTCTATAAGCTTATTGGCGCTCCTGACATTGTAGGCCAAGCCTCCTTCAATTAATTCCTTCATTACAAAAGGCTTGAACAGCTCCAAAGCCATTTTTTTCGGAAGACCACATTGATTCAGTTTGAGCATTGGCCCTACTACAATAACCGAGCGGCCAGAGTAATCAACGCGCTTCCCCAAAAGATTCTGCCTGAATCTACCTTGTTTTCCTTTGAGCATATCAGCTAATGATCTCAGCTGTCTTTTCTTTTTAGCGACTGTCATCACCGCTTGCCCTCTTCTAGCGCTGTTATCTATGAGAGCATCGACAGCTTCTTGGAGCATTCTCTTTTCATTTCGACAAATCACTTCAGGAGCTCCAAGTTCTATAAGTTTCTTGAGACGATTATTTCTGTTAATCACTCTTCTATACAGGTCGTTAAGGTCAGAAGTCGCAAATCTTCCTCCATCAAGCTGAACCATAGGCCTAAGATCCGGCGGTATCACAGGAATAACCGTCAGACACATCCATTCAGGCCTTATTTTCGCTTTTATGAATCCCTGAACAAGTCGCAGTCTCTTCATTATCTTTTTCCTTTGAGCTGACGAGGTTGACAACTTTGCCATTTCCCTCTCAAGCTTTCTGGCTAATTTATTAAGATCAATACTTGCCAGGGATTCCCTTATAGCTTCAGCTCCAATGCCAGCTTTGAAAACCGAAGCATACTTCAGAGAAAGATTTCTGTACTCAACTTCGGAAATAACCCTCAGCCGTTTGATGCTTTTTAGTTCTTCTTTTGCTTTATCTCTTTCAGCCTTAATCTCATTAATCTGGGGAATCGTCAACTTGCCTTTTCCAGCCTTGATTTTTGACTTATATTCAGACTCAATGCGATCAGCTACTATCTTTCTTTCTTCTTCATTGACATCAATAATCAAATAGCTGGCAAAATAGACAACCTTTTCAAGTTCCTGAACAGATATGTCCAGCATCAAGCCAATGCTGGACGGCACTCCTCTTAGAAACCAAATATGCGAAACGGGCACGGCCAGCTTTATATGCCCCATTCTTTCTCTCCTCACTAGCGACTTCGTAACTTCTACTCCACATTTATCACAGATTATTCCTTTATACCTTATCCTCTTATACTTCCCACAATAACACTCCCAGTCCTTTGTTGGACCAAAAATCTTTTCGCAAAAGAGACCGTCTTTCTCAGGCCTTTGAGTTCTGTAGTTTATCGTCTCAGGCTTTGTAACTTCTCCATAAGACCACTCCAAAATCTCGTCAGGACTTGCAAGTTTTAGTTTTATAGCCTTAAAATCTTCAACTTTTGTAGATATGCTAGGCATATGTTTTAGAGCTTATTGATTATCTAAAACCTTTTAAATTTATTCTCCGCAACCGTAAAAATCCTAAAGTAACTCTCAAAAATCTTCGGGATCAGTTGCAACTAAAACTGGTCTGTTTAGGACTAGGCTCTGAGGCAGAATCGCCGTTCAAAAACTCACAAAAAACTAGGTTTTGCCAGACATCAGACTATTCAAAAACCCTCTTTGTCAATCTCAGGTAAAAAATGCTGCAGAGATTTTGCACCAAATTAGTTAAAGAAATTTCTCACAAAGCCTGTTATGATGCATATCAAAACTGAAAGTGAGACAAAACCTGATTTTTTACGAGTTTTT
>CAYWAL010000030.1:0-12643 GCA_964456605.1 uncultured Candidatus Saccharibacteria bacterium | reverse complement strand
TATATTTCAACTTGAAAGAACATTCATATTGTATCTATTAACAACAGTATACGAGAATGACAGTGGGGTGTCATCCTGAGCGCTAGCGAAGGATCCCGTTTGGAGAAATGTAAGACATATGATATTGCCATTCCTACGGGATCCTTCACTGCGTTCAGGATGACACAGAGAAAACACTGTCATCCTCTCTCTATTTTACCCCTAAAATTTCGGTGTCATTTTAGGCTGCAGAATAGCAGCGTTTTTCTATAATTGCAAATGTGTTATAATTAACTAGACTGAATAAAACCTGAAAAGACGAAAATCTGAAAATTTCCATCAAGGTTAATAAAAATTTTCCAATCTGTAACAAAAACAAAAAATGGTAGCAGAATACCTTGTCAATTTACCAGTAAGGCTTATCAAAGGGATAGAGCAGTTTTTCTATATCTGGTATATTCAAAGCTCAAGAGATTTTTGGGAAAGAGAAATCTCTTTTATCAAACAGATTGAGCGAGACATTGGCATAATGATCAATCTAAGACTTATCACCCAGCCGATTTTTGGTGACTATTCGTATATGGGAAGGGTCATCGGTCCAATTTTCAGACTGGGAAGAGTATTGATCGGCGTAGCGATTATAACGGCTTCAGCCGCAGTAGTGGTCTCTTTATATTTGCTCTGGATAATTTTGCCACCTCTCGTTTTTCTGATGATTGCGCTGAATCTTGCTTATGTGTTCTAGTTAATGTCATAAAAACCAAACAACAAATGTCCAAAGAGCAGAAAAAAGAAAAGAAGATTCCAATGGAGATAGTTATATGTTCCGACTGCAAGGGCAACAAGGTCACAAAGAATGGAATTAGATGTTCTACTTGTCAAGGGCTGGGTATCTTTTTGCGTGTGGGAAAGAGTGGAATATACTATTGGGACGAAAAGCTCTCCGGTTTCTCGCCGACTATGAGATCTATCTATGAAACTTTTCCAGCAATTCTGCGTCTGTTTGTCTATACTCTGGTCATTGTAACTTTTGGATATGGGATTTATTTTGTTGTAATAAACAACCTTGATTTTTTTGATCTTATAAGAGGCGATCTGGCTGAAGTTAGAAATGAATCGTCTCATATCATTGAGATTTGGTTTGTAATGATTGCTAAAGTCGTTTTCCGTTTTTTACAGGCTTTGCTTGTTTTGGTGGAGAAAAAGGGAACTGGTCCGCTTATGTTTTGGACGGCGGTTCTGGGTATGATGTATGTATATTACTACTACAGGGTGAGAGATTTATCAAAGAAGAGAATTGATCCTTCTTCTCCTGAATTTGAAATTTTTTACAATGAGAAAGCAAATGAGCCCCAAGAACCGGTTAACATTGCTGATTACACTTCGCCGACTGCGAAACACATTTTAACAATGGCGCTAGACCTCTCTCACAGTTTGAAGCAAGCTCCGTCTGTGTATCACTTGGCTAGGGTGATTGCCCAAGATCCTCAGACAAATATCCTGCTTAAAAGACTCGAAATCGACATAAGGCAATTCGCAAGTGATATGGATTCCTTAATAAGTAATCTGCCTAAGAATGACTACTATGAGCAGGATGGAATTTTAGGAGGCACTATACTGGATCCTGAATTGGAAAGAATAATCATCTTGGCATTTGAAGAAACGCTTATTACAGGACTTGACAAGATTGAGGCTGAAAGTTTGTTTTTAGCCTTGCTTCGAGACAAGTCACTTGAGAAGTATTTCAGGGACAAAAAGGTAGAAATAGAAGATGCAAGAAATACAGTGCTGTGGGTAAAAAGCTGGTCGCGTGTTCGGGTAAGGCTTTCCAAGCCTCGAAAGGTTCAGCATACAGTTATGAACAGGGCATGGACAGCAAGAGTGACGCCGGAACTTGACAGATTCAGCTATGACCTTACGGATTATGCCAGGAGCGGACTTACAGGATATGTGGTTGATAGAGAAAGGGAGGTTGATAACTTAATGAGGATACTGGAGAGGACGAGCAAAAACAATGCTCTCCTGATTGGCGAGGAAGGAAGCGGCAGAACAACAATAGTGAAAGAGCTGGCAAATAGAATGGTGAAGGACCAAGTTCTGCCGACTCTTCAGGATAAACGGTTGGTTGTGCTGGATATAGGCGCTCTTGTTTCTGGAGCTAGGGCGGGAGGGGATTTGGAGTTGAGAATCAGAAAAGTTCTGGAAGATATGGCAAAAAGCGGCAACATAATTTTGTATATTCCCGAGATTCACAACATAGCAGCAGCTGGCAGCGGAGAAGGATTTGACGCTTCCAAAGTTTTCTCCCCTGTTTTCTCTCAAGGGTTATTCCAAGTAATTGGATCAACCGATTACAGAAATTATCATCGTTATATTGAACCTAGATCTGACTTTGCTAATAACTTTGATCTTATAAAAGTGGAAGAGTTGGACGAAGAAAATACAATGAAAGTTCTATCGGTGCAGGCGAAAATCATTGAGGCAAGAGAAGGCGTGATTATGACTTATGGAGCTATAAAGAAAGCTGTGGAACTTTCCAGGCGGTACATAACAGACCGCCTTCTGCCTGGCAAAGCCATAGATCTTCTAAGCGAGACAGCGGTGGAAGTAAAGAGAAGGGAGTCGGACTTAATTTTGAGAGATAAGGATGTGATGGAGGTTATAACAGAAAAGACAGGAATACCTTTAACAGACATAACTGCCAGTGAGGCGGAAAAACTGCTGACTTTGGAAGAAAAACTGCATAAGAGGGTTATAGGACAAGATGAAGCAGTGAAAGCTGTTGCCGCTGCTATAAGGAGAGTGAGAGTTGGAATAAAAAGCAAAAACAGACCTATTGGAACTTTCTTATTTCTTGGTCCAACTGGTGTTGGAAAAACGGAACTGGCAAAAGCGCTGGCAGAAGCGTATTATGGAGATGAGAACGCAATGATCAGGCTTGATATGAGTGAATATCAGACAGTTAATAGTGTAGAGAAGCTGATAGGTTCTTCGTCTGATCTGTCGGAGGCAAGTATTGGTGGAACTTTAACAGAGGCAGTGAAAAGAAAACCGTTTTCTTTAATCCTGCTTGATGAGCTTGAAAAGGCAAATAAGAAGGTGCTGAATCTGTTTTTGCAGGTGTTTGATGATGGACGTCTCACTGACAATCTAGGTCGAACAGTTGATTTTACCAACACAATTATAATTGCTACTTCAAACGCTGGCTCAAAGGTTATTCGCAAGATGGTGATTGATGAGGAAACCAATAATGAAAGAATTCTTCAAATGCTTGAGCCGTATCTTTTGCAGAGCTTTACGCCTGAATTTCTCAATCGCTTCACTGCTAAAATTATTTTCAAATCGCTTTCCAAAAAGGAAGTGATAGCTATTGCGAAACTTCAAATAAACAGGCTGAATGAAAGGCTGAAAAAAGCACAAGGAATCAGAATTTCGATTTCAGACAAGGCTTTGGAAAGATTGGCAGACCTGGGTTATAGTCCGGAGTATGGAGCAAGATTTCTAGAAAGAACGATCCAGGAAAGGGTGGAAAATCTTATTGCTGTTAAGTTTCTAAAAGGAGAGATAAAAAGAGGAGATGTCTTTGAGATTAAGAAGGAAGATATAGAGTTGCCGCAGTAGAAATTGCTGTTAAATGAAGCTCTCAGGAGAGTGACAACCAGTGGTATAAACAAAGTCTCTACCAGAGTGAACAAATTGACGAAAACTTAAAATCTCTCTTGAAGGCTACTTTTAGTTGTAATAGTTGATTTATGGCAGGTTTAATACAAGGTGTGAAGGATGATTTCAGGCATCAGAAAAAGTATCTAAAGTTGTTTGTCGTATTACTTACGAAGAAAAAGGTAATTTTTTTGCAGTTTTTTCTCTTGATGGTTTTTAGTATTATAGTTCTTCCTTTAATATCATTTTGGTTTTATGCAAATCATTCTAAGGCAATATTGGATTATATTACTTCATTTCGGACCTCAGTTTCTTTTATTAATGTTTTGTTGGATGTCATTTCCTTGATTTCTCTTATGCTATGGATAACTGCTCCTGCCCTGTATGTTTTTATTGTTTTTCCACTCTCGGTATTTTTTGTAAAAGTTTTGCTGTATAGAATCTTGATTAGGGAGATTACTGATTTAGATAATAATAAGTCGTTTTTTGCTATTTTTTTTGAAGAGTTGATTGGCATCAGAAAGCTTACCAACTTGTCAATGGAAATTTTTTCATTGTACACTAGCTCGAAAATAATGCTTAGTCGTCTAAGGAGACAATTTTGGAACAATCCAGAAAATTTTAATCTAACCAAATATATGGCAGTTAGTGAATTGATATCCACGATGATGTATTGTAGTGTAGATTATGCTGTATACCACGGTTATACCAGAGACACAATGTTGAAAAGCTATATAATTGCGAAAAGATATCCCTTCCCTATTGTTTTTATGATTCTGTTCTTATTTTTAATCCTGTTGCTTGCTATTCCATGTTATATACTGTTTGTTTCTTTTATTATGTTCCTTGCGAACTTCACCAGTAGTTTTGTGAGCTACAATGATCTTTCAACATTGACGTTTGTTCTCATCTGGGTGATGATTTTTGTGATTGTGGTGATATTAGGTTTATACTATGCTCTTATAAGTTTCTTGGTCTATTTGAAGTTCAATAATAATTTGGCTAAACATGCAGAAACAGAGGCTTATAATGGTGGGGTATTAGACAAGGCTTTTAAGTATATGGATGAGATTATTAGCAAGAGATATGGAACAAAGCCTATAAAAATGGACGTAAAGTATATTCCGATTAAGGAGGAATTTAAAAAAATATTGGAAGCATAGAGTGTGTGTTGTTGCAAGTTTTAGTATGGATATGTTTTGTGCCTTTTTATTGACTTTTCTTTATTGCATTGCGGCTGCGGTATGACTATTGCTGTTCGAGAATCTTGTTTTTGAACGACTTTTTGTAAACATAGTAATTTAGGACGTATGAAGAACTATAGGAAGATATCTATTTTGGTGCTGTTGTTGATTATAGTCTTTCTTTTTTCTGGTTGTTCAATTCGCAAGGTGGAGAAAGACAGTGAAGGCAAAAATCGTAAAGCTGGGAGCGAGAAGAAAATTGAAGATCTTGATTCCGATTCAGACGGGCTTCTGGATTGGGAAGAGGAAAAATGGAAGACTGACAAAAATAATCCAGATACCGATGAAGATGGATTGAGCGATTTTGAGGAAGTTAAGAAATGGAAAACCGATCCCAACAACCCAGATTCAGACGGTGATGGTTACCTAGATGGAGAAGAGGTGAAGAAAGGATATAACCCTAAAGGCAGTGGCCAGCTTGACAGTGATAATGACGGATTGGGCGATGTAGATGAGAAAAGGATAGGAACTGACCCCAAAAAGTTTGACACAGATGGGGATGGGCTTAGTGATAAAGAGGAGGTAGAGATGGGAAGAGATCCACTGAGAGCAGAATGAGAATATAGAGAAAACAGGTTTGGAAACCTATTTTCCAAAGCGCAGGACGGTTTTTCTTGCGCATACATTTCAATTTGTTAGAATTATCACTAGTTAAAGTTAATTGCTTGAATGTTTTATAAAGGGAGAAAACTGGTTTTCCAAGAAAAAGGCTTCAGCTTGCTTGAAATTATTTTTTCTGCAGGGATTATTTCGGTTGCCACTGTCTCTATGCTTTTGCTGTTTGGCTATAATCTTCGGACAAGTATTGACAACAAAAACAAGTTAATTGCCACTTATCTTGCACAGGAGGCAATTGAAATTGTCAGACAGCATAGGGACAACAATCTTTTTCATGGAACGGGATGGAATCAGGATTTTGGGGATACTGAAGGAAATGAGGTAGTAAGCGTTCTTAATGATAATGACGATATAAGAAAAGGATGGAAAATTAAAAAGGTCGATTATAGCTGGGAGAAAAAAGTCTACAAGAAAACGGGACAAGATTATTATGTTCAGTCTGAGACTGACTTATCTTCAGTGTCAGGGTGGAAATATACTGGTTTTGAAAGAGTATTGAGAATTAGAGAAAATGATAGCAGTGGCACTGTGAGTGGCTGCCTTGATGCTGTAGATTGTATGGAAGTGACTTCATATGTCTATTTCAATGGTGTTGAAATTGCTAAAGTTACAACATATCTTTATGGAGGATGGTATTAGCGGCAGAGTAAAAGAGGCTTGTCTTGTTATAGCTTTATAATTACCGTTTTTGTCCTTTTTCTTTTATTTCTTTAGTGCCAGTTGTTAGAATTATTTGTTTTGAAGAACAAACTAGAATGCAGACAAAAGAGGCAAATCAACACAATGGTTTTACTTTGTTGGAAATACTAATCGGTATTACCATATTTTCTTTGGTGATTGTGGTGACAAGCGGTATTTTTGTAAGCAGCGTTGGTTCTCAAAGAAAAGCAATGGAGCTTTATGCACTGCAAAGGGAAGGTGGATATTTACTAGAGACAATTTCCAGAGAATTAAGAATGGCGACTTATATAGATGACAGTCAGGCGAATAATGATGACTCAGATATAACCTTTACGAATTATGAAGGAGAAAGTGTCGAGTATTGCCTTGCGCAGTCGGATGGATCCTGCAGCAGTACAGGAACTTACTTTTCCCGCAATGGAGAGGTTATAAACTCACCTGAGGTGAAGATAGAAAATTTAAAATTTTACGTTTCTAACACATTTACTCTTACCCAGCCATTGGTTACGATAAGCATGAAATTAAAAGCAAGAAATGGTTACCAGACGGAACTGGTTTTGCAAACCAGCATTTCTATGAGAACTTATCACTAAAAAGCCTGTCTTTGATTTGTTGTTAAAGAGCGCAATGATAAGAAAAACTTCAAAAATTTTAAAGAAAAACATAAAAGAGAAAAGCGGCCAAACTGCGCTTTTTGTTGTGTTTGTTACAACTTCTTTGCTTCTCTTTGTTGGACTATTCTTAACCAGTGTAACATTAAAACAGATGCGAGTGGTAAGAAGCACACTTGATTCCATTCAAGCTTATTATCTAGCTGATACAGGAGCAGAAAGGATTTTGTACCAGGTACGCGCTCCTCATGGTGTGCCAAAAATAGATCTCAACAACTATGCCGCTCCCATCGTAGTATTAGATAAGTCTGTTCCAGGTCTTGGTTCTTTTAAGGTGGAAAAGGTGAACAATTCTCCTCTAAGAGTAAAGGTTTTTGGTGTTTATCGTGAATCTTCAAGGGCAGTAGAATTGTCATGGGAGTAGCAGACAGTTAGAGTGGTATTTTTACACAGCCTAAGTATACTGACTGGCTTTAAATTACAAAGGATCTAAAAATCCAGCAATTCTTGTTCTCATAAGAAGTATAGCTATAAGGGATTCTGCAATTGTGCCGCACCTGCCATTCCAAGCGAAGCGAAGAATCCCGTAGAAAAGAGTGATATCTGTGGCAGTATGTCTTATCTATCTTACAAACGGGATCCTTCGCTCCTTTCAGTCGCTCAGGATGACACAACACCTGCCTGCCTGTGCGTTGCCTGCTTGCGCACCATGTGCAGGCAAGCACGCAGACAGGTCATCCTGAAGGCGAAGCCTAAAGAATCCTGTGGGAGCTAGAATAACCACTAGGCAGTATTGCATCTTATCAGATTCCGGGTGAGATTCTTTGTTTCTTTCGGTTGTTTAGAATGGCATCGTTAAAAAACACCCAGTCTCAAGGGACTAAGGGTGTCTTTTTGATCTCTGAGGAGAGTATTGCTCTGGGCAGAGCATATTTTTGGGCGGTTGTGACGAAAGCGGCGGGGACGACGCGACTCGAACGCGCGACCTACTGCGTGACAGGCAGTCGCTCTAACCAACTGAGCTACGCCCCCAATTGTAATCATTTTGTTGCATCTGGAAAGTTATAAAACCAATCAAACGGGTTTCTTTTTGTAATTGCTTTTGCCAGAGCTCTTGCTGACTTTGTCTTTAGTTTTTTTATGCTATGCCTATTCCATCTTTCTAGATCTCTTGAGTTTTTCAAGTAGTTGCACTGTAAAATGATTTGATTTAGCAGATCAGCGTCTTTTGCAACTATTGCTTCTTTTGATTTTCTTTCTGTATATTCTTCTATTATTTTACTAACTTCGTTTTCAATCGGGGTGGAATGTATTTGATCTTTTATAGCTTGTTTTTCATCTTGCTTTACATAGTGTGAGTGGACAAAGTTAGCGTCTCCTGTTCTTGCTTCTGCTATATCGTGGAATAAGCACATCTTCAACACTTTGTTTTCATCTACTTTTTCCATTCTTGCCAGAATTACTCCCGCGATTGCAGTCTCGAATGAGTGAGAAGCAATTGTGTCATTCGCTTGAGGCAGAACTTGACAGTGAGTTCTTTTCATATTGCGCAATGTTCCGATTTCAAAAAGAAAATCGGCAATTCTGGCATAGTTGTGAGTTTTCATCTTTGTTTCTTATTTTCTTATTTTTATGGTACCAGGGGTGGGGATCGAACCCACGACCTCGGGCTTATGAGTCCCACGCTCTAGCCAGCTGAGCTACCCTGGCATAGTTGAAATCTTTTGCATTTTAGCATATTGAGGGACAGTTAGTAAAGGTTGTCGCATTCAACACTCTAAAATCTGGCCAAGAGGAGATATGATTGTGGTTTGGAAAGGTTATGCTTTTCCAAATCAAATACTCATCCATATTTTGCCGTTGCTGCTGAACCGCAGGTTAGACTACAGGAGATAGTGTCTATTGAAATTAGAATCTTCTACCAAGCGAAATTCAACGCTGACTACTGCCATTGCAAGGCGACGAATAGATGTGGGTGGACCTGAAGGGACTTGAACCCTTGACCTCCTCCATGCCATGGAGACGCTCTAGCCAACTGAGCTACAGGCCCAAACTATCTTTTGCAGCAAAGCAGAACTTGCTCGTTTTTTAATATCTTCTGCTATTTTTACATTTTACACAAAACGCAGGCTCCCTTTTCCATATTAATTTTTTCAACTCTAATCCAGATTTGATTATCTCTGCTGATTAGTTTTCTAACATTTTCTCCTTATCTTACACAAGGGAGCCTTCTTTTACTAGTGCCCCCGATAAGAATCGAACTTATATCTAGGGCTTAGGAGTCCCTTGTTCTATCCATTGAACTACGGGGGCGGATAAGCTTCAGCGCAGTACTAATATACAAGATAACTGGCGGCGAGTCAATATATAAGGTTCTGTATCAAGGAGTGCGGTGGACGACTAAAGAGTGATAGAATTTAACTGAGTTCACTACTATTTACTACCAAGCCAAACTCGACTATAATAGGTTGAGCATCAAGCTCCTGATAGAGTTTGATGCTTGATGCTTAAAATTAAAGAGAAATTAAAGAGGAGGTGATAGAACGAAAACGAACTTTGATGTCGTAATCGTTGGAGCAGGACCTGCTGGTATGTTCGCCGCTCACGAACTTGCCGGAAAAATGAAGGTGCTCATCATAGATATGGGGAGGGACATCAACGAACGTGGATGCAAAATAAATCAAAAAAGCCTCTGTCTGCACTGCGAGCCCTGCGATATAATGTGTGGTGTTGGCGGAGCAGGAACTTATTCTGATGGCACGCTTAACTTGAGACCCGACATTGGCGGAGATTTGGTATCTCAGACAGGAGACTCAGAATACGCATGGAAACTCGTTGAGTATGTGGATAAAGTGTTCCTGCGTTACGGAGCACCTCAAGAGCTTCTTATTCCCAAAGGCAAAGAAGTTGAAAAACTAAAGCGCAGAGCAGCCTCAGTAGGAGCAAAATTCATTGAAATAGCCCAGCGGCATATGGGTTCTGACAATGCCCCTCGTGTTATCAGAAACTTTGAGGACGATCTTAAAGACAAAGGAGTCAAGTTCATGCTCAACACTAAGGTTGCTCATCTAATTATCAAAGACGGAACATGTAAAGGGGTAGTACTAAAAAACGGAAAAAAAATAAGCTCTCGTTTTACAATTATAGCTCCCGGAAGGATCGGAACCACATGGACTGATGAGATAGTGAAAAGACATAAGATAGGAGCAAAATATGGCTACATTGATGTCGGAGTCAGGGTAGAGGTGCCCTCCATTATAATGGATCCCGTAACCAGGATTAACCGTGACCCCAAATTCCATATTCAGACCAAAACCTATGACGACTTTGTCAGAACATTCTGCACCAATGAGCATGGTTTTGTGGTCAAAGAAGAATACGAAGGGTTCATTGCCACGAATGGACACTCTCTAACAAAAAGTAAATCTGACAACACAAATTTTGCCTTCCTTGTGAGAGTGGAACTTACTCAACCTATAGAGAATACTACCCGCTATGGACGAAGTATTGCAAAGCTCGCTACCACCATAGGCGGCGGGAAGCCCGTACTTCAAAGAATGGGAGATTTGAGAAGAGGAAGGCGCAGTACTGAGAAAAGACTAATGAGAAATTCCGTAGTCAATACTCTCAAAGATGTAACGCCCGGTGATATCTCTATGGCTCTACCTCACCGCATAGTCACTGATATACTTGAGGGACTCGAGGTGCTGGATAAAATCATCCCAGGAGTGGCTGCAGATTCCACACTTCTATATGCCCCAGAAATCAAGTTCTATTCTATGCAACTTGTGGTAGATAGGAACATGGAAACCACCATCAATAACCTGTTTGCTGCAGGAGATGGTGCAGGGCTCTCAAGAGATATTGTGAATGCTGCAGCCACAGGTATTATTGCGGGAAGAGGAATTCTGCAAAAAAATAAGCTGCAACAAAAACAAACAAAAGACAAATAAAAAAACAGGATCAAGAGCTATCCTGTCTTTTTTTTGCTTGCCTAAAAACAACTATAACAATTCTTTCTCCAGCTCAAGATATACAGTTTTCTAAAGACAGTTTCTGTTTGATAATTATTTTACCCAAAACTTGCTTTTATCTTTCAGATCCTCCTCTTCTTTCTTTTCCTTGATAATCTTCTCGCTCTTCTCGATTTCTTCCTGAGACAATCTATCCAACTCCTTGATTCTTCTCTCCAGATACTCTCTTGTATTTTTCTTGGGATCTTCAATTATTTCTGAGAGTAAAACTTTTAAGATTGCTCCAACTTTAGGTCCAGGTTGAATACCCAATATTTTCATAACATCCTCCCCATTCACCTTGAGCATTTTGGGAGAAATAGGATCTTTGCTTACTTTATGTATCAGGTACTCAAGATGACGGAGTTTGTATGGTTTTGCCTTTGGAACCCCGCTTCCAAGTCGGTCTGCAATGCGAAGATCAATCAAATCTTTGAGGTTTTCTTTTCCAACTCTTCTGATCAGCCTTCTTACTCCTGCTTCCGAAACTTCGCCCACATTGTAGTAAAACATATGATTCCTGACCAAAAGTGAGGTCTTTCCTATGACAGAGCGAGGAAACTTTAGGCGTCTCAATATCTGGCTGGTAAATTTAGCTCCAAGATAGTCATGGTTGTAAAAAGTGCTATCAGGTCCTGTTCCTTCTTTGGTTTGTGGTTTGGCAATGTCGTGAAGGAGCGCGGCAAGCCGCACTTCAAGCTTTTTGCTTGGACAATACTTTAGCGACAAAATCGAATGCTTGTATATAGTATAAATATGGTGGCGGTTTTGTGCTATGCCAATTCCTGCTTCAAGTTCCGGAATAATATATTTCAACAGCCCAAGCTTTTGAAGAAGATCGATTCCAAAAGAAGGTTTTTGCGACAGGATTATTCTCTCAAGTTCGTCCCTAATTCTTTCTTTAGATATGAATTTCAGCAAATTACTGTTTCTTTTAATAGCCTCAAAAGTATCCCTTTCTATTTTAAAGTCCAACTCGCAAGCAAATCGCACCGCTCGCAGCATTCTAAGGGCATCTTCATTGAACCTTTTGTTCGCATCTCCAACAGCTCTGATGACTCTCTCTTTCAAATCTCTTTGTCCACCAAACAGGTCAATAATTTCGTAATCTAAAGGCTCCTGTTTTTTGCTGGACGCCAAATGTTCTTTTGCGCGATCAGTGCTTTTTGTAGTGCTCTCAACTTTTGACTCTAAACTTCTAACTCCTAATGCCATTGCGTTGATCGTAAAGTCTCTTCTAGAAAGGTCTTTTTCGAGACTTGTTGTAAATTTCACATCGTCCGGGTGGCGTCTATCGCTGTATTCAGCTTCCACTCTATAGGTTGTAACTTCCACATTTCTGAGTGTTGTATCTTTTGCATCCTTGTTTATAACTGTGACTGTGCCAAACCTGTTGTTGTAAAAGCTTTCAGGAAATATTTTCTGAATATCATTAGGCTTGGCATCGGTGGCTACATCCCAATCCTTCGGCTTTCTGCCCAGCAAAAAATCACGTACACAACCTCCGACAATATATGCTTCAAAGTTGTGCTCCCTAAGTCTCCATATAATGGATTGCACCTCTTTTGGCAGTTTCATAACTTCCTTGAATTGCGAAATACCCTAAATTCTCATTTTAGCGCAGAGTGTGAATGGGAAATATAAAAGCTGACTATTCCACACCAAAAAGATGAAAACTCAAATCCAATTATATTATACATATTATACAACGACATTAAAAGAATAGTAAGTTTTCGTGGCAGTTAGAATTTGACAAGATGACGGTGTTTTCTCCGTGTTCTCGTGTCATCCTCGTATACTGTTGTCAATAGATACAATATGAATGTTCTTTCAAGTT
>CAYWAL010000029.1:6036-12791 GCA_964456605.1 uncultured Candidatus Saccharibacteria bacterium | reverse complement strand
GGAGCATCGACCCCCCCTATCCAGGTTGGACGGCTAACATAATGACCCCTATACGACACACGCAAGTTGCTTTAAAATTATAGCAAATATACAAAAATTAGCCAAGAGGTTGAGATTCTTTGCTGAAAACTTGGTTTTTCCCAACTCTACCAATAAATAATGTCTACCATCTAAACAATTTCAAGGTACAATTAAGAACATTCAGAAAAAGTGTAAAGACCGACAAGCCGATTTAGAGACCATTTTTATAGATACAAAAGCACAATTATCAGTCTACGCTTCTCGTTGCAAAAGTGAGACTTGGAAGTCTGTTATAGATAAAGACGTAAAAGAACAAAATATGTTACGCCCTAGAGCGAGTATCAGATAAGAAGAAATCTCTCTTTCGTGCATTGGTATTACATATCATCCACTGCATCACAAAAATGACTTTGGGTTAATCGTTCTCTAGATCTCTGATCTTTCTCTAATCTCCCTCTCCACAACCTCTCTGTCCCTTCCGTATTTCAGCATAGAAAGTTGTCTTATAGCCTCGGCAATTTCTCTATTCCCCTTCGTTGGAGGATAAGTTGCCATATTAAATCCTTTGCTCACAGTGCCGTTTATCATAAGCTTTACATAGGCATTATAATTGTCAATATTTATGAGATCCTGTTCGTCAAAAACCGGCGCAAACTGCTTAGCGAGAAACTCCGCATCTTCTGGACCAACTCGAAAAGAAATTATTGTTCCCACATTTCCAAACACAGACTTCTGTATCTCTTCTGGAAGCTGTCCCAAAAACTGATGGGCAATATTCAGACACAGACGATACTTTCTAGCTTCAGAAAGAATTGTTGATATGCTGTCCGTTGTAAAGTTTTGAAACTCATCAATATAAAGATAGAAATCTTTTCTTTCTTCTTGCGGAATATCAGTCCTGCTCAACGATGAAACAAGGATCTTCCCCACAATAACAAGCCCCAACAGATAGGCATTCATATCTCCAATTTTACCTTTTGAAAGATTAACCAAGAGAATTTTTCCACTATCCATAATCTCTCTGAAATTGATTGAGCTTCTCTGTTGACCTATAATAGGCCGCATCATATCATTGGAAACAAATTGAGTAAGTTTGCTGGTTATATAAGGCACCATATTTGCCAATGCCGCTTCCCCTCCTGCTTTTTCAGCTTCTTTCTTCCAGAAGTTGACCACAATGTAATTCTTGCATTTAGACAACTTATATCTTCTGAAGTCAGCATCAGCAAGAACTTTTGATATTTCAATAAGCGTGGAGCCAGACTCAGGATCGTCCATAATGAGAAGCATTGCGTTTCGCATATACTGCTCAAACATTGGACCTCCTGTCGCTTTCAAGTCGTACAACTTATCAAATATTTTTATCATTTCATTGATTACAAAAGTTTTTTGTTCAGGATAGTTGGGATCATACTCGAGCAGATTAAGGCCAATTGGTTTTTGAACGTTGGAAGGATCAAACAGAATCACATCCTCAGCTCTTTCTTTCGGAACAGAAGCAAGAGCTTCCTCTGCTAAATCTCCATGCGGATCGATAACGCAGACCCCTTCTCCATTTTTGATGTCTTGCTTAATCAGTTCTCCCAAGAAAGATGACTTTCCTGTTCCAGTCTGACCTATTATATACATATGGCGCCTGCGATCTTCGCGTCCTATTCTTATAACAGTGTCCTCTCCTCGATAGACATTATGCCCCAACACTAACCCTTCTTTCAAAATATTGGTTGGAGGTGGAGCGTGCTTAGCCCGCAGCCACTTCACTTGCGGTGTCTCCATTTCCGAGATTGGAAAGTGGAATATACTAGCAAGTTCCTCTGTATTCAGAATTATTTTTCTCTTCCCGTCAAAATTCCTGAATATAAAATCGTAAATTGTCTTATTTAAGAATCCGGCCTTATTAAAGAACGATTCTGTGATCTTGAACGAATTAATCCCAGGAGCACCAAACTGAGTGAAAGAATTTTCCAGTTCCTTAAGGAGAGCCTCTGCTTTTTCTCTCGTGGGAGCTGAAGCCACAAGACGAATATTTACTTCAAAGCCAATCTTACTTGACTTTTCTTCTACTGCCTTTATGATTTCCTCTTGAGCCGGAGTAAGCTGGACAGGTTTTTCTTCCTGCTTTTGGTCTATTTCATCCTTCTTTTTACTGCTTGTGCTCCAGACTATACTTACAAATTCTTTCAGCGCTCTGACTACAATTGGAGCTTCCAAGCTTCCATCAAAACCTTTCCCTTTCTGCATAAGTTTCACGGTTTCCCTACTCTCTCTCTGCCAAGTATTACTTACTGGTTTTATAACAACCTGCAGAGCGGCTCCTTCTCCAATTGGAATTTTGCTAAACGCACTGGTTATATTAAAGAGAGGATCAGCTTCTAGCTTCATATATGTCTTTATTGGAAAAATATGCCTTCTTTGAAGAGTCATATAGGAAGCCGCTGATCCTCCTTTGGGAACAAAAATGTTGTAGTCATCTATCTTTTTTATCTCCGCGCGTGGATAGAAGCTGTGGATATGCTTTTCCACAATCGACTGAAACTTTCTAGGAACCGACACGTAGAAAAATATTTCATTACTGTCAATTGGAGTAGCAATCTCAAATGACAGATAAAAAGGACCATATATTATCCTTTTTATTGTTTCTTCTCGGATATTGCTTAGACTTGCAAAAAGCTGTTCCATCACAGCAATGCTTTCTTTTTCATCTTTGCTTGTCTCCTGTGATTGACTCTTTGCCTCTTTGGGAACAGAAATCTGCAGAACCGCCATATTCAGTGACCGCGTAATCTGCCCAATGCTTTTAATTCTAATCTTCATATAAACAAGCACTGCCAAAACTGACAGCAGTGCAAGCACTGCTATATCTAAGGGTTCAATTTCGATTATATAATCAACTATTTGCAGCTGCATAGACAGCATAGAAATCTAAATCTCTTTAAGCTTTCCTTTTCTCACCAGCTCATCATGGAGCTTTCCAATAAGCTCGTCATGAAATTGATCCAAAAGATAAGCATCATTAAAACTCCGAGCAACTTTTATACTATAAGCAATGCCTTTCTCAAAGGCTAAAGTTACGAGAACCTTTACTTGCCTTCTTGTATCAAGACTTCTTATCTTTCTTATGTCTTTCTTAATCTCTTCGATGTCTTCCTCTCTGGCAGCTGAAACTGTCTGTTGTTGAGGGATAGCACCTTGCGCTTGCTTCTCTTGTATATTTTCTTGAGTAATTTCCGCTTCTTCAGCAGTCGTCACTCTGCGCTTTTCTTTCTCAAGACTAGCCTTTTTTTCAGCAAGTTGTCTTTCCAGCTCCCTTATCTCCTGCAATTTTACATTTTCATTGTTAATCTCGGGCATAAAACAAACAAACTATATAAGTTAGATCTCTCATAACAAGCAAGCCTTCAACAAAAAACCAAAATACTTTTCCAGCTTTTTTATTGGCTAATGTAAGAAAAATTATCTCTTTTTCGAGGTGCTTCTTGCCCATGAAGGAATTTTCACGCCAGTAAGCCACTCCACAGCCGCATCCCAATTTTCTCCTTTTGAGACCTTCTCCCAAACCTTCACAAACATTCCTCCAAACATACCTTCTACCGCGCCTAATGCTCTTTTTCCTGCGCTTTGAATTTTCCCTTTCTTCCAAAGGTAATATACCACTCCTGCCCCCGCAGCTCCGCCAACAGCCATAATCGCTTTCCATGATACTGTTTTTCCACCCGTTACTGCTGTCAGTTTTGGAATCAATGAAGGAGCTACTGTCCATACGAGTATCGCCGTTGCCGTAATTGCTCCTGCCGCCAGCAAAGCCTTAAACAACCTCGGATTTTTCTTGTAAATTTCAGCTATTCTGTCAATAAGACTCTTTACCATCTTTTCCTTCTCTTTTTTCTCTCCCACTGCCATCTTTTCAAATTCCATCATCAATTTTTCAAACTCCATCAGAGTCCTAATCAATTCTTCCAAATCTTCCATAACCATTTCTCTTCCTTTGTGAGATTCCAAAAGATCGCTCAAATCTGCTTCAGACGCCTTTAAGATATAGTCTATTTTTTCCACTTCTAAAACAGATTCTGCTGTATTGCGAAAGAAAGAAATAGTTTCCCTAAACTCTTTGGCGCCAAAATCTGGCTTGGGTACTCCCGCTTTTTCCATTGCCTGCCTCAACTGTCTCTCAAGCTCTGCCGCTGCTTTTTCTCTTGTTTTGATAATTTCTCTACATTTTTCCTGCAAAAATTCTTTTCTCTTTCTTAATTCTTCTATATCCTCTCCAAGCTCTCCTTCCAATTCCCTTCTTTTTTCTTCTATATCCTTCTTCTTTTCCTCCTCGTTCTTCTTTTGCCATTCTTCAAGCTCTTTTTCTCTTTCCTTCTCTTGTTCTTCGTACCTTTCCTCAAATTCCTCGTCAAACTTTTCTCCCATCTCTTCGTCCGTCTCTTCTTTGTTGTCCACTCCTTCATTCTCTATAGTTTCTATCATCTCACTCTTTATGCCAATTTTTCCTTCTTCCGCTCGGCTAAAATCAACAGCTATCCTCCACTTTTGAGAAAATTCCCCACTGTTAACAAATAGATCAAATTCAACACTTTCTCCATCTCTTTTCTTTGGAAAATCAAAACCGCTATAACTGGAAGGAACGGCATCTGCAACCTCTGCAAGTTTGGCAACCGCATTGAAGTATCTTCCCTCTCCACCTTCCCCTTGAAGAAGCTTTATTGTTTCCAAGTCTTCCTGAGACACGGAAAAATATCTAAATTCTTCTTTCTCTTCTTTTTCTTCTTTTTCTTCTTTTTCTTCCTTATTTTCTTCCTTTTTCTCCTCTCCATTCTTCTCTCTGGTTTCCTTTCCTTCGCCAGCTCCGCCGTCTTTATTTCCATTTCCCTCAAATGTCCTTTCAATTGCTTTCACTCTTTCTTCTAGATTTTCAATGGAACTTAAATCAATATCGGCTTGTTTTGCTTTCTCCAGCTCTTCCTTCAACGTTTCTAACTTTTCAAAATCGACCTTTCCTCCTTCCGCCAAACTTTCCAGCACTTCCAAATCAAGTTTTATTTTTTCTATTTTGGCTTCAGCAGCTATCTCTTGATTTTTCTCATTAATCTCTTCTAGCTCTTTATTATCTCCTTCGTTGTCCACTCCTCGTTTTGCTTTATCGATTTTTTTATTTATTTCTTCGCTTCCCTTTTTTATAAAGTTGACATCGCTGTTTGCTCCTTCCTCTCCATTTTCCAAGACTTCCTCTAAATTATTGGATTCCCCACTGGTTTCTATTTCTCTTCCTTGCTCATTAGTTTTTTTTTCTTCCATAGTTTTTCAATAAAAAATTACCATAAAACAAAACCTTTTACATATTCTTTATTTTTTCTCTTATCTCCCTCAGTTTCCTCTTCTCTAAAATCTTATTTAACCTTTCCAAAAGCTTGGTTTGCCTTTTCATAAGCTCAACCATTTTCAGATGAAAATCCCTGAAAATTTTCTCCAACTTTCTCACATTTTCCTTGCTGCTTATCTCACCGTCCATAGTTCCTTATTTATTTAGGTATGTCTTTCTTATATTTTTCCTTATACTTGCTCATTATCTCCTGCCTCAGCTCCTCCATCCTTCTAAAAATTTTTTTTCTAATCTCGGGTTTAATGAAAGCAAAATGAAAGTCCCTATAATTCCTGAATTTGTCAGCGTCATAGCTGATTTTTTCTACTCTATCAAACCCTTTTTGAATAATATCCAAAACCACATGTTTTTTTGCTTCGCTCTCGATGAAGTCTTCTTCATTGCTATAGTCCGCATTTATCCTTTGCAGTTCCGTCTGCATTTCACAAGGCGGATAATATTTCTCATCTACCTCCTTTGCTCTTTTGATTATCCTTTTTCCCAGATCTTCTTTTGAACACTCTTTTTCCCCTTCCTCCTCCATTATTCCTTCTATCGCCTCTCTCTCTTTTTTCAACAGCCAAGCTCCTAGAAAGTGAGACTTTTCATGCTTCATAATTATTTCCATCGTCTCTTTTGTCAGCTTTTCGTCAACCTCACATAACTTCTTTATGTTTCCCAACGCCCACTTTCCAATATCAACTCTTCTCTCCTCCTCTCCCAAGTAATGAATAGAACCTTTTTCTTTGCCATTTTCTTTTTTAAGCACAAGCAACTGCGACGGAACCCAGATTGCCGGCCGTCCTTCTTCATCATTTATGTATATTCCATCAAATCCTTCTTTTTTGGCAGCCTTGTCCAGCCAGTCCACTGTCTCCCCAAATTCTTTTGAGTTCCGATAAAAATTTGTCTTTTCTCTTTTGTTTCTGTGATATTCTTCAACAAAATCTTTGGCAAATTCTTCACTGCTTTTCGCAAAACTTTTCTCCTTTAATTCTTCTTCCCTTTTCTTCCATTGCTCGCTGTTGTAGTTCAACTCCGTTTCTTTCTCGCCGACCGCTTCTCTACTGCTTATTTTGCCCGTTCCTTTTGCTTCAAATTTACTTCCGCAGTTTTTCATTGGAAATAAGAAACAAATTTAAGCATTCAGCAATTCTTCTTTGACTTTTTCTGTCTCCAACTTGAAAATGTCTTTTGCTTGAGGATTCTTGGCAATTATGAAATTTTCCATTTCTTCTAGATTGCCTTTTGGAATGGCATTGAACTCTTTTGCTTCTTCTTCGCTAAATTCGCTTATAATTTTTGCCCCCGCTCTTGCGCTTATCACATTTAGCACTCTTGTCAATATCTCGTCTCTTTCTTTTTCAGG
>CAYWAL010000029.1:0-5936 GCA_964456605.1 uncultured Candidatus Saccharibacteria bacterium | reverse complement strand
TTAACTTTTGCTTCTAACTCGCCGTTCGCCTCATCATACAGCAATGTATTAACATCAACGTCAATCACTTTCTTTCCTTCAATCTCCCTAAAAAGCACATTGTTGAAAAAAGGAACCGTCCTTCCATCCTTAAGGCGAACATAACCAAAATAACAAATTTCCTTTCCCTCTATGGTTTTGGCTCTGATTTCTTCTATATCTTCATCAGGATTATTCTTTCTCAGTTTTTCTTTCCAGCTCTCTTCTTTCAACCTTTCTTCCTCTAACTTTTTCTTCCCTTTATCTTCTAAACCCTCTTTGTAGGAGGTATATCTTCTCTCTTCTGTTCTCAGTTGCCACTTCACAAATCTCTTTTCTGCTGTGTTAATTTTCTCAGCAAGGTAGGACAAGTAATTATTGACTTTTTTTATTTCGTTTTCGACCTCTTCTGCATTCATTGTGTCAATTTCCTCTTCTTCTCTTATCCCTGGTGCTTCTGCTTTTATCTTACTCACTTCTTTTATTTCTTCCTCTTCTACTTTTCTTGTTTTACTCTTTGCTCCGATTTCTCCTTCCTCAAGATGAATAAAATCAACTTCAACATTGGTCTCTTTCCACCCTCCTTCTTCTTGATTAAAAAAGAAAAGTTTCACCAAACTCTGTCCCTCTGGCAGTACTATATACAAATTATCATCATCATAAGATGACGGAATTGCATTCCCACCAACAATACTTCTAAGGGCATTAAGCGCTTCTTTTGTTATTGAAGAATCTTCATATCCTTTTTTCTTATCTTGAAGAAGTTTTATTTTCTCTAATTTTTCTTTTGGTACAGAAAAATATCTAAATCCTTCTCTTCGTTTTTTTTCTCTTCCCTCTTCTTTCTGCTTTTTTGTATCTTTCTCTTTCCACTCTTTTTCAAACAATTCTTCCCTTTTTCTGTCAAGATCCTGAAGTAAGCTGTGAATCTCCTGCAAATCCAGCTCTATTTTTCCTCCATCCTCTTTTTTCATTATAATCTTGTCTTTCTCCTTCATTATTTTTTCAAGTTCAGCTTTATACTCTTCTATTTCTCTTCTCAGATTATCATTTTCCTTGGCATTCTTCTCCCTCAAAATTTCAAGCCAATCTTTAACCTTTCCTTCTTCCGCTCCTTTTCCCCAGAATAAAGCTATAATTTTTCTTTCTCCTTCTGCTGCTGGGGCTATGCCGCCTCTCATTTTTTCTTTTATCTCATTCAACCTTCCCTCTATGTCGTCGAGATCCTCTTTGCCTTCTCTTGTTTCTTTATCCACCTCTTCTTTATAGGAAAAAACTTTACGAACCCCACCCAACATATCCTTTACCTTTCCTATGTTGAAAGAAAACTTTTTCACCGCTTGTTTTTTACTCTCGCTCAACTTCTCCACTTCTTCTCGTTTTTTTGCATCTATCTCCATCTTCAACAATTCAAGTCTCATCTTCATATGCATAACTTGCGTCTCTTTCAAAATCCTGCTCATCATTCTTCTTTTTGTGACAAAGTCGTCTATGGAAGAAAGCGATGCAAGCTCGGCTGTCATCCTTGAAATTATTGCCCCGTTAGTGGCGCTTTCTACTATTATTGATTCTTTAACCTTTTCCACTTCTTCTTCGCTCAATTCTTCTCCTTGGAAAAACCTCGCTTCTAACTTCTTGATTTCATCCGGCAATTCTTCCTTCTCCCCAACCATCTTCCTTTCCCTTTCCCGTATCTTTTTCAACATTTCTTCTATGTCTTTTGGCAAGATCTCTGTTTCAACTTTTGTCTTTGGATATTCAGCTTCGGCTGTTGCTTCTTCTTTAACTTCTTGTCTTCTCTCCTGCTCTTTTTTCAACTTATCCAAATACCTCACATATTCCTTCACTTCCTCGCTTATCTCTCTTTCACTGGGATATGGTCCAACATCCTGCAAATAATCCTGCACTTCTTTAATTCGCAAGGTTAATTCCTCCTTTTTTAACTTCTCTATTTCTTCATCAGTCAAAATTTCGGGAGCGGTTTTTTCTTCTTTCTCACTTTTTTCTTCGCTTTCCTTTTTTTCTTTCTCCGCTCTCAAGACCTGCCGATAAGAATAGTATTCTCTGTACTCCTCTTGCAATTTCCTTCGCTCCTCTCCACGAATCATCTCAACAGATTCTTCTGCCTTATTCCACAAATAACCTAAATAATCATCAACCTCTTTTATCTTAGCCTCTATTTGGTCCAACCTCATTTTCTTTATTTCTTCCTCGTCCAAAATCTCCGGCGCTTTTACTTCTGCCTTCTTTGTCTCCTTACTTTTCACAACCTCGCTTTTCACTCCAATCTTTCCTTCTTCAAAGCGACTGAAATCAACTTCAACATCTACTCTTCTGCCAGAGAGAAGAAGACTAAATTTAACCAAACTTTCTCCTCGTTCTCGCAGGTCCAAAGTGTTATAATAGAATGGAACTATGTCTTTATTGTTTACAATTTTAGCAAGCTTGGCTATTGCTTTTTGATATCCTCCTTCTCCACCCTCTCCCTGAAGAAGCTTTATCGTCTCCAAGTCTTCTCGAGACACAGAAAAATATCTAAACCCTTCTGTTTGTCCTTCTCCTTTCTCTTCTCGCAGCTCCTGCTTTTGTTCTTGTTCTCGTTTTTGGGTATCTCGTTTCTCCCTTTTCTTAGAAGGTGCTTCTCTAAAACCACCACTACTTCTAATCACTTGATCAACAAGATTGCCGTTTTCTATCCCAGCTACAAAAGGAATGCTCCTCTCGCTTTTCTTGATTCTCTCACGTTCTATAATTTTCCCTATTTCATCTATCATCTTCTCCTCTTTTTCTGGAAACTTAATTCCTTCTGCTTTCAAATTCGTAAGCTTTTCATATAAGTTCTCTATCATAGAATTTACTCTCCACAGTTTCATTTCAATTTCTTTAATTTCAGTATTATCTTCGCTTGCTTTCTTTTCCCGGATTAATCTCCCTCTTTCTCTATATTCCTTTCTAAGACTGCGGACAAGCATATTAATATATCTTTTGTCCTTCCTTTCCGTTTCATTTAGAGTAATATTCCTATTTTCAAAGTCAATTTCAACAATATAATTTCTGCCTTTCAATGTCCTAATTTCGATTCTGACAACATTTTTCCCTTTTTCCCGTGAAATCATAAAATTATCCACAGCATCTTCTGCGGACCCCGCTACAACTTTTTCTCTTTCTGCTTCCCACTGCAAATCATTCGCTTCCCCCCTCTTCCTTAGACTTAGAATATTCACTATTTCCTTCGCAAACTTAGTGCGATTCTGTTCCAAAAGCTGTTTTAGATTCCTAAAGACATTTTCCTCGCTCTCTGGCTCTTTTTGATCTTCAAATTTTGCTTCTTCTTTCAGTGGTTTTTCATCTCTCTCTTCTTTTTTTCTGCTTTCTTTTTCTTTCTCTTCAGAAGGCGTAATAGACTCCTCCACCACCTGTCCTATAAGATCTGCCGATTCCACACCTTGCATATACGTAAAATCTTTCCCCCTTTCTTCAAATAGCTCTCTTTCATTGTTTTCTTCCTCGCCCCGCAAATCAACATCCATCACTCGCTGCAGTTCGTCGATTTCTTCTCTTGTAAGCTGTATACTTTGTTCTATTGCCTTTTTTCTTTTCCTAAGCTCTTTCCTTGCTTTCTTGTTCCATCCTTTTTCTATTTCCGCATTTATGGCGTTAAGCTTTTCTTCTAGCTCCTCCAACTTCCGTCTTTTGCTATTAAGCTTTTTCTGCAATTCTTCTGCCACTGTCCACCTTGGACCTCCTTCAAATTTATTGGCTTTCATAGTTTTAGCTCAATTTTAATTATAATACTCCCGCCTTTTTAAATTCATCACTCTATAATAATTCCCTCTTTGCAGAGGAACAACATATTCCAATGAGTCGCAGCGATAAGTCTTGCTTTTATATCATAGCACAATTTTTGCAATATGTCAATCTACCGCCTAATAGCATTTTTACTGGTTTAATCGCCCATAAATTTCTCCGCTTCGCCGATTCAGCTGTCAATGATTAGACCTCTATATTTCCGTAGCAAGTCTTATCTCCCAGATTATTGTCCGAAAACACGCAAAAATGAAGCTTTACTGCCTTAAACCCACCCGCAGTATAATAAGCAGGTAAAACAAGGAGTCCCTTTGATGCTTTGTTCTTTATTTATCTATCGCCACCCTATCACCCCGCAAGCAGATAAAGTATATAAGTGAAACAACTTCCTTTCGTCTCAAAGGAAGACTTGTTCTTTCATCCTCCCTGCCCTTGATCAGCAGCAACTTTTGGATAGTTCTGCTATACGCTACGACCTATTTTTTACCTCTTCCTTTCAAAAAACACGACCAAGAGCATCGTAATCGCAAACGCAAATCCCGACGAAATAGCCAAGTTTAAAGCACTGCCGCCCAGACCGAAAACTCTCAAAGAAATAGAATCAAGATAAACAATCAAAAGTAAAGACATCACAGAAACCCAAAGAAGAAATGCGATGCCTTGAGAAATCCAAGCAACCATTCTACCAAGACTTGAGGTGTCTCTAGAAAACAAAGTTCTTGCCGCTAGAAGGAATAAAACTCCGATAGGAGATGCGATCCACAACACCAATACCAGGAATACATCGAGTATGTCATTTATAAAAACTCCAAGACTAGGAATAATTCTGCTTTCTGCCTCTTTTCTAGAACAATCATCTTGACAGCTGTTGTCCCTCGCGGTTTTATTCTTCTTATCCGTGATGTCCTCAACAACCGTTGCAGTTTTACTGTCTCTACTTCTCTTATTGATATTGTTTTTTGTTTTTAGAACTTGCTTATCTTGCAAGATTGTCGCTTCTTTAACTACTTCCTTTAGCTTATTGTCCGGCGGTATAATTGCTGCCTTACTAGCAAAGGATGTCAAAGGCAGCACCAGAACTATAATCGCTAATATGCCACCTATTCCCTTGAATAGTAACTTTCTTGCTTTTACAATTTCCTCCATTTTTGTTCTTTATTTTTATTTTTCTCGCAACTCTCTCATATTTGCAACTCATTCATTACACATTCTAGCAGAATAGTATAGTTTCGGCAATAAGAAGAGGGCTCTAGGTCAAAAAGCGCGGTGATTGCTCAATAACCGTACAAGTGTCAGAGACAAGACACCCTGTGTCCAAAAACTCAAGTTTTGAAAGTTAGCTGCGCTAAAATTAGCCAAGAATTTTTCAAAAAATCGTCAAAAAAGGAGTTTTCGGACAGTCTGGGTGTCTTAAAAAGTTCTCCTTTCTAAACCACAATCATATCCCCTTTCAGTTAGATTTTTTCACATTGTACAACGCAGTATTGCAAATTTTATCAAATTAGTGTAGAATGAATATGCTAATCAGAAACCGAGCTAATATTTCAACCGTTTTCTAATTCTAAATATGCCGCACCCAAAGAAAAGAAAAACCAAATCAGGAACACGTCAGCGAAGGTCGCACTCCGCTTTAGAAAAAATAAATCTTGCCAAATGCAGAAAGTGTGGAAAGTTGATTAGACCACATTCCATCTGTCCTGCATGTGGTTACTATGGTAACAAAGAGATGATTGATGTTCTTGAAGAACTTTCCGACAAGAAAAAGAAAGATGAAAAAGAGAAAAAAACAAAGGGAAATAAGACAAAGAAGGATAAGGAGAAGAAAGAAAAATGATATAATAGGGTTATTTCAGGCAAAACTATTTCAATGAGAACAGAAGTATTTATTTGAAGAATATTCTTTTTCCTCATTGAGATGTATCTCTTTTGTTGGAATTGTATACCTCCAGTGCACTTCAAAAGGAACAACTTTAAGTAATTCGCTTGAAGCTAACGCATTTAGGCGGCATTAACCATTCTATTTTACTCCCCATTTCATTAAAGAACACTATGTCAAGCAGGCACCTAGCTAGATTGATTGCGATGCAGAGCTTATACGAGTGGGATTTTAA
>CAYWAL010000028.1:0-13169 GCA_964456605.1 uncultured Candidatus Saccharibacteria bacterium | reverse complement strand
TTAATTTTAACTTATAGGTGCTATGAATTTAGTTCCAACAGTAATTGAAAAATCGGCATATGGGGAAAGAGCCTATGATATTTATTCAAGGCTCCTTAAAGAGAGAATCATTTTTATTGGAGGCCCCATAAATGATGCAGTGGCTAACTCGGTAATTGCTCAGTTGTTATTTTTGGAAAAGCAGGACAAAAAGGCAGATGTAATGTTATATATAAATTCGCCGGGAGGAGTTGTAACATCGTGCCTTGCAATTTATGATACGATGAATTATATAAAATGCGATGTTTCAACTGTGTGTATCGGGCTTGCAGCTTCCGCAGCATCTTTGCTTTTGTCCAGCGGAGCTAAGGGCAAAAGATTAATTTTGCCTAATGCAGAGGTATTGATCCACCAAGTGATGGGAGGAGCAGAAGGACAAGCGACTGATATTGATATTTCTGCTAGACACATTATGAAAGTGAGAGACAGATTGAACAAGATATTATCAAAGAACACTGGACAACCATTGGAGAAGATTGAGAAAGATACGGACAGAGATTTCTATATGAGCGCCGAGGAAGCGAAAAGGTATGGAATTGTGGATAAGATCGTAAAATAGTCCAAGATAGCCCAGCGAGAAAGAATATTAATTAAGTCTTGGAAGCTGGGCAGCGTCTTTACTGCAGAGTCTTTTTGTGGAAAAAAGTAATTAGGTTAAAAATGAGGCTGTTTTAGCCGGAATGTTTTTGTCTTATGAAAACTTTGGTTTTAGGATCTAAAGGAATGTTAGGTAGCGAGCTTGCTGAAGTTTTTAAGAATGAAAGCGATCTTGTTTTGTGGGATAGATCAGATGTTGATATTGCCAATAGAGAGGAGGTTATGCATAAAGTTGGCATGCTAAAGCCAGATGTGGTTATTAACGCGGCAGCATACACTGCAGTTGACGATGCAGAGTCGAATAAAGATATAGCCTATAAGGTTAATGGCTGTGCAGTCGGTTTTTTGGCGACTGTTTGCAAAAAGACGAATGCGCTTTTTGTTCATTTCAGCACCGACTATGTTTTTGATGGAGAGAATCATCTTGGATACAAGGAGGACTATCCGCCGAAAGAGCCGCTTTGTGTTTATGGAAAGTCAAAACTGCTCGGAGAGAAAATGATTCTCGATATTGAACCGAGATATTATCTAGTAAGAACGTCTTGGCTTTTCGGAAAAAATGGAAAAAATTTTGTTGAAACAATGCTGCGCCTTGCTAGCGAAGGTAAAGATATAAAAGTGGTTAATGACCAGTTTGGAAGTCCAACTTATGTCAAAGACTTGGCAGAAAAAGTCAAAGAGCTGATTGAATCTCACAGGCCGTACGGAATTTACCACATAACAAACTCGGGTGCTTGTAGTTGGTATGAATTTGCCTTGAAAATTTTTGAGCTTTCTGGCTTGAAGGTGAATGTGAAGCCTGTAAAGTCTGAGGAGTTTAAAACGGCTGCCAAAAGGCCGACTTATTCTATGCTCATAAATACAAAGCTACCTCCAATGAGACCTTGGGAGGATGCTTTGAGAGACTATTTAGTTGAGACAGGCAGGATAAAGCCCAACTGTTGTTGAGGGTTTGATCATCATTCTGCAAAATATGTATCCAGATTAAAGTGCCATTGCGGGGTTTTGAAAGCGCTGGATATGTTGCTTGCGCGCCTGATCGTTCATATTCCAAAAAAAGCGTTTTGTGGTAGATGCAGGATGCTTTCAAAACGCAGAGGTCTTATCACCCGCTGTGGATAATTAAGCAGATTATGCTTTCCAAAGAGCAGATCAGGAAAATATTTAGAGAAAAGAACTTCAGGATCGCAAAGAGCATGGGGCAAAACTTTCTTGTTGATAGGAAAGTTTTAAATAGAATTATTTGCTCTGCTGAGCTTAGCAGGGACGATTCAGTGATAGAAATAGGTCCTGGTCTTGGGACGCTCACCGAAGAACTTGCCAAAAGGTGCGCTAGGGTGATTGCAATTGAGAAAGATAAAAGAATAGCTGAGTTGCTAAGAATGAGGATTTCTTGCGGCGACTCTTGCAGTACTGCTGTGTCTACTTTGGAACATAGAAAGAATCTTAGACAGCAAAAACGAGATGGCTGCTTTTCGCAAGAAACATCACACAATAACGGTTTGCGGGCAAACCGTTATTTTTCTGATGGAAGCCTGTATTATGCTTGTCTGAAAGGAGAACAAGAGAGAAAGATTAGGAATGTTAAAATCATAGAAGGTGACATTTTGAAAATGAACTTGAGCGAAATTATTAAGAAGTATGGTTTGGATGGGAAGCATGGATATAAATTGATTTCTAATATTCCGTACTATATAACCTCGCCTGTAATAAGATTGTTTTTAGAAAGCAATATCCAACCGAAGCTTATAGTTTTGCTTGTCCAGAAAGAGGTGGCTGAAAGGATATGCGCAAAAAAAGGAAAGTTGAATATACTTGCTCTTAGTGTGCAACTTTATGGAGAGCCCGAGATTGTTGGCTGGGTAAACAAATCCTCATTCTATCCTGAACCAAAAGTTCGCTCGGCGATATTGAGAATAAGAAATATGAGACAAAGTTTTTCTGCTGGTTACTATAAAAAGTTGTTTAGAGTTATAAAGATTGGTTTTTCGTCAAAGCGAAAAAAACTCGTTAATAATTTGTCCGCCGGCCTAGGAGTTAATAAAGAAGACATTTCCAAGGTGCTGTTGAGATTGAAGATAAATCCCGATGCGCGCGCGCAGGAGCTTGGCATAGATGATTGGAAAAAATTGACGGAGTTGGTAGGGTAAGGTATTTTTACGGTTCATCTCTGTCAGCAATGTCTGTTTGGTTATTTTGCTTGTTTTTCAAAAAGAGGTTGACTTGCTGTTAGGTGTGTCATTTAGATCTTGCGCTGGCAGGAGATAGTGGGGTTGACTGATCCTGCTTTTTATTTTATGATTCACCGTCCCCTTTTAGGGATGCTGTTTGACAATTGAATATTAAAATATCAAAAAGAGGTGAGAAAATGAAAGAAGAAAAAAAGATAGATCTCCCTCAACCGGGAGAGGTAATTGGAGGAGGAAAAGAAAAAAAGGAGAATGCAAGAAAAGCGTCATCTGCTGGAGGAATAGTAGCTATTCTAGCGGTAGCTTTGTTTATAGTGATGACAGTGATTGCTCCTTCAGCAAGGCTGATGGTGACTGTCACTGCTGTGCTGGCGCTGATACTAATGATGACCAGTAAAAGTAGAGATGACATTATTGACGAGATAAAGACAAGACTGTTGAAATATGAAGGAAAACAGCTGGGAACTATGGACCAGGCAGTGATCGCTTTCAGCCTTCTGCTGACAGCCGGCGCGCATAGATTAGCAAGATTGATTGCTGTTTTTTTCCTGCTTTTCTTGCTGATAATCTGGCTTAACTTTGGAACAGTTATAATGGCGCTCTTATTCATCTTGTTGTTGCTACTCGTGGTGTATGCTGTAGTCAGGTATTTATTAAAAAATATCCGGGTGATAGAAGCGAGACCGCCGCATTTGGGGCTAGTGACAATACTGGGAGAGAGGCATAACATAGTTCTCAAAGAAGGCTATGCTCTTCGGGCGCCTCCCATAATTGACTTTATTCCGATAAATGTAGAGAAAGTCAATCAAGACTTCAAAATAGAGGACGTCTACTCGAAAGGAAACGTTCTAATTGAACTAAAGGGCGTATCTCTAGTGTATTCCCCTGACCCCGAGCGTTTAATGGAATACATAAACATCGGAGGGAGAAAAGGAGTAGAGGATACTACCGAGGACCTGATCCCGGACATCCTCAGGATATGGGCAAAGAAGTTTTCAGTGGAAGAACTTCTTGGATCCAAAAAAGAAGCGATCCAAGAAGTAATCAAGCGTCTTACGGGTTCCGATTCTATTGAGGAGCTCAGGAACGGGCTGCCAGATACTCATTTAATGGGTATTAAAATCTATAGATTCACGATCGGTCCCGTCAAGCCCGCTGGGGAGTATGGTAAAGAAATAGAAAAGCGAGAGCTTGAAAAACTGGAAAGAGACTTTGAAGTCTATGAGACGGAAACGGAACTCGAGCAAGCGGAGCTTCTGTGGAAAAAATTCCAGGAAGCAGGAGAGGAGGTATCATTTGAAAGATGTCTCAGATTGATAAAGGACTACAAGATTCAGAGAGAAGGAAGACCGGTAATTCCTGGTCTCGGGGACCTGTTGAGTTCAGGTGTCTCACTGCTAGAAATATTAAAAATACTGCGAGGAGGTGAGAAGGAATGAAAACAGATATCCTTGCCCCAATTAGAGGATTAATTTTCGGTGTTCTTTTTCTTCTCGTCTGGCAGATCAGCGGTATCAAGCTGGGATTATTGGGAGTAGCAATTTTTTTTGTCATAGTGATTCTGGCTACTGCCTCAGTGTCTATCGCAACGCTCATAGAGATAAAAATAATCATATTGGCTATTTTTATCTTGCTGGTTGTCTTCCTGCCAATCCTTCACCTTTTTGCCTATAACATAGGCAGAGTGGAGGATTTTGACGACAACAAAATCAGCAAAGGGTACAGTATTTCTGGCGACTGCCGCATTCAGCAGAGAGCGTTGTTTGTAGATGGGGACTGCAAAATAAGCAAAAGAATCAAGATAAAAAATCCATGGATTTCCTTTAAGGTGATAAGCGGCAGAGGAACGATTTATACCACCTTTGTGGACAACGGTCCAACGGAGGTGGGGTACAGAGATATTAATTTTTATCCTATCAGTGTTTCAGCCACCTTGCCAAGAGAGTACTATGCAAGGATAGAGTGGGTCAGGGAAAAAAAACGGTATTGTCCTGTTGCTTACTTGGGAGAAGAAGGAGTGATCTCAAGTTGTCTTTTAAGGGAACCGAAAGAAAGAGAATTCACAGTTGTTGTAAAGATCAGAGGAAAATTAATCATAGACGATCTAGAGTCCCCCTACGGCGCTGTGAAATGGAAGCTAAATCCGTTTAGTAAATAACATTAGTAAAGAACAAAAGAGTAAATAAATCTTAGTTTTTGGACAGAGAATAATTTCCCTGTCCTTTTTATTTTGCTTTTTATATTTTTATGTTATAATACACCTGCAAGTTATATAGAAAGCCTAGCTCTTTCTTATTGGGCTCTGCTATGCTGCGAAATTAGCTGAAGGATATTTTGAAAGGAGAGAAAAGGAGAGTTTTGTGTCTTCTGTCTTGTAAGTCTTGAAAAAACTGCTACAAGAATGCAAAAAGGAGAAAAGGCAATAGGTCTTCTGCTGGATAAAGGAAACATAGTTTTTATTGGTTCAGCAAGATAGTCGTCATCTTGAGCAACTAAAAAGAGTGAAGGATCACATCTTCTTGTAAGGCAGGTAAACTATGCAGTCTGATAACAACAGTTGTGCTATTGTTTCCCAAGGATGGTCTTGTGGGAAAAAGGAGAATTGTTGAAGTGTAGGTTTGAATATCTCAACTTTTATATCTAGCGCAGATGCGAAATATAAATACCACCTTAATACGCAGAAATAAAATTCCATAGCTTATCTTAAAAGTGGCTTGTTTGTACCTATTTTCAGGGAGTAGTAGGGAATGAACAAGAATATGTTTTCTTGTTTACATTGAGAGCTACTGATTTACAGGAATGGACGAATACTGGAATAATACTTATATTCAAAAACATGGCTACAGCTTCAAAGAATTGCTCCAGAGCGGGCGGCGTATGTTTTAGCGCTCCTGCTGGCAACAAAAGTTTTCCAAGAATAGCAAAGGGTAAGCATCTTGCATTGCTGGTTTTTACTCTCTTTGCTGTCAGTATGCCGGCGTATACCGCTTTAGCTTGGTCTTGGCCTTCACTTGGCGGCTTCGTAGAGAAAGCGGCATACAAGCTTGTTTATGTGGTTGTTTATGTTCTTGCATCAATTGGACTATTCTTTGCTTCATGGTTTGTAAAAATTGGAGCTTGGCTGGTTGATGTAATGTTGGAAGGTGGGCTCTATTCGACACTTTTGAATGTCCAGGATCCGAATTCTCCTGTTATGATTGGATGGACAACTGTGAGAGATATGTGTAATATGTTCTTTGTTTTCTTTCTTCTTTTGATTGCTTTTGCAACGATTTTCAGATTTCAAGAATATAGCGCAAAGAATCTTCTTCCAAAGTTCATAATAGCTGTATTTTTGATAAACTTCAGCGCGGTAATTGCAGGAGTTATAATTGATTTCGGACAGATTTTTATGTATGCTATAAGAGATTGGATGGGGACTTTTAGTGGCAATGATGGGGCAATGGGAAGTCTTACTTCTATAGCGGATGCATTTAGGAATCAATATAGTGTAGCTAATCCGCCGAAGGGAGGATATAACCTTCAGAATATGGTTGGGGCCGCGTTTGCTTTTATATTTGTTTTCGTGATGGGGTGTATCTACATAATGCTTGCGGGATTTCTTCTCATTCGGCTCATTATGTTTGCAATTTTGATTATTCTTTCACCGATTGCATTCTTTGGAATAGTTCTTCCTTCAACCAGAGGATATGCCCATGAGTGGTGGCAGAAGATATTTTCATATTCCCTATTTGGTCCTCTTTTTATGTTTTTTGTATACCTTGCGAGTGTGATGGGAAATTCACTTGTTGGCAGGATTCCAGCGACGGATCTTAGTACTGATGTAAAGAATGGTCTAGGTGGAATTATTAGCAATATTTTGCCATATACTGTATCTATGGCTATGTTGTACGCAGTAATACCTCTTACTCAGAGACTTGGAATTGCAGGCACTGACAGGTTAATTGGCAGTACTATGGGTGTGGGGAAGATTGCGATGGGAACATACGTGGGATTGAAAATGGCGGGAAGAGGTGCTTACAAAGCAGCGTCAGCAGTTGATAAAAGAACTGGTGCAAGAGTTTCAAGCTGGGGTAGGAAGCAAAAAGAAAGAGTTGTAAAACATATCCCTATCGTAGGAAAAGATATGGTGCTTAAAAATAGAGCGGAAGTTGAACGACAAAGAGAAGCGAAGGAGAAAGAAATGGAAATAAAGTTTGGAGATTTGAAGAACATTGATCTGAAGTTGTTGGAGGAAAAAGCTAGTGGTCGTTTGGGAACAACAGAAGACAAAGCCTTATTGTTAAGAGCAGCTGCGGCGCAGGGTAAGCTAGGAGATCCAAAGTACGCGAAGTATATGGTGGAAGCAGAACGAGTTCTTAGTAGGAAGACCTTAGAGGAAATAACTAGCAAGAATTTGAATCTTGCAACAGAGACTAGTGAAGGAAGAAGAAAAGTGGCTGAGAAGACAGCCGAATACCTGGACCGATACCCAGAATATTCACAGAAAGAGGCAGAAAAGAAAGCAAAGGAAGAAGTGATGAAGGAAAAAATGGCTGACATAATAAGAGAAGGAAAAGCCCATGAAGTTCAAGGGCTGGATGATCCGATGTCTGCAAGGGTATGGCATGAGGCACAAACTTCTGATCAAAGAAAGAGCAGTATGTCCAGAATGGCGGAGGATCAAAGAATGTTGTTGCAGAAAGGTTATTTGGCAAATACCAGTGATAGTCCGGCTGATATAGAAAAGGATAGAGAGTATAGAATTAATGCAGTAAAAGTGGGAGCTGATTTAGAAGAGGCGTTTACGAAGGGAGGGAGAGTATTAAAGGAAGATATAGAAAAGGCTTTTGCTGATTTCAGTGCTAAAGAAATTGCAAAGTTTAAACCGGAGCAACTTAGAAAGTATGGATATAGCGCAACTGCTTCTCAGATTCGTGCTCTTAATAGAGAAGGAGAGCAGGAAAAAGTTGGCTTTATTAGGGAATCAAAAGAAGCGCAGTTGGAGGGGTTAAAGCAAGTAGAGGATGTGAGTAATTTTATACGATCTAGAGCGGAGCTGGAGAGGGAAAAAGGAAAGAAAGAAAAAGATCAAGATAAGAATAAGATAAAGAGACTTGAAGAACAAGTAGAAAATTTGAAAAAGAATAAAGAGGTCAAAGAGTTCGTTACGCTTGAGAAGCATATAGAAAATATTGATTCTATGCTTACTGGCGATAAGTACTGATTTTTAGCAGCATGTCGTGAGTTAGTGTTTTGATAAAGACTTGTTCTTGTGCGTTCTTAATTCGTGTTTAACAAGCAACGAGGTTAAATATGTTGAAGTAAGTAAGAGAAATGAAGGAAGAAATAAGAAGAAGAATTCACTTATTGCCTTCTTTTGTGCAGGATAGTATATATGCTGACTATACAACCGGCGCGATTATCAAAATTAAAAGAGAGTATCTCAAGAATGACAAGGACAAACTGGAAACTTTGAAGAATGCAATTGGAAGAGTGATTATAAAGGATAAGAGAATCGAAGATTTGTTTGTTTCCATCAAGAAAAAACTGAATTTAAGCGATCAGGATGCAAAGGAAGTAACTTTAATAATTCTTACCGAGATTCTCTATCCCATCAAAGACTATTTCCCCGGCATAGAGGACGAGATTCTCAGGCTTGGTGGAGAGATTCCGAAAGAAATGCCCAAGAAGTCGGATCAACAGTTTTTAAAGAGGGAAGAAGAGATGGAAGCAATGGTTGAAAAGAAAAAGTCAGAGGAAGAGACAAAAGATACTATAATCTGGAAGTCCATAGAAAACCTTATGGAGGAATTTCCTGATGTTAAGAAGCAAATTATAGGAAGTCAAAAGTCGATAGAAATAGAGAATATGCCTGTTCCGATGAAGCCGATGATAAAATACTGGTTAAAAGATTATCAGGACAAGATGGGCTATGCTTGGCATTCAAATCTTGATCGCGCACACTATGTATATCATGACAAAAACACGAAGGATATCAACGAAGAAGAGAGGCGCCAACTGAGCTTGGTTTTAAAGTCTCTAGATGAAAAAATTCTGTTGCCGTACTCGACCCGCTTGAAAAAGATAGATTTTAGTAAGATAGAGGAATAAAGTTTCCAGTTTTCAATTTCTGACTTATATCTATTGGACTTTCAATGAGCCAATTTCTGAGCGATGAATTTGGGATCTAAAATCCAAAAACAAATCTCTAACAAGTCAGTTTGAAACTAGGAAATTCGGAGAATTGAAAATATACATCATCATTATGCAATACGGAGTTCCCCAATTTATAGATGTTGAAGACAAAATAGTCGGGCCGCTTACTGGAAAGCAAGCTCTTTATCTTCTGGTTGGCGGCGGAGCCTTGCTTGTGATCTTTTCGTTTTTTGAGTTTCCGTTTTTTGTGTTTTCCTCCCTAATTATTGTACCTATTACTTTAGCGTTTGCCTTTTGGAAGCCGAAGGGGTTTACGGTGGCTAGGTGGATAATGAATATAGTAAATTTTTATACCTCTCCTCACCTCTATGTTTGGAGGAGAGAACCTGATGTTAGGAGGTTTAAAGTTGCTCAGAAAAAGAAGTCTGCGAAGGATATTCCTGTAAAGAATGTTTCAAGGAACAGGATTAGAGAGTTAGCGTGGGTTCTTGATACCAGTTCTTCTGTTAGTTTGCCGTATGAAGCAAAGAAAAGGCCGAGCGAGAGGTATGGAAAGTGAAATGAAATTGTGTTTTATGATTCAACTTTTCGATTCTCTAGGTTGAAGCCGGCGAAGTTGTAAAGTTAAAAGCTATAGGATATTAAAAACTATGTCCACTCCTCAGAAACAGAAAAAGATAGGATTGAGCTCTCAAAAATACCTTGATATTGCTGAAATAAAGGATGGCATTGTTGTCTTAAAAAGCGGCGGTTTGAGAGCTGTTTTGATGGTTTCTTCTATAAATTTTGCCCTCAAATCGGCTGATGAGCAAGATGCTATAATATATCATTATCAAAGCTTTTTAAATTCTTTGGATTTTTCAGTGCAGATTGTGATAAACTCGAGGCAACTGAATCTTGATAATTACATACAAACTTTGAGAGAACAAGAGAAGAGACAAACTAATGAGCTGCTTAGAATGCAGATTTACAGTTATATAGAATATATTCAAGGGCTGGTAAAGATGGCAAATATTGTGACCAAAACTTTCTACATTATTGTTCCTTTTGCGCCTTCTGAGACAAAGGGAGGCGGGTTTATCTCGAAACTTGGCGCCATAACTAGTCCAAGAAAAGTTATGTCTAGCAGAGAAGTTTTTGAAAAGTACAAAGACCAATTGTTGCAAAGAGTTGATCATATAATAGAGAACTTAAGCGGGACTGGTTTGCGAATGACTATGCTTAATACACAGGAGCTGATAGAGCTTTATTACAATTTGTATAATCCAGAAGTCTCAGAGAAGAAAGGACTGGCTGATGTGAAGGAGCTAGACTTGGCAGGGTAGAACGAATTAAAAACTAAAAAACTGGAAACTGAAAGCTGAACTATGAGCAAAAGCTAAAAATTAAAAACATATCCAATGTCAATTCTAGATAAACTTCCGATATTATCTGGTAAAAAATCCCCAAGCAAGTCTTCAAAAAAAGAGGATGCTGTTAGAAAATCCGCTCTCTTGGAGTCTGAGAAGATATACCAAAAAGGGTTGGCGACAGTAAAAGATATTATTGCACCTGCCGCTTTCAAAATTGAACCAAGTTATGTGATGATTAATAAGAAATTAGCATCCACCCTTTTTGTGTATGCCTATCCAAGATATTTACAGACGAATTGGTTTTCTCCAGTTATAAATCTTGACACGACTTTTGACATAGCGATGTTTATTCACCCGCAAGACACTGCTGAAGTTCTGAAAAACCTACGCAAGATTGTAACGCAGATCCAGTCTCAGATTTCTATGAATGAAGAGAAGGGGCTGGTAAGAGATCCAATTCTTGAAACCGCTTATCAGGATGTTGAAAATTTGAGAGACGATCTCCAGCAGGGAATAGAACACTTTTTTCAATTTGGACTTTATATAACCATATATGGGGATACAGTTGAGGAATTGAGAAGAATTGAAACGCAAATTGAAGCGATTCTAGAAGCAAAACTGGTATATCTGAAGCCGGCTGTAATGCAAATGGAAGCTGGATTCAATTCAACCTTGCCGCTTGGAAGCGATAAGCTGGCTATTGGAAATAATATGAACACTTCTCCTCTTTCTACGACTTTTCCATTTGTTTCAAGCGACCTTACTTCCAATCAGGGAATTCTGTATGGGATAAATAGACATAATAACAGTCTGATTCTGTTTGACAGGTTTTCGATGGAAAATGCTAATATGGTTATTTTTGCCAAATCAGGAGCTGGAAAGAGCTACACTGTGAAACTTGAAATCTTGCGAAGTCTTATGCTTGAGACAGATGTCATTGTTATTGATCCGGAAAACGAGTACAAGCATCTTTGCGAGACGGTCGGTGGAACTTTTATGAGAATTTCTCTTTCGTCAAGACATCATATTAATCCTTTTGATCTGCCTTCTACTCTCGAAGGCGAATCGCCGGCCGATGTTCTGAGAACAGCTATTGCCAATGTGTCAGGGCTTATCAAGGTTATGCTGGGGAAAATTTCTACGGAAGAAGATGCAATTTTGGATAAGGCAATCGCCGAGGCTTATGCTATCAAGGATATTACGCCAGAAACTGATTTTTCTGGCCTAGAACCTCCAACGATGACAGATCTGCAAATGGTTTTGGAAAATATGAAGGGAGCTGAAAGTCTTGCTACAAGATTGAAAAAATATACAGAGGGTACTTTTGCGGGATTTTTAAATCACAGAACTAATATTGACATAGATGCAAATCTTGTGGTTTTTAACATTCGTGATATGGAAGAAGAGTTGAGGCCTGTAGCTATGTATCTAGTTCTTCACTATGTCTGGACGCTCATTAGATCAAAGATGAAAAAAAGAATACTTGTTGTCGATGAAGCATGGTGGATGATGCAGCATGAGGATGCAGCGTCATTTCTTTTTGGGATTGCCAAAAGATGCAGAAAATACTATATGGGACTTACAACTATTACCCAGGATGTGACTGATTTTATGAGCTCCAGATTTGGCAAACCAATTGTTACCAACTCTTCAATCCAGCTCTTGCTCAAGCAATCTCCAGCGGCGATAAGAGTTGTGGTAGACACGTTCTATCTTACTGATGAAGAAAAATTTCTGCTGTTGGAAAGTAATGTAGGAGAAGGAATCTTCTTTGCTGGACCAAAGCGAGCTGCCATAAAGATTGTTGCTTCCTATTCAGAGGACCAGATTATAACTTCCGACCCGGCTCAGCTTCTGGAAATCGAAAAAGCAAAAAAGGAACTTGAGGAGATGGCAGAAAGCTAGAGTGGAGGCGGTGTGTATGTTTTTGACTGCAATTTTTATTCTTTGGGTTGCTTTTTCTCGTTTTCATCAGAACGAGTTTGAATTGCAGAACCAGCGTTCTTGCAAGTTACATTTGGAGTGTAAATATGCTTTATAGACAAGCTTTGAAAAATTCCTTAAAATAGTTGTCTTGCGGTTTGTACAGTTGGTTTTTTGGAGAGGTCGCATAGTGGTCGAGTGCGTCTGCTTGGAGAGCAGATGGGCCTTCACGGGTCCCGAGGGTTCAAATCCCTCCCTCTCCGCCAGCAAATTTTCGCTGACGCTCAATTTGCAGTAATTGGTAATTTGTAGTTAGTGATTTGGATAATTAAAAAATTTAGAACTGTTAAGCAAAAATTTGCTCCCTAACTACAAATTACTCACACAAATTACAAATCCTATGTTTGATTTTGAAAACCTCGATGTTTATAAATTAGCGAAGAAATTAAATAAGGAAATCCTGAGATTTCTTAAAGAGAATAAACAAACAGATCCCTATATCCGCGATCAGCTAAAAAGAGCGTCAATAAGCATTGTTATCAATATCGCTGAAGGTAGTGGAAAATTCTCAAAGGCAGATAAAAGAAATTTTTATACTATTGCTAGAGGGTCGGTTTATGAATGTGTCTCTTTAGTAGAACTAATTTTTGAAGAAGGGTAAATTAACAAAGAAGAATTTGATGATTTGTATAAAAGATTTGAAACAATTTCTAATAATTAATAGCCAAAAATAAATTCGAGACAAGTTTTAGGAACTTCAAAATAATCGGAGTTAGATCGAAAAATTTTTCTTAATTTCTGAATAAACGGATCGACTTGAGATAATGTCAGTTCGAATTTCGAGACATCAGCACCGCCAGGCTTTCATGCTTGAACCAAGATATCTAGAAAAAATCAGCCGTTTTTTGCGGCTGCTTTTCGATTAGACAGA
>CAYWAL010000027.1:0-14084 GCA_964456605.1 uncultured Candidatus Saccharibacteria bacterium | reverse complement strand
TACTGCCATAGATATCACTCTTTTCTACGGGATTCTTCGCTTCGCTCAGAATGACGGTGGGGTGTCATCCTGAGCGTTAGCGAAGGATCCCGTTTGGAAATTGGACAAAACACATTACTGCAGCCATTCTTTCTTCTACGGGATCCTTCGGGCTTTGCTCTCAGGATGACGTTGACGTTTAATGTTAGCTTCCAGAATGAAAACTGATCTTTTAGACTATCATTGTCGGTCAGAGACAGAAATAATTCTGCCATTGTCGGCTTCTAGAAAATAATGGTGAGTAAAGGGCGATGCAGAGGAAGATATTGTCAATTTCCACGCTAGAGTGTATCTTGGGAGTTCTTTATTTGGGTCCCTATAAATGACAAGCTCTGCACTTTCCAGTCTTGGATCCTTTGTGTCTGAATTTTCTATGATTAAGTTGTAAGCTTCTCTTTCTGAAATTTTTGGTCTGGTGTCAATCTTAATGCGGGAATCAATATTGGACTCATAGTTGGTCACCTTTTTTTCTTTGCTGTCTACAGTGAAGGAAATATAATTTCCTTCTACACGAATGCCTTTATAGTACTGTTCATAATAAGCATACCAGATGTTCCCTTTTTGTTTGATGCTTTTTAACTTTAAATTTTGCATTTCCTTTTCTTCTAAAACATTGTTTTCTTTGATGTAGTCGCTGACTATTTCTTCTACCTCCTTTTTGTCAATCTCGGTTTTTATCTTACTAAACGCTTCGTTCTTTTGATAGCGCAATTCTTCTATGTCTTTCTGGAGATTTAGCGAGTCTAAGTTGTACTTTCCATTTAGTAGTTTTAAACTTTGATTTAGACTTCGTGGGTTTGGTTTGTGAGAAGTGATATTTGTCCACCAGATGCCGGTTATAGCAAGCATAGAAAGAACAACCAAAGTCCACATTACCTTAGCTCTCACTTCCCTTGGTTTTTTTTGAATCTCTCTGATATATTTTGTGATCTTCATAATCTATACAATCTATCCAACTTTCATTAGCACAACTTCCTCTTTTTCTTGAGACAAATCCTTTGCTTTAACACTAAACTTACTTATTGCTTTGCTGGTTGATATGCCATACTCCTTGCAGAACTTATCAGCAGTGTCCAATTTTAACAAATCACCAGCAACGCCTGGTATTTTGTAGTGCATAGGAATTATAATGTGTGGTTCGATTTGGTTGATTATGGAGATCGCCTCTTTCCAGTCTATAGTAAAAATTCCCCCGATTGGTATAAACAAAATATCAACTTGTCCTATTTTTTCCAACTGTCCATTTCTAAGGGCACTTTGTCCTAGGTCTCCGAGATGACAGATTTTTATACCTTCCATTTCTATTTTATAAATGGTATTGGAACCCCTTTCCTTTCCATTTTTGTTGTCATGATATGACTCAATGCCTCTTATGACAACTTTTTTAATTTCAAATTCTCCCGGACCATCAATTATAAAAGGATTGCCTTTTATAGCTCCTGCATTAGAGTGGTCGTAGTGACTATGGCTGATTGTGACAATGTCAGCTGCTCCATAAGGCGGCTTCAATCCGATCTTTTTGTCAAATGGGTCCGTAACCAGAACAATATCCTTGCCTTGAATTCTAAAACAACTTTGACCATACCATATGATATTCATAATTGGCGCTTAGTGATTTAATGATATCTCATATTTCGGATGGAAAGTATGACATTCTAAACTGATTCTTTGCAGTTATTCCGACTTTTTGTCTGGGTATTTGCTAATTTAACTCAACTAAAGACAGCGTAAACACACATTTTGCCTCAATATACATATATTTGTGATAAAAGAGATCGTTGGACGCTTTAACTTTTTTCATTCTACTCCATCTTGCAAATGCAGGTTTCCATTCTAAACAGCGGCTTAACACTTGTTCACCTGACACCTGATGGGTCTAGCAATATGCTATCATAAAGTACATCTTTTGACAACATAAAAAATATCCATTATAATGTCCTAAATTGCCTAGTCTTTCAAGTCCAGTTATTCTTTCGAAATAGCTGTTTTTATCTTGTTGCATCAGTATTTGGATTTGAATGTATCTTTTTGGCTTTGAGGGAGGTAGGTTTTTTAGGATGAAGCATACAGAGAGAGTCAAGTATGAAACAGGGGACTCCAAAATTCATTTCTTCTCTGTATGTTGTGTTGTTAGATGCGACTGCTGTACCGCTTTGCTGATTAAGTCAAATTCTGATGCAAAGTCAGCCTTGAAAGACTAGAGACTCAAAAGAAAGGAGAAATTGAAAAATGACAAGCTTAGTCAAAACCAAAAAAGTAGGCAAAAAGTCAAACGAGATGGAAATTCTGCTGAATGATGAAAGTGCTCCCAAACTTCCAGCGGTTGGAGAAACTATTGAAGGAAAGATAATAGAAATAGGCAGCAGTGTAATATACGTTGATCTCGGTCCGATAGGCACAGGGATCATCTATGGCTATGGCAAGTTCAAAGGACTTAGTGTGATAAAGGACTTGAAACCGGGTGATCCAATATCGGCAACGGTGACTGACCTAGAAAATGAAGATGGCTATGTGGAAATGTCGCTAAAGCAAACCAGCTTTGATATGATTTGGAAGGAGTTGGAGAGAAAGATGGAAACAGGCGAAGTTATTAAAACCAGGATTCTGGAAGCAAACAAAGGGGGAGTAATGGTGAAAATAGATGGTGTGGTTGGATTTTTACCAGCTTCTCAGCTTAGCAGTGAGCATTATCCAAGGGTCAGCAGTGGAGACAAGAACAAAATACTAGCCCTTTTGTCACAGTTGATAGGCGAAGATATTGAAGTGAAAATAATAGGGCTTGATAAAAGCGAAGGCAAGCTTATTGTTAGCGAGAAGGCTACGAAAGAGGAGGAAGAGAGAAGAAAAATTGCTCAGCTGAAAGTTGGCGACATAGTAGAAGGCGAAATAAGCGGGGTGGTTGACTTTGGCGCTTTTGTCAAGTTCAACGACAATCTTGAAGGTCTTGTCCATATTTCTGAATTAGCTTGGAAACTGATTGACGATCCGAGAAAAATGTTCAATGTGGGAGAAAAAGTGAGGTGTAAGATAATAGGAATAGACGACTCGAGAATCTCATTGAGCATTAAAGCTCTAAAGGAAGATCCGTGGAAGAATGTTTATAAGAAATATCAGGTCGGTCAAGTAGTAAAGGGCGAGATTACAAAAATCAATCCGTTTGGGGCATTTGTTCAATTGGACAAAGACATCCATGGACTTGTTCATGTGTCTAAGTTGAGCGAAGAAGACAAAGCCCGTCTGGAAGTAGGAAAAACTTTTGACTTTAAAATCATTTCCATTGAGCCTTCTGATCATAGACTAGGACTCAAACCGTATCATGGCAGCGGCGAGAAAGGAAAGCAGCAAGCAAAAGCAGAAGAAGTGACAAAAGCCGACAGTAGCCAGTCGGCAAGCGAAAAAACAAAGTAAGGACAAGTGGTAGTAAGATGCTCTTGCTTAAATTGCACGATTGACGTCTTTTTGATTGCATTTCCTATTATTAAAACACCCAGTGTTTGCAGAGCGCTGGGTGTTTCTTGTTCATTTAGCTTCAAGCTAAGAATCATTCCTATAATTATGATAAGTAGGATTATGTTTAGGATTTCGCTCTAGTGCAATGCAGCGAAGAGATATTTAGCCAATAATTTCTGCTGTTATCCATCGCAGAGCAAATAAGTATGCTATCTCTGACACGATCCAGTAAATTGGATGGGTCCACAGCAGAGTTGCTGTGAATTATATGCCATCTCTGGCGTGGTCTGTTGTAAATTCTGTAATAACAAACTCCGTTATTACTCCGTTTGTCAGTCCGTATTCATTGTAAATTGGACCACAGCAGAGATGCTGTGTCAATGTAATGTATGGATGCTAAGCTTGGGTGGCTCCTTGCTTGTGTACAAAATACGGTCTTGATTCTGCAACAGTACGAAGTTTTATTTTCGTCTTCCGTGTGATATAATACCACTATGAGCATCATAATGGAAAACTTAAACAGCAGGCAGAAAGAGGCTGTCACAACTGTAGAAGGGCCTGTTTTGGTGATTGCAGGTCCTGGATCAGGCAAGACCAAAGTCCTAACTCATCGCATTGCTTACCTTATAGCACATAAGAAAATTAACCCTCAGAACATACTAGCTGTAACTTTTACAAATAAAGCTGCAGGAGAAATGAAAGAGAGAGTGGAGTTCCTTCTTAGCAAATCAGCTCTTTTGAGCGACTTCTCAAGAAATGATGGTTCTTCAAGATCAGCCGGCTCTGACTCTCAATTCTCACTCAAAGCTGGTAGAGCTTCTGTCTCTTCCATTCAAGAGGTAAATTTTCAGTTTCCAACTATTGGCACTTTTCATAGTGTCTGTGTCAGAATCTTGCGGCAGGAGGCGCAGCTTGTCGGCTATAAGAGAGATTTTGTCATTTACGATGACGATGATCAACTTTCTCTGGTCAAGAAAATAATGCAGGAGCTTCATATCAATACGGACCAGTTCAATCCAAGTGCAGTGCTCTCTCATATCTGCGGCGCCAAGAATGAGCTCATAGATCCAGAAAGCTACAGCAATATAGCAGAGGGATATTTTCAAGAAACTGTGAGTAGAATATACAGTGCTTATCAGAGTAGATTGAAAGAAAACAATGCTTTTGATTTTGATGATCTTATTATGCAGACGGTAGCTTTGTTTTCAAATAATTCAGAAATTCTAGAAAAGTATCAGCAAAGGTTTAAGTATATTATGGTAGACGAATATCAAGATACAAACTACGCGCAGTACAAGCTGATTGATTTTTTAAGTCAGTCGCATAGAAATCTTTGTGTGGTAGGAGACGATTGGCAAAGCATATATAGATGGCGCGGGGCTGATATTAGGAACATACTGGAGTTTGAAAAGAACTATCCGGACGCAAAAGTAATCTTACTTGAGCAAAACTACAGATCGACCCAGACTATACTTGACGGAGCTTCCAGTATAATATCAAAGAACGTAAATCGTAAAGAAAAGAGGCTTTGGACTGAAAAAACCTCAGATTATCCGATCGTTATCTGCGAAGCTGACAATGAAAGAGGGGAAGCACAATTTATTGTGTCTAAAATTAGAGAGCTTATCAACAGAGAAGAAGTTAAACCGTCAGACGTTGCAGTTTTGTATCGCACAAACGCACAATCAAGAGCTGTTGAAGAAGTTTTCTTGCGCTGCGGCGTTCCGTACAAAATTGTGGGCGGGGTGAGGTTTTATATGAGGAAAGAAATCAAAGATGTAATTGCTTACTTCAGGTTCATTCAGAACCAGAGCGATCTGGCAAGCCTTGAAAGAATTATAAATACGCCCTCTCGCGGGATTGGAAAGACAACCTTTGAAAAAATTGCACGTGAGACGAAAAAAAGCAAGAAAGATGCAACTTGGGTGATTCTTAACTATAAAAGTGGAGATATCACCAAGGACAAACTGAAGAAATTGAAAGAGTTTGCTCTAGTTATCAAAGATTGTCAAAAAAAGTGCCCCCAGATGAAGATGTCTGAGTTTTTGGACTATTTGATAAAGAAAATCGGATATGAGCAGTATATTCGTGACGGCAGTGAAGAGGGGGAAAGAAGATGGGAAAATGTCAAGGAGCTTTTTAGCGCAATTGAAAAATATAACGAGCTTTCTTCAGAAGACGGTTTAAGGCTGTTTTTGGAAGAAGTTGCTCTGTCTACTGACTTGGATCAAATTGACGATAATCAGAATTCAGTGACTTTAATGACTCTTCATTCTGCTAAAGGACTGGAATTTGACACGGTTTTCATAATTGGACTTGAAGAAGGACTTCTGCCACACTCAAAAAGCATTGGAGATCCTCTCGAGATGGAAGAAGAAAGAAGACTGTGTTACGTTGGGATTACGAGGGCAAAAAATAGAGTTTATCTTTCCTTCGCGCGTCTTAGGAAAATTTATGGTTCGATTCAGGCAAATCGTCCTTCGCGATTTCTTTTTGATATACCTGAGCATTTGGTTGAACGTGAATCGCAAGAATGCGGCTTTTCAGAAGAATGGTATGAAGAGGAATATGTCGAAATAGACTGAGTAGAAAAATTATCGAGGTTCAATCTCAATAAAAAAGGTAGTAAACAATCTGTCCAAAGGCAATTCCCTCATCTCCGCGAGGGATCTTTTTTGCAATGTAGACTCCACACTTTTCTAAATATGAAGAAATGATTTTATTGTTTGCCATCCCGCCTGCAAAGTAGATGTTGTAATTGTTTGGTGCGCATTCTTTAGCTATCTTGTAAAATCCCTTTGCTATATACTCCTCTGCCGTAGCTGCTAATCTGCATCTGTCTCTGTTCATATTCTTTATTAAATATTCAAAAAGATAAGTGGTATCTATGATTTTTCGTCCTTTGTGATTCGCAATTTCCACTTTTAGATCTTTGTAGGCAGTAGTTGAATTTTCCTCCAACAGTTTTGTTGCCTGATGTTTTGATTTTCTTTCATTTTTTGCAAACCTAAGAAGGATAGAGACAGCATCTAAAATCCTGCCAGTACTTGTAGTTTTCTGGCAATTGAAGTTTTGCTCAAGCTGACTATATAATGCCTCGAATTCATTTTTGGAGTAGAACCGTTTAACAAAACAATAGATATCTCTTTTTGTTTTAACCGTTTTTATGCCTTTAGCTTTTGCTTTTATTTTTTTCCTTTTGGCTTTTAGTCTAGCCAAAATGGAGATCAGCATCCTTGCTGGTTCTTTGACTGACAAGTCTCCACCAATCATTATTTGCTCTTCCAGCGATCCTATCCTTCTGATATCAAGATTTAGGGCTTTATTAACTTCCAATTTCTCATTGTTGTTTCTAGCTCTGGATTTTAAATTTTTAACTTGAAACACCTCTCCTCCCCAGATATTCTCATCAAACCCAAAACCAGTTCCATCTGCAGCTATACCTATAAAATCATTGAACTTTGGGTTTGAAATTTTAAGTCTGGAACTTACAGCGAAGTCTCCTACTGCTGAAAAAATATGGGCAAGATGATGCTGGATGCCGATGATAGGAATCTTAAGTCTCTTGGAAAGATTCTTTCCCAACACTGTTGAGTTATAAGAGGGATGCAGATCCGTCAAAATTATGTCCGGCTTTTTCTCTTTTGCGCAAGCTAAGACAGATTTTTTGAATTTCTCCAGATTATTTTTCTCCAAAATGTCTCCAAAATTTTCAGAAATGTAAACTCTACCGTTCTGATAGAGGGCAAATCTTCCAACGGATTCGGCGCCGAGAGACAAGATATTTACTTTTCTTTTGGTTGGAAAATCAATTTTTGTCTTCATTGCGGTCCAGCGCATAAAGCTCTTGTGATAAGAAAAAAAGAGGTGAAGTTTTAAATTTAACATATTCTTGGAATCAGCTTTCCTTCTGGCATCTCAATTGGACGAAGACTGCCAACCGAAGTTCTCAGAAATACACCTCTTCCTTTTTCAACTTCGCCGATAATTTTTGCCTCAGGATTGAACCTTTGAAGCTTTTTGACTACCTTTTCTGCATGTTTTGCACGCACACTGGCAATAAACCGTCCCTCTGAAGGAAGAGAGAATAAATTTATACCCAAAAGCTCGCTTATGGCAATAACCTCTTTCTTGAACGGAAGATTCTTCTCATAGAGGACAATTTTCACTTTTGATTTTTCGGCAATCTCATTCAGATTCTCGCCAAGTCCGCCGCGAGTCGGATCCTTGCAGACACTTAGAAATTCTGCCACACTTTGAACCTCTCTTGTAATTGGTTTGCTGTCACTCTTTAGTTTTGTTCTATAATTAAACCTTTGACCGAGAATTACTGCTCCATGCTCCCCAAGGTCGCCTGAAGTGATAATTTTATCTCCAGGTCTGGCATTGTTGTTGCTTATGATTTTTTTTGCCAGTCCTATTCCAGCTGTTGTTATTTCGATTTTGTCAATCTTTCCTTTTTCTGTTACTTTTGTATCTCCTGTGACTACAGGAACTCCCATTTGACGAGAAACTTTGTCTATTGACTTGATTATCCTTTTTAAATTCTGCGAAGGAAAACCCTCTTCAATCACAAAACTTAGGGAGATTCCAATTGGTATTGCTCCCATAACTGAAATGTCGTTTATTGTTCCGCATATAGCAATTTTTCCGATATCTCCTCCTTTGAAAAAAAGCGGATCTATTATAAAGGCATCTGTTGTAAAGGCGAGTTTCTGTTTGCCGAGATTGAAAACTGCAGCATCGTCGCCCGTGTTTTTCCATCTGCCTGTGAATCGCAAAATTTTTCTCAGATCCTTGAAAAACTCCCAGGACGCTTTTCCTCCAGAGCCAAGTTCGAGAGGAATTGAGCTGTTTTTACTGAATACTGACATAGTATAGATGCTTAGTTATTAACCTTTGATTGCTCAGGATGATGATATGTTATGGCATATAGTAGCAACCACCCGCCTGCCTGTCGCTACTCTACGCAGACAGGCCTGCCTGTGCGTCGCACGCAGACAGGTCATCCTGAGGGCGAAGCCCGAAAGTTAGTTGTATTGTTTATTTTCCAAATCTTGCAGCAATTCCACAAGCGCCTTCCCGTGACACCATACATGCTCCTATAGGATTTTCTGGTGTGCATTTTCTGTTGAATAACCTGCAGTCTTTTGGTTCTGCAAGGCCGCGCAAAATTGCCCCGCATATGCAACCTGCAGCAGCGCCTAGCGTTTTTTGGTGTTTGGGTTTAGCACTTATGGAATTTAGTATATTTTTATATTTTATTTTTGCGTCGAGATGGAAATATTTCCTTTTGATTTCAAATCCTGAGTTGGGAATTTTCCCAAATCCTCTCCAAATAGCATCTTCTGCCTCAAACACTTCGTTTATGAGTTTCATGGCCACAGGATTTCCTTCTGGCAGGACACATCTTGTATACTCATTTTCCACTTCTGATCGTCCTTCCGAAATTTGCCGAAGAAGCATATGAATCGCAACCAAAATATCTTCTGCTTCAAAACCTGCAATTACTTGTGGTATTGATCTCCTATTTGATTTTGGCCCTTGGCTTGCTGCCGTTTTCAGGCGTTTTTGCGGTGAACTTTCGGATCTTGATTTGTGTAGTCTCAATTTTTTGTACGGCTCGGTGCCAATTATTGTTGAAACATGTCCTGGATTGATAAAACCGTCTATTTTTAAAGTTGGAGTGTCAATTAATGCCTGCATTGCCGAGACAAACGCTTTATGCGTTGAATAAACAACCAGTCCTCTTTTTATAGCGCTTGCTGTCATCGGTGCGGTGGTTTCAAAACCAATTCCAAAAAAAACAAGGTTTGGTTTTCTCTTTTGTAGTTTCAGGGCGTCTTCCACTGAATAGACTTCAGTTATATCAGCTCCTATCTCTCGCGCTTTATCCAAACTTAGTGTTTGAGAAAAACTTCTCCTCTTTCTTGAATTTGTGTTTTTCGTTTGCAGTGTTCCTGGCACTCTCAGCACATCTCCGTAGCAAGCAATTGGAATTCCCTTTAAGGCTAAACTTATTACTGCGTCAATATCTCTTTGGGCCGTCACGCATACTGGGCATCCTGGTCCCGAAAGTAATTTGACATTTTTGGGAAGCAGATTTTTGATTCCAAACTTTGCTATTGATTCAGCATGGGTCCCGCAAAGCTCCATAATTGTAATTTTTCTATCTATCTTTTTGGCGAGATAATTTATTTCTTTGACTATTTCTTTCATATTTGGAATTGTGAAACACTCTAATTCTTCAACAATAATCCCTCATTTTATGGGATCCTTCGCTCTGCTCAAGAATAACAGTGTTCTTTATGTGTCATTCTGAGCGAAGCGAAGAATCCCGCAGAAAAAAGTGATGTCTATGGCAGTATGTCTTGTCTTTCTCCACACGGGATCCTTCACTCTGCTCAGGATGACACAGAGTTGTCATCCTGAGGGCAAAGCCCGAAAGATCCCGTGGTAAAAAAGCCAACCGTCAAGCGGCACTGCGTTTGCCAGCTTCCTGCGGGATCCTTCGCTCTGCTCAGGATGACACAGAGTTGTCATCCTGAGGGCGAAGCCCGAAGGATCCCGTAGGAACTAAAATAACCGCTAAGCAACATTATGTCTTACCAGATTCCAAACGGGATCCTTCGCTAGCGTTCAGGATGACATTGTTTGAATTTGGTTTCTTCTGAATCATTATTCAGCTACAGTCTTCTCCTTATTTTCTCCGCTTTTGCCACTTTTTCTATCGCAACAGCATAAGCAGCAAGCCGCATACTAGTCTTCAGCTGCTTTTTTTTGTCCCAGACTCTATCAAACGAACTTTCAATCACTGTTCTTAATTTGTTGATATTTTCCTTTTCGTTCCAGTAGTAGTTTTGAAGATTTTGAACCCACTCAAGATAGCTGAGAATCACTCCGCCTGCGTTTGCTAGAATATCCGGTATAACTGTAATTTTCTTTTTTTCTAGTTTGGCGTCTGCTTCGGGAGTAACGGGACCGTTGGCAAGCTCAACAATCAGTTTTGCCTTTATTTCATCTGCGTTCTCTTCTGTAATAACATTTTCCAGTGCCGCAGGAATCAATACATCTACATCAAGTTTTAGAAGTTGCTCATTTGTTATAGCTCTGGCTTTTGGAAATCCTACTACGGATCCTGTCTCTTTCTTAAATTTGATGATTTTTTTAATGTCTAGACAAACCGGCTTTGCATTTTTGTTTTTTCTGCCTCTAACTTTTGAAACAGTGGTTATTCCGCCTTTTGAATCGGAGACAGCAACAACATTGTATCCCAAGTTGCGAAGAATATCAGCCGCAAAAGCTCCCACATTTCCAAATCCTTGCACGGCAATGGTTATTTTTTCGGGATTCATTTTTAATTTTTTAATGGCTTTTTCAAGAATAAAAACTCCTCCTCGTGCCGTGGAAAATTTTCTTCCTCTTATACCTCCTATTTCAAGAGGCTTGCCGGTAACAACAGCAGGAACATTGTATCCTGTCATTCTGCTAAATTCATCCATCATCCAAGCCATAATTTGGGGAGTGGTATAGACATCAGGAGCAGGAATGTCTATATAGGGACCGATAAAACCTTTCAATGCTCTGATATATTCCCTAGATACTTTTTCCAGCTCTCTAGGCGACAGCTTTTGAGGATCGACTTCTATTCCTCCTTTTGCTCCGCCAAAAGGAATTCCCGTTACAGCGCATTTCCATGTCATCCAAGCGGCAAGAGCTTTTACTTCCGATACGTTTACTTTAGGGTGAAATCTAATCCCTCCTTTAAAAGGGCCAAGAACATTGTTATACTGGACGCGATATCCTCTGAAAACTTTGGTTTTTCCAGAATCCATTTTTATAGGCAGTGAAACTTCCAGCACTTTTTGAGGAGATTTCAATATTTCCAGAGCGTTTTTGTCTAAGTCTATTAGTTTTGCTGCGTTTTCCAGCTGCCTTGTTGCATTTGTAAATGGATTTGTTGACATAGGTGTTGGGGAACTAATAAATTAAGTTGCCTTTACTTTTTGCCAACCATATTTCAATCACATAGTCTATATTGCAAATTTTGCAAAATAACCGGCAACCAAAAAATAAAGCCGGATATCAAAGAGCCAATAAGGTATTGTCTAACTAACATTTGGCATTTCAAGTTACGGCCCTAGATTTGGTATTTAGGGCGCTGACGCTGTTTTTTTAAGATGTGTACTATATATCTATTTCCCTTTCAGATATTTATAAACGCTGGCTACTGCAATTGCTCCTTCGGCTGCAGCGGTTACTATCTGGTGGAGTCCGTTTGAGCCATTTGTTATATCTCCTGCAGCATAAACTCCTTCTATGTTTGTTGCGCCGCTTTGGTCGATGACAATATAATTGTCTTCATTGACTTCTACTCCAAGACTTTTGACTAGACTTGTTGAAGGAATCAGACCAATTGCGATAAACAAACCGTCTACTTTTATTTTGTTGCTACCTTTATACTCATTATCGATTTCAACAAATTCAACATTCTTGTCTCCTAGCACCCTGGTGACGTTTGTGTTGTAGATTATTTCCACTCTAGGATTTTTTTCTAGCCTTTCTGCCATAACGGGTTCGCATCTAAGAGACGCTCTTCTGTAGATCATATAGACCTTGCTTGAATGTTCAGAGAGCATTAACGCTGCCATAGCTGCTGAGTTGCTTCCTCCCACTACTGCGGTAATTTTGTTCTTAAAAAACATTCCGTCACAAACGGCACAGTAACTTACACCTTTTCCTAAAAACTCGTCTTCACCTGGAATGTTGAGCTTTCTATGGCTTGTTCCAAGGGCAATTAATATGGACTTGGCTTTGTAGGCTTTATTTGAATCAGTTCTTATAGTAAACTTGCTGTCTACTTTTTCTATTGATACAACTTTCTCTTGAATGACTTCAGCCCCTAAACTTTTTGCATGGTCGTAAAACTTCATTATTAGATCAGATCCTTTTATGGATTTCTCTCCGGGCCAGTTTTCGATCAGGTGTGCTTCAGAAACAGATCCACCAAAGATATTGCCGATTACTATATGGTTGATTTTATATCTCGAAGCATATATTGAAGCAGTTAAACCTGCAGGTCCCGCTCCAAGAATTATCAGGTCTTGCGCTGAGAATGGAAGACTGTTTTTCTCTTTCTTATTCTTATTTGTTGGCAAACCGTTTGCTTTGGTTGAATTCATAATAATAGTTGGCAAAAAAGGTGTATTTAAAGTCTAATTTTCTTTTTCTTCTACCTTTATGGCTCCGACTGGACAGCTGTTAGCCGCTAGCTCGCAGTCGCATTTTCTACAGCCATCTTCGTTTATAACTTTTGATTTTCCGTCTTCTTGGAGTTCAAAAACACCGGGGCATAAATTTGCGCATGCTCCGCAACCGATGCACAATTCTTGATTAACTGTTACTTTTTTCATAGAGTTTGACTTATAACTTATTTTTTATAATTCTTTCTGTTATTTCCTATTGATCCAGTTTGATTAGATTGTTAATTTTTTCTACCAAAGTCTCCTTTGGTTGAAGTCCTGTCATTTCATCCACAACTACGCCATTCTTGAAAAATTTAAGGGCAGGAATGCTCAAAATCTCATACTCACTTGCAGTTTTTGGATTCTCATCAACATTGAGTTTCCCAACTTTTATTTTTCCTTCAAATTCGCTGGCAATTTCATCAATGATTGGTCCCATCATTTGGCATGGTCCGCACCATGGAGCCCAAAAATCAACTAGAGCAAGTTCTTTCGATTTCTTAATTTCCTCCTCGAAGTTTTGATCTGTTAGTTTGATAACCATAGTGCATCTCCCTTTCTAGTTTGTTAGAATTTACTTAAAAAGCACGAGAGGATGAGTTTTAACGCAAGCAAAAACTGGCTTGAGCTATTTTGTTAGTGTAGTGAAAGTTAGTTTCCACAAGCCGAGCTTTGTTACAAGCACCATTATAGCAAGACTTGTTGAGATTGTCTAATTTTTACTTTTTCACCACCTACTCTTTTTCTTTTTTTCATTAAAGCAAAGAATCAGCAACTTGGCGGCTTGCTCCTGAGTTGCTGATACTAACCCTTGTTAGTTCAATCGCTCACAATTGAACCAGACGACTTTAATTTTAAGACAACTGACTAAACTGACTTTTATCAGGGCTCCGGCTATTTTGTTGATTCAATCGTTCACTAGATTCCCGATTAAGGGCAGGAAGCAAGATGGCAAAGTACAAAATAGCAACTCTTTTGCAATGTGTGATATAATCAAAGTGAATTACTTTGAATTGCGAAATATCCCAAAGTCCGGCAATACACTTGTTATCATGGGGAGCGAAGCTTGAAGGATCTCAAGGGAAGAAAGCAGAATTGCGGCAGGATAGTGTCACATCTGGACACCCAGTGTCCGTGGACACTGGGTGTCAGGAAAGAAGTGTCATTCTGAACGCAATGAAGGATCCCGCAGGAATGGCGATATCTGTAGCAGTATGTCTTACCTTCCTCCAAGCGGGATCCTTCGCTCCGCTCAGGATGACAAATCCTTTCTCCATACGGGATTCTTCGCTAACGCTCAGGATGACACAGAGTTGTCATCCTCGTATACTGTTTGTCAATAGATACAAT
>CAYWAL010000026.1:0-15382 GCA_964456605.1 uncultured Candidatus Saccharibacteria bacterium | reverse complement strand
TGTCATAGATATACTCTTTTCTACGGGATTCTTCGCTTCGCTCAGAATGACACGATGACACAAAGAAAACACTGTCATCCTGAGCAGGACGAAGAATCCAGCAAGATTAGAGATCATCGTTGAAGAAAAAGTCCACCTGGATAAATCTGGGTTCTTTACTCTCCTTGAAAATAAACAAAGAAGCTCAAACATTCTCTCATTCCATTATTTACTTTTATAATAGTAAAAGCTAGTGCGAACTTCATACTGCAAAACAGGATCAGCTTCACTGGAACCCTCACTCCCTCCTCCCGCCACCGACACTGATTCCACTTGAATAAACGGAATTCCTTCCTCTATAGCATTCAGGAAACTTATAAAACTTAAATACCCTCCTTTTGCCGAAAAATTAATCATCATCTTATTAAGCTTAGTTTTGCCTTTTGAATCTCCTCCCAAATCCTGCTTTCCTTCAGAAACAGAAAATTGACTAATAACAACATTTCTCTCTTCGGCAAGCATGGCAATATGAATTAAATAGTCTTCATAATTGTTTCTATTGGGAATTAGCTTTTTCAATTTTCTAATACTCTCTTCTTCCTCCCCTCCTTTCTTGCTCCTATTTAGCCTTGTTATCCTTTCAAGTAACAGCTCTTTTGACTTCACAACTTCTTCTTTAGCTGCAATTTTTAACTTGTCAGTCTTTGCTTCCCTATACAAGGGGGCTGTCAAATAATACACAACAGCAGAAGCAATAACTAGAGCTATAACTAGGACTATAATTTCTATCGGAACTTCCTGCTTCAAATTTTCTTCCTTTTCAACTTCCATAGAACTAAACTTACTAGTAATTCCATTTCACCAATAAATGTCCTCGCTTTACTTTCAACTTCTCCATTTTAATTTCATTTCCCCTTTAAATTTAATCACTTCTCCTTCAGCAGTACTGCTTTCTTTTTCTGGTCCTTTGTAAGAGATCGATACATCTTCTACCATCTTCTCCATTTCTCTTAAATCACTCTCAAAAGAACTCAAACTCTCATCATTATAAGCAATGCCGCCAAATTTCACATCTACAAACTCTCTTTTTTCTTCTTTTTTCAACTCAGCAGAGTATTCATCTATTCTAATATATCTATTTACCTTAGAAGAAAGCAACGATAAGCCAAAATTCCAATACGGCTCTTGGTACAAAGCTAGCTCCTTTCTAAGTTTCAATTGACCACTAAATCTTATTCCTTCTTTTCCTTTACCGCCGGAAACGCTTTCCACTTTTACTTCCTTAACCCAATAAGAATTCTTGAAAGCCGCAATCTGGTTAATGGCTGACAGGTAATCCTTTGCAACCCCCTCAACCTCTAAAGTCAAAACTCCATTGTCGCTGCCTTTGCCAAAAGATAGATTTGTGAGATACACTTTCTTGGTTATCATCTTTTGCAGCGCTTCAAACACTTGAGAATAATAATGATGTTCACTCAATAGCTTGGCAATGTCTTTCACTTCATCCCTAGCTAAAAACAGTTTATTATCGCTCGTTGCCGCTTCAATGCTCCTATCAATGCTCTCTATTTCAGAATTAAGAGAACTCAGCCTACTGGTTATGCTCATCTTATATACATAAGCAGCTGCATAGGATACTATAGAAGCAAGAATCAAAAAAGCAGAAACTGCTAAAATAGCTTTTCTTTCTCTCGTTTTTTCACTGCTCAGCCTGAATTTTTCTGGCAGCAGATTTATGGAAGACATAGGCAAAAGTTATACAAAAACTTTTCATACCGCAAACCCCGCTTTGCACCAATCTTTCGTCAGTTTTGTATCTTTATTATACCACAAGTGCGATAAAAACTACAACACATTTAACTCTCTCAATCCTCTTTGAAAAATGTCAACAGCCCTCTTTGCTTCCTCATGCGCAACCTCAAGGTTTGCATTCGACAAGATTTTATTTCTCAGGTTGTGTGCCCAAATTATCTCCTCCTTAAACTCCAACTGATTCTCCGGCACCTTCTCCAGCCTTTTTTCCAAGTTCTCTCCTGAAAACTCAGCCAATTTGAGAACTCTTTCAAACAATCTTTCTGCTAAAACCACAGCTTCTTTGTAGTCTTCTGGATTATTGGATTCAACTTTGGAAATAACAGTGTCCCATTCCTTTTGAAATCTGGTTTTCGGCAGTCTTCCTGCTTCCAAAGCCTCTTCTACGGCTTCTTTTATTTTAACTTTAAAACTTCCTTGAATTCTTACCAGCACTAAAACAGTTGCAACTGCAAGCAAAACACTTAAGAACATCAAAAAATACTTAACCGCTAGAAATAAATAAGGCAACCACCAAATATGTATCGGCAGATTATCAATTTCTAAAATTTCTTCAGCTTGAGCCGACTGAATCAAAAACAACATATTCGTTTAGGCTTTTAGACTTTAAATCACAAATCCAAAACAACTAATGTTAAATGGCACTGCGTTTTGCCAGCTTTCTGCGGCATCCTTCGCCGAAGGCGAAGGACGACGGTGTTCTTTATGTGTCATTCTGAGCGAAGCGAAGAATCCCGCAGAAAAAAGTGATATCTATGGCAGTATGTCTTGTCTTTCTTCACACGGAATCCTTCGCTAGCGCTCAGGATGACATTGCGACACTGTTTTAGGTTGAATTATCAACTACTAGTAGAAACTTGAAAGGTTGTATTTCGCAGTTCAAAGAAATTCACAATATCTCTGGCTTTCTTTTCCGCCACTTAGTATTTTCTTCATAAACCTTTGCCAATCTTAAAATCGTTTCTTCATCAAACGACCTTCCTATAATTTGCATTCCCACTGGCATTTCTACATCTCCATCTTCTGGTTTTACAAAACCACAAGGCACAGAAATTGCCGGCAGACCAGCTAAACTTGCCGCACTCAGGAAAATATCCTCCAAATACAGCTGGAGAGGATTATCGCTATGCTTTCCTATTCTGAAAGCAACATTTGGTGTGGTAGGAGTTACTACAACATCAACCTTCTCAAAAACATCATCAAAGTCCTTTTTAATCAGCGCCCTCACTTTCTGAGCCTTCAAGTAATAAGCATCGTAATAGCCGCTGCTCAGGGCATAAGTCCCAAGCATTATTCTCCTTTTTGCCTCGCTTCCAAATCCTTTGCCTCTTGATTTAAAGTATACCTCCAGCAGGCTTTGGGTTTTGTGTTCTGCGCTTCGAGCTTCCGAATAACCATACTTTATCCCATCGAACCGCGCAAGGTTTGAACTTATCTCAGATGGTGTGATTATATAATAAGTTGGAACTGCGTATTTTGTATGAGGAAGGCTCACATCAATCACATTTGCACCTAATTCTTCGAGTTTCTTGATTGCACTTTTTAAGACATTTTTAATATCGCTGCTGAGCTCCTTAATAAAATATTCTTTTGGGATTCCCACTTTCAGGCCTCCAATTTCGCAGTTTTTCAATAAACTTACATAATCGCCCACTTTTTTATCTGATGAGGTTGAGTCCTTTTCATCCTTGCCGGCAATTGATTTTAAAACTACAGCAACATCTAAAACGCTTTTTGCTATTATGCCAGGACAATCCGTTGAAGAAGTCATAGAAATAAGTCCGTATCTTGAAATACGTCCATAGGTGGGTTTCAGACCAACAACTCCACAAAAAGCCGCGGGTTGTCTAATGGATCCTCCAGTGTCTGTGCCTATTGAATAAATACATTGCGAAGACGCAACAGAGGACGCCGAACCACCCGAAGAACCGCCAGGAACTCTTTTAACATCCCATGGATTATGAGTTGTGAAAAAGTCAGAATTTTCCGTAGAAGAGCCATGTGCAAACGCATCGCAATTCGTTTTTCCCAACATCACCATCCCTTCTCTCCTTAATCTATCTATCAAGGTTGCATTGTATGGCGGAATGTAATTTTTCAAAATATTAGACGCGGCAGTTGTCAAAACTCCCTTGGTAACAATTACGTCTTTAATAGAACAAGGGATCCCCAGCAAAAAATTATCTTTTTCACCTTGTTCTGCCAGTCTCCTGTCAGCTTCTTTTGCTTGTTCCAAGGCAATATCCTCTGTTACGGTAATGAAAGACCTTATTTTGCCGTCAGTTTCTCTAATTCTATCCAAACAAGCTTTCGTCAGTTCAACAGATGAAAATTCTTTTTTCACAAGACCCCTGCTGGCTTCTAAAATTGTAAGTTCATTTAGACTCATCAACCAATTTTTTAGCTTTTTAATTTTTTAATCATAATGACCAAATTTTTAATTTACTTTTTAAAATTCTAAAATTCATCCCATAACCTGCCTGACTTTTATGTACCCTTCCTTTTCCTCTGGAAAGTTTTCAATTATCTTTCTTCTGACATCCTCTGAGCAATTTTCAACGACATCTTCTCTCATAATATTAACCATACCCGTAACCTGCGATACTGGTTCCACACCATCCGTATCCACTTCTTCAAGCTGCTGAATGTACTCTAAAACATCCGACAGCTCAGCGGAGAATCTTTTCTTTTCTTCCTCGCTCAATTCTATTCTAGCAAGTTCGGCAATATGTTTAACTTCTTCTTCAGATATTTTTTTATCTTTTGTCATTTTGTGCCCAATTTATTTGTCCTGAATTACAAAATATCTCAAAATCGGCAACACCTATCTGCCTGTGCGTCGCCTGCCTGTGCGTCGCACGCAGACAGGCACGCAGAGTTGTCATCCTGAGGGCAAAGCCCGAAGGATCCCGTAGGAACTAAAATAACCGTTAAACAACATACGTCTTATCAGATTCCAGACGGGATCCTTCGCTAACGCTCAGGATGACAATATTTTTTCTCCAGACAGGATCCTTTGCTCTGCTTAGGATGACGTTGCGACATTGCTTTAGATTGAATTATAACTGATTTGAAAGGTTGCATTTCGCAGTTCAAGTCATTTGGACAAATTAAAACCTAAGATATAAAAATCTCTTCAAAACATTTGAAAGATCAAAAGACACTAATACCAGCTATGGCTCACGGATCATTCTCAAAAATTCTTCTTCGCTAATAATTTTCACTCCCAATTTCTTCGCTCGCTCAAGCTTGCTTCCAGGCTTCCTGCCAACTACAACATAATTTGTGTTTCGAGAAACAGAAGAATGAACATCGCCACCTAAATCCCGAACTCTTTTCTTTGCTTCATTTCTGCTCATAGATTCAAGAGTCCCTGTAAATATAAAAGACAGTCCATCTAACTTCTTTGATTTTACTTTCTCTTTTCTTATTCTTACCCCTGCTTTAACTAATCTGTCAATCATCACCAGGTTTTCCTTGTCGTGGAAAAAGTTATAGATACTTTCTGCGGCCTTTGGCCCCACATTATCTATGGCTTCTAGCTCCTCTTTTGTTATTACCTTAAACCTGTCCAGAGTTCCCAGCTTCTTGCTGAGATCTAGTGCCATCTCTTCACCAATGTGTCTTATGCCTAAAGCGTAAATAAATCTTCCCAGTGTTATATCTTTGCTCCTATTAATAGCTTCTATGAGATTATCAGCTGATTTTTCAGCAAATCCCTCAAGAGCCTCTAAGTCTCCTTTCTCTAGTTCAAAAATATCAGCAAAACTGGAAATGAGCCCTTCTTCCGCAAGCTGCCTCACTCTATTAGGACCAAGTCCTTCTATGTCAAAAGCTTTCTTGCTAACAAAGTGAGTCAATTTTCTAAGCTCAACAGCAAAGCAGTTTTTATTAGGACAATAAAAAGCAACTTCTCCTTCAGGCCTCACAACTTTGGCACCACAATATGGACACTTTTTGGGCATTGAGAATTTTTTTTCTTTGCCGGTCCGCAGGCCCTTCACTACCTTAACTATCTCAGGAATCACATCCCCAGCTTTTTGTATGATTACAGTGTCACCTATTCTCACATCAAGGCGATCTATCTCGTCTTTGTTGTGAAGAGTTGCTCTTGAAATAGTGGAACCTGCAACCCTCACAGGTCTGAGATGCGCCACAGGCGTAAGCGCTCCAGTCCTGCCAATTTGAACCCTTATATCTTCAACAACTGTTGTTGCTTGCTCAGCAGGAAACTTATAAGCAACAGCCCAGCGCGGAGCTTTTCCGGTATATCCAACTTTCTCCTGCCAGTCAGCATTGTTTAGCTTTACAACGATTCCATCTATCCAATAATTCTCTCTATCTTTGTGTTTTTTCCAATAATCATAAAATTCAAAAATCTCATCAACACTTTTGCAATATTTCCAAAACTTATTAACTTTAAATCCAAGTTCCCTCAAAAGCTCTAGTTCTTCTTTCTGAGTTTCTGGTGACTTTAAATCTGTTTCATCTATCAGGTGAAGATCATAAATAAAACAATCTAACTTTCTCCTTCTAGTAACTTCTGGATCGAGTTGCCTTACAGCCCCAGCAGCAGCATTTCTGGGATTAGCAAAAAGAGGCTCACCTTTTCTTTTTCTTTCCTTATTCAGTTGGTCAAAAACATCTTTTGGCATAAACACTTCTCCTTCAACCACAATATCCACATCTCTTTCTATTCTAAGAGGAATGCTCTCAATGGTTTTTAAGTTCTGTGTCACATCCTCTCCAATCCTCCCATCTCCTCTTGTTGCTCCAGTCTTTAAGATTCCTTTTTCGTAAGTCAAAACAATATGCAACCCATCAATTTTAAGTTCTGAAACATAATCCAGGACTATATCTTTATTCTCTCCCTTTTCTATAAGCATCTTTTTAATTCTCTCATCAAAATCTATAATCTCCTCTTTTTCAAAAGCATCATTAAATGACCACTGTGGAACCTTATGCTTCACCTTCGCAAACTTATCCAGCGGCTTTCCTCCTACTCTCTGGGTTGGGGAGTCTGGCGTTACAAATTCTGGATACTGTTGTTCAAGTTCATAAAGCTCATGCTTGAGTGAATCCAGAGCCGCATCAGAAATTTCCTGCCTGTCTAAAACATGATAGAGATAGCGATGGTAGTTTATTTCTTTTTTAAGCTTCTCTATGCGATTTTTTGCTTCTGACTTGTTCATTGCTCTAAATCTGAGAATGTTCTAGAAACATAGCTAATCTACGGTGAATTCTACTATAAATTTATGATGATGTAAACAATGTGGCTCAGTCTACAGCAACTTATTATAGCAAGAGAAAGTATAGTGAACATTATGATGTACATAGTGTTAGCATCATATAGTATGACGCACATAAGCAGAACGACCTCCCAAAATGCGTTTTATTACTGAAGAAGGGGAATATCTCCCAAGGATGACTGGTGAATACACAGCTTTCACCTCATATTATATCATTTTATATCATTGTTTTTAGTATAACTGACTGAGCGAAGCGGAGAATCCCGGAGGAATGGCAATATGTCTGTGGCAGTATGTTTTGTCTTTCTCCAGACGGGATCCTTCGCTAACGCCCAGGATGACGCAGAGTTGTCATCCTGAGGGCAAAGCCCGAAGGATCCCGTAAAAGAAAGAGTGACTATAGCACTGTGCCTTGTCCAATTTCCATGCGAGATCCTTCGCCTTCGGCTCAGGATGACATTTTCCCGTCGTTCTGAACGAAGCGAAGAATCCCGCAGAAAAGAGTATATCTATGACAGTATGTCTTATCTATCTTACAGACGGGATCCTTCGCCTTCGGCTCAGGATGACAATATCTTTTCTACATATGGGATCCTTCGCTAACGCTCAGGATGGCAGTGTTTTCTCCGTGTCATCCTGAACGCAGTGAAGGATCCCGCAGGAATGGCAATATCTATATATAGCAGTATGTCTTATCCTTTTTCTCACAGGATCCTTCACTCTCTGGTCACTCAGAATAACAACAATTATTGGCATCCTATCAATTCATTGACAAGAAGCTCTGTTGTTAGTTAAAATGAGAGCAAAGAAGAATAAGTAAAAATGTTTACTTATATTATGTACACAAAAAAAGTTATAGAACATTTTACACATCCCCACAACTATGGTAAAATTGCAAAAGCTGATGGAATTGGCGAAGCCGGAAATCCAGTTTGCGGTGACATAATGAAGATCTATATTAAGGTGAACAAGAAGGAAGATATTATTGAAGACATCAAATTTGAAACGCTGGGATGTGCTGCCGCAATTGCTACTTCCTCGATGATTACAGATCTTGCTAAAGGAAAAAAATTGGACAGCGCTTTGAAAATTACAAGAGAAGATGTAGCAAAAAGTTTGGAAGGTCTTCCACCGATTAAAATGCATTGTTCAAATCTGGCAGCGGAAGCTTTGCATAGAGCGATTGAAGATTACAGGAGCAAGAAATAGTTTTAGAGGCTACTCGAAAATTGACATTTTGAAAATATAATGTCTTTGATATATCAAAAAAATACACAAAAGTAATGAAAGGGTTAGTTGTAAAAAGACTTTTCTCATTTGTCTTGTTTCTGGTAGGAAATATACTTTACTGGATAGTTTTCATAAGTAGGGCGCAAGCTGCCTTCTGTGGTGATGGAAATTGTACTGGAACAGAAAACATATTCAACTGCAAAAAAGACTGCCTGTCTGCTAACGTCCCTACAAAACCAATTCCAGATGTTCTCAACGACGCCGCCAAGTGGCTTTTAGGGTTTGCGATTATGGCATCACTTGCAGTTTTAATTTGGGGTGGAATATACTATGTTGGTTCGTCGGGAGACGAGCAAAAAACACAAACCGCCAAAAAGTTGGTCAAGTATTCCTTGATGGGCATACTTGTGGTGGGAATCTCCTACGCAGTGATAGTGGCACTCGACAAAATCTTTCACTAATTAATGGGCACTTGTTGACAGTATGAACAGAAAGTGTGATAATAAGATTGTGATAAAAAGGATATTTTTAGATTTGTTTATTCTTGAATTGTTTAGCATATTGTTGCACCTTGTTTATTTTGTCCCAACTGTTAGAGCAGCTGGATGGGTTCTTCCTCCCAATCCGGGAAACTTAATAGAAGACTTTGATCAAGCTATTCTAAATTTAACCAACTGGCTCTTGGGACTGGTTGTGATGATTGGAGTAGTAGCTTTAATCTGGGGAGGACTGAATTATGTTGCTTCATCTGGCGACACGCAAAAAGCAGAATTGTCAAAAAGAATAATCTATTATGCTTTTTTAGGAATACTAGTAGCAGGGGTTGCTTATGCGATTATAAGAGTGGTTGTAACAGTAATATTGAAATAGTCCAACAGCAACAGCCTATCCACTGTCGCTATACAAACAGCAAAAAATGAATTCAAACCAGCAACTTGAAAAACAAAAGAGAACTAGAAATAATTGGAAATTAGCAATCAAGTAATGGTGTGTCCACTAATGAAGACGTATAAGATGTAAATGTGCTAAGAAGCTTGATTTATAGCTACCCCTTATACAATAATATCAAAAAAATGGCAAGTACAAGTAAAAAAATGGAAAAGAAAGTGAAAAAAAATAGAGGCGTGCTGTTTCTGTCTGGACTACTAGTTATGGTTGCTAATTATGCAAATGCTCTCACAAAGTGGACAGCTCCCTCTAAACCTCATAATGTTCCCACAGACTTTGACAAGGCAATTATGAATCTGACCAACTGGATATTGGGATTTGTGTCAATGATTGCGGTTTTGGCTATTATTTGGGGCGGTATAAACTATCTCACTTCAGCAGGAAACGAGGATCAAGCAAAGACGGGAAAGACCACGATTAAATACGGACTTATGGGATTGGTGATTGCAGGTATAGCTTACGCAACAGTGAATGTGATTGTGACGGTTATTTTGACTTAAAATGAAAGATGAAATCTCAACGTAGCTCCAACATAAAACAGATAAATCCTAGAAAAATAAAAATCCACAATTATGAAAGGAGGTGAAAAAAATGAGAAGACTGATCAAAGCTCTTTCAGTTTCATCTGTGATTGCTTACGCACTGACTTACAGCTCTGCTCTAGCGGCAACAATCTCAAGCTGGGGAGCAGAATGCGCGCCGGGAGGAGTTCCCACTGACATCAGAAAGGCTATAATGAACGTCACGAACTGGATTTTGGGCTTCATTGCAATTGTGGCTACACTGGTTGTAATCTACGGTGGTGTTCAGTACCTTACCGCAGCGGGCAATGAAGATCAAGTTGCGAACGCAAAGAAAACAATCTCATACGGAATAATCGGAGTCGTAATTGCAGGTATGGCTTACGCAATAGTCATTGTTGTGTCAACTGTTATTCTGGGTCCGTAAACATCGTAAAGTATTATCTTAAACTAAAAAGAAAGAGGCACTTTGCCTCTTTCTTTTTAACTTCATACTTTTACTTATAAACAGCAATGTCAGTCTTGTTAGATTATTTTTATGCTCTCTAATTCATCAAAAACTCTCTTTATTGCGCTGTCCATATCATAATATTTATACTCCGCAAGCCTGCCAATGAAATGAATTCTCTTGCTTTTCAGTTTTCTTGCTTCTTGCCAGTATCTTTGAAAGACGTCCTTGTTTTTCTTGTTCAGAATCGGCCAAGCTATAAAGCCCTCGCTCCCAGTAAACTCCCTGCCAATGGTTGTCTTCTTATGTTTCTGTTGTGTCAATTTTTTAAATTCCGTGACCCGAGTAAACGGATGCTTTTGATCAGGATAGTTGATTACAGCTGCAATTTGATAACTTTCTTGATCAAATGTTTCAAATTCAACCCTCAAACATCTATATTCAAGCTTTCCAAATTTGAAGTCAAAGAACTCATCAATAGGCCCTGTATAGAATATTGCGTTGTACTCCCTATCAATTCCAATATCTTTTTTGATACTCTTATAGTCTGTATTTAGTTTCACTTCAACATTTCTATTTTGAAGCATTTTTTCAAACATTCTTGTATAGCCATATCTAGGAATACCTTGATACTTATCCTGAAAATATCTATTATCACAAGAAATTACCACAGGAACTCTTGCCGTTACCGAAAAATCAATTTCCTCCGGCTTTAATCCCCATTGTTTTTCTGTATAATGCAAAAATACTTTTTCATATACAAAATCGGCTAAAAGCTTCAAGTCTTTATCACTGTTCTTTTTAAGCGTTAAAATTGGAATTCTTTTATTATATCCAAATTTATTTACCAATTTTTTTTCAAGCTTTTCTGATAGCTTTTTTGGCAAGAGCTTATGGAGCGTATTTAAGTTGAATGGAATAGGCGCTAGTTTTCCATCAATAAATCCAAGAACTTTATGTTGATAGTCAATCCACTCTGTAAATTTTGAAAGATAGTTCCACACTTCTTTGTGATCCGTGTGAAAAATATGCGGTCCGTATTTGTGGACCAAAATACCATTATCGTTCTCAAAATCAAAACAATTTCCTCCTATATGATTTCGTTTTTCAATAATTAAAACTTTTTTGCCAAAGGAAGCAAGCCTTTCAGCTAAAGTGATTCCCGTTATCCCACCGCCTACGATTAAAATTTTGTCACTCATTTTTTCTGAATAAATATTGTTCTTAAACTATCCACCCAAATTTTCAAGATTTTATCTTTCTGTTCCCCGATTATTTGATGAATTGTTTCTGTTACTTGCGGCAAATCGTGACCATAATCATCAAAAGCAACTATACCCTTACTTACCATTTTGTTCCATACAAGATAAAAATCACTTTTAACATATTCAGGAGAATGATTGCCGTCTATAAAAGCAAACGATACTTTTTTGCATGGTAACTTTATTTTTTTTGAATCGCCAATAATAGTAACCACATTTTTACAATCTTTAATATTTTTCCTATAAATCTCATACTGGTTTTCTTCACCAATAATTTCCTTATATATTTCTGACATCTTTTTTTTATCTATATTAATAGATTCATCAAATCTTATATCAAAAATATCAATAGCATAAACCTTTTTATCTACTTTCAAGGCCTCAAGCAACTTAGATAATTTGTATGTTCCAACACCTAAGAACGCTCCTATCTCTACAAAATCTCCCTCTAGTTTATAGACTTCTTTTTGAAGTATAGTATCTAATAAAATTTCATAATCACTCATGGCAGAAAACTCAGGAAATAGTAAAAATTTGCATTTTCCAATAAAATTTTGTTTTTTTATTCTGATTTCTTTTAATTTTGTTGCTTTCTTGATATAATCTATAATTTTTTTCATAATATTTTTCTCTTTAAAACAAGTTTATAGAAGTAATTTATTGAAAAAATAGTGATAAACGTTTCAGTCAAAATCACTGCCACAGTAATCCCTACGAGAGAATAAAAATAAACAAGAATAGTTGATAAAAACAAATGAAAAGTAGCTAGAGTAATAACAAATTTAGAAACAATCCGTTGCAGTTTAAAAACATATAATCCTTGAACAGCAAAAATATTACTCAATCCAACTATAAATGGCAAGAATGCCAAAATTCGCAACACAATTATAGATTCTTCATATTGCCTACCTAAAACCAAGTAAGCAATAGACGGTGCAAATATAAAAATTAGCAAGGATACGGTAAAGCTCCCAATTCCAACAATAACGACTAACTTTCTTATAAAGGTTAATGCTTTCTCTTTAGACTCACTGGCAAGCTTACTCATATAAGGATATACCGTTCCGGATATTGGACCAAACAACCCCTGCATAGCTTTAATTATTTTTTCCGCTGCTGAATAATATCCCACAGTTGTATTATTCGTAAATAATCCCAGAATAAATACGTTACTTGTAGTATACAAAGTTATCGCCATAGAGGAAACAAATATGTGCCACCCTTCCTTCAACTGATGTTTTATACTCTCTACGGCTGGTGGTTTTAATTTCAGCCCAAAACTCCTAAACACCACCCACAAGCTAGCGCATCCTGTTGCCAGAGATCCAACAAACCCTATTAAAGGCACATAAAGATAATCGCTTTCTTTCTTGATAAAAACAAAAATGCAAGCTGTAAATATAACTTTTCCAAGTATATTTAAAAACGTGACATCTTTCATCTTCTCCATACCTTGAAAGAACCAGACCGGAAACAAAATACTGCCTACCACTGCGCCGAAAGCAAATAAATAAACTATCCAGTCGCTTCTGAACTTAGGAATAAAAAACAAGATTAGCAGTAGAATAATTAGACTCACTATTCCAAGAATAATTTTCACCGCCATCACCGCAGAAAATATCTCGGAAATTTTTTCCTCATCTTCTCTGTTCACAGAAATTTCTCTTGTGGCAGAGTAATTAAAACCATAATCAGAAAAAATAACAAAGTATCCAATAAACGCCGAAGCAAAGGAGATTAAACCAAATTTTTCTGGACCTAATACTCTAACAAGATAAGGAAAGGTTATAAGCGGCAGAACATAATTTGCAACTTGCAAAAACGAGAGAGAAACAAAGTTTTCTGCCAACCTTTTTTTTGTTGGAGAATTTAACAAGCCCCTGCCTTTTAATAGAACCAAAGCAAATTTTCGCGTAAGAACGTTCATATTTCTTTTTTGTGCCATTCATAAGCGCTTTTTATTATTTCTTTTGTACTTTTCTGAGGACTCCACCCTAATATTCTCTCTGCTTTAGAATAGTCCGCTGTTAAAATAGGAGGGTCTCCTTTTCTCCTAGATTCAATTCTAGTTCTGATTTCCCGATTGCTAATTTGTTCCACCAGGTTAACTATTTCTTTAACACTGTTTCCTCTGCCTGAACCAATATTAAATACCCCGCTTTTCTTATTCGCCTCTAAGTATCTAAAAGCAAGCAGATGCGCTCTTGATAAGTCAGTGACATAAATGTAATCCCTGATTGCCGTTCCGTCTTTTGTCGGATAATCATTGCCAAAAATTGTTAGGCATTTTTTCTTCAGTGCAGCTTCTATGGCAGTGGGGATCAAATGAGTCTCGTTTTTATGTTTTTCTCCAATACCGTAATCTGCGCCAGCTGCATTAAAATAGCGCAAAGAAACAAATTTAATGCCATAGATCTTGTCGTACCATTCTAATAATTCTTCCTCTGTTTTCTTTGTTTGCCCATAAACACTATTGGGTTTCAATGGCTGGTTTTCCTTTATTGGACACTCTTGAGCGTTGCCATAAACAGCAGCGCTTGAAGAAAAAATGATATATTTTATTCCAAACCTAACCATTGCTTCAAGAAGAGTTAAAGTGGAAGCAGTATTGTTGTCAAAATACTTATAGGGCATTTCCATAGATTCTTGAACAGAAGAATAAGCCGCCAAGTGAAAAACAGCATTAATCCTGTTTTCACTAAAAACTTTTTCTATGTCTTCTTTGTTTCTTAAGTCACCTTCATACAATTTTGCTCCCTCGGGAATCAATTCTCTATTCCCCAGCTCCAAATTATCCAAAACAACAACCTTACAATCATTTTGCAACAGATAGTTTGCTAGATTTGTTCCTATATACCCTGCTCCTCCGGTTATTAGAAATTTCATATGAATAAAGCTATTTTATTGCCCCTGTTTCTTTTTTAACCTTTTTGGAAATTCCACCTTTGGGTTAAAAAAGAAGCCTTTTATAAAATTGACTAGAAATATAAAAAAGAATAGTTTAAATTTACGATGAAACAATAGCTCAAATCCTCTTCGGAATATTGCCAAAAAACCTTTTATTCCAAATATAACATTGTGTTCGTGTAATGCTCTGTAAACTCTATTTCTAAAGTCAAACTCGTATTTAAATTTTGTCGAATCGTTTATATCGTCTAAAGTAGGGCCAATATTTTTTTTGGTTTTATGAATAACTGTTGAATCCATTACGAAATAACATTTAAATCTTTTTGAAATCCTAGTAGTATATTCTATATCATCTCCCCAAATAAAGAATTCCTTTATTGGCAAACCACATTTCTCTATAGAAGACCTTCTTATTAAAACGGACACAAAAGAGCATGCTTTAATCCTTAAGGCATTATTTTTTATTTCATCGCCCCATCTTTCTTCCCATAATGCTGGAGTATTCATCGAATGTTGTAAATTATCTTTCCATAAAACATTACTACATAATAGCCCTGTTTCTCTCAATTTGGCCAATGGATTCTCTACCAGTTTTTCTAGAGCATCTTTATAAGGAACTGTATCATCATCCATACACCAAACCCAGTCGCACTTTTCCTTGTAAGCTCTCTTGATGCCTGTATAAAAACCACCTGCTCCACCTATATTTTTATCTAATCTCACATATTTGAAAATTGGGTTGTCTAGATAGTGTTTTCTCAACATATCCTGAGTGTCGTCCGTGGAAGCATTGTCAACAATAATTATCAAATCCAATGGTCTTGATTGCGAAAGAAGAGAATCTAGACAATTTTTTAATAATTCTTTTCTATTGTGGGTGACAACACTGGCAACAATTTTTTCTTTCATAAGTCATTGAACTTAGGTTTGAGAATATTTACTACAACAAGCAAATTCTCATCAATTTTTTTATAGGGTAAAGTTCGATTATCCGAACCAAAAATGTTTAATTATTAGCTTAAATAA
>CAYWAL010000025.1:164-16081 GCA_964456605.1 uncultured Candidatus Saccharibacteria bacterium | reverse complement strand
TTAATGTTACAAACTTGCTTGTAATGCTGTCTACTATTGAAATAGTTTCCGCAAGAGTTTTGTAATGTGTAAGTTTTGTTGTAATGCTGTCAACAACTGAAACTATTTCTGAAAACGCCCTTGATGTCGTGTTTGTTAACGTGTCGGCTATAATAACAGACTCGGAGCAGGTTTGGTAGTAGGATTGAGAAGTTATAAAACCTCCACCGCCATAACTAAACGAACCATAAGAGAAAGATCCATATGACATAATTTCTGCTGTTAGCAATTAAATTCCAAGTATTATTATTTTTGAACCAGAGGCAAAAGTGTAGGTTGGATCGTCTTTAAGGAAAAAAGTTAATGAAGTTATTTGACCAGTTACATTATTCCAAGCTCCACTATAACGATACTGGGTAACAGTAGCATAAGCACAATTAGACAAAAAAGATTTTCTAAAACCTGACACATTACTTATTTCAACTGTAAATAATGTTCCATAGGTTTCTATCTGCCCTATTTCAAGTGATGTTGCCGCTGTTGTTTGAGTAAAAGTTCCAACCGTAGTAAGCATTGAGCATTGATAATAATAATTAGTGCCAGTATCTCCGCTAAATCTCATTCCAACATAAGAAACATTGCTTGCTTTGGCGGCAATTATAACTTTTAATGCATTATACCCAGACAAAGAAGCGGTAGTTGTAATAGAATTTACACCAGACGGAGATAATGTTTCTATCAATGTCCAAGCTCCAGCTCCTATATCATCAATCATTTTCTTTGTGACAGACAAAACCATTTTATATGTCTTGCCAGTTGTGTTTTTGTTAGAAGCAGTAGTTCCCTCTTGTCCTCTGATAATAGTTAATGTATCGCCGCTTCTTGCTGTGCATCTTACTATCTCTACATTTGGATCATCTGCTGGATCTGGGTAGTCCGTTGAGTTCCACCAAATAAGATTAAAAGCCCCATCGGTAGAAGGATCTGGAAGTTTTGATCCGTCTCCCGTAACCAGAGCAATAGAAGTTGCTGTGCTATCATAGCCAGTTGAAACTTCTACTTTGGCAAAATTTTTTACTGGATCTAGGTTCATAGACTTAAAGTTTGTTTATTAGTCAACATCAAACTTCCAAGTCACCTGCAAACTATCTCCGCTTGATACATTTATAGCGCTAAATACCTGCCTTGCCAACATTGTTCCTCCGCTTGAGGCATTAAACACTCCTGATTCAGTAACCGCAAAGCTAGCTGTAAAATTAAATGTTACCACTAACTGAGCGGTATCATTCGTAACATCGGTAGTAACACGAGAAGCTGTTGCAGCCGCTCTTGCTCCTCCACCAGTAATAATTTCAGCTACAAGCGCAGTATCTGATGCGGACGCCGCGGTTGTTCCTGTTCCTATCGCAATGTAGGTAAATGCCGCCTCAGCTCCAGCGCCATTTATTCTTGAAGCCACACCTGCCATCCCTGCATTAACAACTAAATTAGAAACCCGCAACGATTTTTTCCAGCTTCCAAAAATAGGAACTCTAGGGACATTCAATCCTTTTTTTAACAAGAACCTGCCTAGAAAGTTAGGATTGAATAGCGGCTTTATATTTCCGTTCTTGTCTCTGAGAACATACTCAACATTTTCTTTTATCTTCACCTTGCCTTTTCTTTTAATTTTAAATATACTGTTCTTGATCATACATTTATACTTAAGCCTTCAAGATCTTTGATTGTCTTGTCGGCGAGCTTATTAAGTTCATCATTCTTTTTGTTTTTCTCAAACATCTTTCTTTCATCTGCAAACACTTTAATATACTTTCTGACCTCTTCTTTTATTTTTTTTGGTTTCTCGTCAACAGGAAAAGCAATTTTTCTGGTGGCAACTGCTTTACCTTTGTCGTCAAAAATTTCAATCTCTACATCAAGAAACTGCTCTCCTGTCTCAATATGAACATCTTTTTTTATTGATTTAATCTTTCCGCTATACATAACCTTGGTTGTTATAAGATTAGCTTTCCAACTGCCACAACCTCAAAAGTAAACGAGGGAGATGTTCCACCGATAGTATAGTTTATCCTGACAAACTTCCCAAAATTTGAAATTCTTTTTGCCTCTTTTGTTGTTGCAGTTGCTTGGGTAAAAGAGGTATGAGTATACCAATTAGTTCCATCGGGAGAATCTTCAATCGTCACATCCAGCGTCGGAGATGTCCCAGAAACAGCAGATACATTTAAGAAAACAACCATTTCATCAATCGAGCTTACATCAATAGCAGAAGATTGTCCAGAAACTGTCTTAGTTGCACTGCTTTGAATTGTTATATTCTGCTTAATCATTTTTTTTCTCCAAAAGGGGAGAAAAATATCTCCCCTGTTAATGATTAACCATGTCGTATGCCAACGGCAGTAATTTCTGTTGTAAATGAAGGCAAAGTTCCTCCAACTGTCCAATCAACCCTGATATAGCGTCTGGTTGGTTTTGTTAATCTAGTATTAACAGTTCCTGCTGCTGTGATCTGTGTAAGAGATTCAACAGTATCCCAAGTAGAACCATCGTCGGAATCCTTAATTGTTATATCTAGTGTTGGAGAGGTTCCAGAAACAGCAGAGACAACTGTTTTTATAATTATCTTTTCAACATCAGAAACATCCACCGCCCCCGAATTGCCATTGGCAGTAATAGCTCCAGAAGATTTAATGTTAATAGTTTTGTAGTAATTCATTTTATTTTTCTCCTTTCTTGCCTTCACTGGTCTTGATTTCTTTTCTAGAAATGGCAGGCATATCTGGCCCCAGTGTTGGCTTGTTAGTTGTTGTTAATGTTGGTCGTCCCTCATTTCTCAGCCTTTCGTTTTCATGTTCTAACCATTCTTTCTCGGTTACAACTTCAAATCCTTCCTCTGCCGGAAGTTTCTTTTTCCATAATCCAATTCTTTTTCCAGAAGTCTCGTCAACCAAAGAATGAGGATCGGATACCCATACATATCCAAATCTATACATCAAAATCGGTTTAGTAACAGGCAAAACATTTCCGTGTGCATTCCTGATATAATATGTTTTTTTGTCATCATAAACATCCAGATCTTTGCTAAAAATCTTGTTCGTGGTAATTGCCATAATTGTATAGTTATTTAATTAAATATGAGCAAAGGAGAGGCGGAGATCCACCTCTCCATAAAAACTATGCGGCATCCTGTGCTTGCACATGAACAGCGTATTTGCCTAATACAGAATCGTCTCTCACTTCTCCCACTCCATAGATAGTATCTCCAACAAGTTCCCAAGCTTTATGGCGAATATTGTAATCTGCCTCAATTCTAGGAGCTACCTGCATAACAAGAGCAAAAGCGTCTCTGTGAAATGCGAGGTTGTGAGAAACGGTAGGATTTGTTCCTGTCTTAGGCACTTGGTTTGTCCAGAAAAACTGGAATCCTAACAAACTTCCAAGATTGGCAGTTTTTAACGCATTACTGTCTCCTCTATAATCATTCCTGATCATTTCTGGAATTTCAAGCAAGGCTCGTTTTTGCGCCGCAGAAACCACAAAGTAACGATTTTCTTGTGGAACTTCGTTCTCATCCATTGACTGCATAACATCCAAAATAGTGGAAAGAGTTATCTTGGAAGTGGTATAACCTTTGGTTACTGAACATCCAGAGTAAAGAGCCAGCAAGTCAGAATCTATTTGTTTCTGAAGTGCGTATCCCATCTTCTCAGTATATTCTTTCCTCAAGTCTGGCTTTGATTGAACTTCCGCAATATTTTCAATCCTTACAGCAACATATTTATGCTTATTAACTGTTAGTGTTATTTTTCCTTCCGTATTAGAAGAAAAGGTAACCTCAGTATTAGCCACCTTGTCACCCGCAGTCAGGTTGTTAACATAGTCAATATGAATAGTATCGCCAAACTTTTTTACCTCTTCAGAGTATTTTTTTATCACCAAGTTTGCCATCACTAACTTGGATTCAACAGCTTTCAACACATCAGCCGACCATATCTCTGGAATGAAATCAGCAACCGTAGTAGTAGTAACATTAGCCATTTTTTATATCTCCTATTTAATCAAGCCTTCCGCCAACTGTCTGTCTATTTCTTCTCTATTCTTCTCAAACCACTCCAGATCCCCTGCATGTGCTTTCAGCTCTTCTCTAGTAAAAATATGTCTTTCCTCTCTTTTTTGATCGGACGGTGGCATAGGAGAGGCTTGATTAGAATTATCTTGATTAGATGTTTGTTCGCCAGCATTTGAAGAATTGGACGAAGAATTGGACGAAGAATTGGACGAAGAATTGGAGTTTGACGCTTTAATTTTCTCCAATCCCTTCTTCAAATACTCGGCAGTTTCAATGTATTTTTCTTTTGGTTCACCCCTCAACTGCTCAAAGGTTTCGGGGTATGCGCTATAAACTTCCGGATAGTCTCTTTGGACAAGACCTGTATAAACCTCATGAGCTGTTTCTTCCAGCTCCTGTTGCCTAAGCTCAAGCTGCTCCTGTTCGCCTAGCAGCTTTTTTGCTCTATCTGCCTCGCTTTGATATTTTCTTGCATCTTGTTCAATTTCCGCAAGTTTTTCTTCAAGCATTTTTTTCTCTTCTCTAAGTTCCTCAAGTTGTTTTTCTATTGACTCTTCTTGTCCTTTTTGGTTTTCATCAGGATTCTCACCCTGATTAACTTGGACATCTTTTTTTTCTTCTTCCATATTTTTTTTCTCCTTATAGCCGATTCCCACCGGCCTTCCGCAGATTCGCACCTGCAGAATTAGAGATAATTATTATGATACATCTTAATTATAACTCATTAAAAAACAATGTCAACCCCCCCTTAGAATATCTTTTTCTTTTGAATGGAGAAGGAATCTTCTGCTTTTCAGGGGCTTTGATTATTGCCTCGTAAATACTCTTTTCTTTCTTTTTTCTAGAAGACACAGGAATACTAGGTAACTTTTCTCTTATTTTTTTCTTTTCTTCAAACGCTTTTTCTTTGGACGTCTTGGTCTCTATCTTTGTTTTCTTCTCAAACTTTACAGGCTTTAATTTAGGAACTTTATATCCCGGTAATTCTTCTGGCGCTTTATATCTGAATTTCTCTAGTATCTCTTTTGCTTCTTTTTCGGTCATTTTGCCCTTCAAAAGATCCCCTCTAATATCATCCTGCAAATCTTTAATATTTCTTAATAGCGATTGCCATCCTTTTATTTCACGATAAGAAGGAATCAAAACTCTTAAAGACCTTTCCGCGCCTTTCTTTTCATCAAGATAAAATTCTGGCTTTTCTATCCAACGATAAACCATCTTGGAGAAGGGGGGAAGATACCCAGTAGAAAATGGATAACTAGGATCCATTGGAAGCCAACTCTCCGCTAAATTGACAAGATTATAATATTTACTTTCAAACTTTTTGCCCTCCTCTGATTGATGCCATTTGTCCAACCTGTTAATAATACTTGCTGCTATTTTAGGTCTAATAGCTTTTCCCCCAAGCAAATACTCTCCGCCTCTTGACGACACTTTCATAATATAACTCAACGGGAACATAATGCCTCCGTGTAAAGTTTTTTCAAGTGCTGACCTGTTAGGGTTATACAAGAAAAGCGGAACAGCCTCTTCAAATGCAGTGTATCTTGCAATTTTTAATGCCTCTCTTATTGCATTGTCAAATATGGCAGCTTCTTTACCTTTCTGTAAAAGTGTTTTTGTTTCATCGGCAAGGTGAGCTTTTGCGCCCGCAAATCCGTATTTATCAATTATTTCAGCAATCTTTTCAGCGTCATCTGCAAGTGGCTTGTAAAAGTGATCTCTTAAATACGGAATGTCCTCTACCCTTTTTAGCCCATGCTTTTTTAGATATTCTTTAACAACTGGCATATTTTCAAGAGCTTTGTCCGCTTTCAATACAAGACCAAGTCCATAAGCATTTGCTTCGTTTTTCATCATAAACGGCATCTGCCTCCACCCTGTTATAAAAGCGTCTTCTGTATATCCCAATGCTTTTGACAATACGGCTTCCTGTCCTCTCGTTAATCTAGGTTTCCAAAAATCTTTTATTGTTCTGTCAAGAGATATTTGTCTTTGCAGTGCTTTTCTTAACAAAGATCCTTCTGGCGTTTTATCCGCTCTCACTGTCCCCCACATATAAGTCTCAGGAATCTGTTGTATCCAAAAAGTTGGTCTTACGTAGAACCTTCCTAGTGTATAGTAGAAATAAAGAGTATTGTAAAACTCACTATATGATCTCAGTTTATCAATCAAATGTGTGGGAATTCCAGCCTCCCTCATTGAAGTTACAAAAGCATTCCTTGCCATTTTGTCTAGCTTTTTGGCAATCTCTATAACCTCTTCGTCTGCCTTAGGCTTATTATACAATTTAGAAACAATGTCTTTCCAAACTCCAACTCCCAACTCTCTTTCTGTTGGCCTATAAACAGGAACTTTTGTCCAAAGCAATGTTAACGGTCTTTTTAATTCTTCTTCAATTATTTTTTTAGCTCTCTCTGCATCATCTCCTAAAACCTCAAACAGCCCTTTATCTAACCTGTCTCTAATCTTTTCGTAAATAGCCCTAGAATTCTGTGGAACAAGCCATCTGCCAATTTTGCCTTCTTTTAGTTTGTTTATTATTTTACCAAGCCACGCTTTTCTTCCTTCTAGGAAAGATTTGTCTCCTTTGGGAAGTTCTCTTACGCCTTGGTTGTAAAGAGTATCATATCCCAAATCTTTAACGGTTTTCTTTGTCCAAGCGCCAACCTTTGGTTTTTCTGCCTTAATAATAAATTCAGGAATAACTTCTGGAGCTTTGGCAATCGCTTTTGTCTTGGGGAATTGTGATGCAAACACTTCTTTTCTTTTCGTTTTTAATTCTTCTTCCATTGCTTCCCTTGCCTGCTTTTTAAGCGATTCGGTAATTCTGGTAAGCTCTTCGTGCTTTTCTTTCAATTCTTGCAAAAGTTCATCGGCCGCTTTTCTTTCCATTGCTCTAAATTTTCTAGTTCTCCTTTTGCTTCTCTGTAGTTCTCTCCTCATCTTTTTAACTTCTTTTATCTCGTCCTCCACTTTTATTATTGACTTAATTCCTATTTTCTCTATTTTCTTTTCTTTTATTTTTCTAATCGCTTCTATAATCCTGTTTGTTTTGTCTTGTATTTCTTTTAGTGCTTCATCTGAAGTTTTTAGCTTCATTATCGGAATTGGAAACTCTTTAAACTTGATACCCTTCATTGGACCCTTTATCTTTGCTTCCCCTTTAATGCCTTTTAATATCTCATCATAGTTCTTTTCAACTTCCGCTTTCAATTCTTGCGCTGTTCCTCGCCAAGTTCCAGAGTGAACGCCTTTATACATAAACGAAGCCAAAGCCTTTAACTGTTCCTCTGGAGTGGTAAAATGCATTCCAGTAAAATCTGTTTTGCCAATTTCATCTATTGCTTCCTTAATCTTCTTAATGTCATTTTTGCTTTTAACAATATTCATCAACGCTTCATCGTCCATTTCCGCTACGTCTTTCACATACTTAATCCCATTTGCCTGTAACGCTTTTTTGATTGTTTTGGAAATAATTGGAAGGTCTTTTACTTTTGGACGATAAATATCATCAAGAAAAGATATAAAATTCTCTTTTGTAATTGGAATACCTCTCTCTTTCATAACGCCCATAAAATATGCCAAAGCACTTGCTCTGGTGTCTTTATCTTTAAAAACGGGAACTTTTTCTATTGCCTCTTTGCCAAAAAATCTCTTAAACGCTTCATCTGCAGCTTGATATTCTGACGCCTTGCCTATAAATTTTTTCGCTTTAGACAATCTTCTAAAAACCTTTCCAACAAACGGCAATGGAGTGAGAAGCTGTCCACCAATTATCAGCGATTCTCTTCCTAGCCCTTCTGGTAAAATTTTAACTGGCTTAAACCTTTCCTCGCCATGAGGAATGAGTTTTGTTGCAATATCAGCAGCAACCTTTCCTCCTGCTATCTGCTTGCTTGCTTCTCCAATTACTTTCGCAGCAGGAGTTGATAATGGTCTAGACAATGTAGCAAGTTGAAACGCTTTTCCAAATTTTCCAGTTGCTTTTGGCAATGTTGGTGTTAGAGCTTCCTTGATGGCAGATCTTGATAATGCTTTGGTTACTCCCCCCTTTAACAATGCCCTTGCCCCCATTGCTCCAATCTTGCCAACAGGATAAAGAGACGCAATTGTTGAAACAGCGGAAGCGGCGTCTGTAATACCTTCTTTGAAACTATATCCCTGTTGTAATCTAGAAACATCTTTGTTTATAAAGCTAATCCTCTTCCTGTATTCTTCTGGCGATATTTGCCCTTTGTTCTTTTTTTCCTGAAGCGACTTTACTTCTTTTTGGTATTTCAAAAGTTGATAAATCCTTCCGGGAGCAGATATAGCTTTCTCCCCAACCCTTAGCGTGTCTTGTATCATTCCGCCCAGCTTTTCTCCAACTTCCAAAGGATTAAAACTACTGAGATAATCCAGCCCTTTTCCAATCACAGACATCGGCAAATTAAACCAAGAAGACCTTGTTTTGGCTCTTTCTTCCTCTTCTTTTTTTGAAGCAACAGACATTGCATCAAAATACTTTCCCTGATAAGGATAAATTTTTCTTATTTTTTTTCTTTGTTCAAATTCATTAAGAATTTCTGGTTTATACATATGCTTACCACCACTTTAATTTATTTAAGAACCCTCCAACCTTCTTTTTAATTCCTTCAAGATAACTTCCAGCCCCTTTTGTAACCGCCTTGCTTATAGTGCCTATATCCTTTGGCAATCTAGAAAATGTTGTTGGATTATAGGTTTTTTGAATTGCTGTTGCGGCTTTTTGCGCAGGTTCTGGAATAGATATTTTAGGAACACTAATCTTTGGAAGGGTAAATTTAGGAAGGGATAATTTAGGAAGTTTAGGAACAGAGACAGGCGGTTTGGGTGCATATGACTTCAAAAGCGGCTCTTCTTTATAGCCATACATTCTTGCCCAGTCTTCTATTGTTTTGCCAGCCCATTCTCCCTTTCCTTTTCCTGTCGGATCAAATACCTTTTGCAGGTCTTTTCTTTTGGCATATACTTCTCCTAACGCACCGCCAATGTAATTCGGTTTGAACAACCTACTAGCAGCAGTCCCTATTGCCTTTCCAATCGTTCCAATATCTTGTGGCAACCTAGCAAAAGACTCCTTGCTAAAATCTTGCGCAATCTTATTTTTTATTTCATTAACAGCTTCCATTGTTTTCGGACCAAAATATCCAGTTATTCCTTTTCTATAATACCCTAAGTTTCTTAAATTCTTTTGTAATTCTTTGACATGTTCCCCTGTTTCACCAATTTTCAATCCGCTAGCCGCTTCCACAATTTTAGAAAAATCCTCTGGCAATCTTGCAAAAGATTCTCTACTAAAATCTTTTTGTATTCTCTGAGGAACATTTGACACATTGTTGACAATATAATCCGCAACCTTTTTAACGTCTCCTCCCATTTCAGCAAGTTTGCTTATCGGAGCTTCCGGGTGTGTAACTAAATGCCTTTGCAACATAGCGTTGAGCATTCCTTCTTCTTTTGCTACTTCTTTCCAAACATTTTCTTTTGTTTCTTTTTGATATCTTTCAATATCATCTGGTGTCATCAACTTAAAATCAACATTTCTGTAATTCCTGTCCGACCTGATAAACTTTCCATCCTTCCCCAAGAACCCCCAATCTCCCTGCGGCGTTTGGTATTCTGTTAGAACATTTCCGTTCTCGTCTAGCCTATAAATCTCATACCTTTCAATGCTTTTTCCGCTTGCGTCTTTTACTTTTCTTTTTGCAATTTCTCGCCAAACCCCTACCTTTGGATCATAAACATAATTTTTCTTCTCATAACTTTGCGTTGGATCAAACTCCCAAGTGGTCTTAAAATAATTTGACGGTTTTTGAACAGCCTTATAGTTAGGATTAAAATAAACCTCTCCTGTAAAGTTTCCTTCTTTATCTCTAACTGGTATAACCGCCTTCCAAAAATTATCATTTTCTTGGTGCTTGTTTATTCCTTCTAGTTCCGATTCTATCCTGTCATACGCTGATTCTGTAATGTAGGGACTGCTTGCAAGTGCTACTAAGTCGTTCTTGTAGGAGTTTGTCATCTTAATCATTTCAACTGCATACTGCTTTGCGTTTATCCATCCATAGCTCAACATCTTGTCTAAGTTTGCTTTATTTCTGTAAAACTCTTTTCTCAGTTCCCTTATTTTTTCTCTAACACTTCTTTCGCCCTCTTTCTTTATTGCCTTAGCTTGTTTTTCGGCAAGTTTAGTTCTTTGCTCCTGAAACTCATTGGCTTCTCTTACTAAAGAGTCAATTCTGCTAATCAGCGTAAATTGCTTGTTTATATCTGGTTCTGTTTCAAGTCTGTTGTTCAAGTAATTATAATAATTCCTCAAATTTTCCTCAAAAGTATTACCCAAATCTCCTCTCTTATATTTCAAAAACATATCCCTATCTTGAATTGCAATCCGTTTATTGTATTCGCTTAATGCCTCTCTGTTAATGCTGTCCACTGTTGACACATACTTGTTGTAATACATCATCTGCATTTCTGGGTCATCTGAGTTCTGGGCAATGTCAAGATAAAATTTAGCCAAGTCCATCTTGTTTTTTGTTTGTTGCTGAATATCAAACTTCAGCTTTAATTCCTCTCTTCTAATCTTTTCTCTCTCGGCTTCTCTAATGTCTTTTTGAATTTGTATATACTTATCGCTGTTGGGGTCAACATTTTGCAACTCTTCTTCTTTGAATTTAATATAATCATCGGGTTCAATAGTTTTGGCAACCTTAAAACCAAAATCAACCTGTTTTTCTATATGCTGTTGTGTTATGTTGTCAAGCTGCTTTTTGATAATAAAATAATCCAAGCTGTTAGGATCAAGACTATCCAGCTTTTTTGACAAGTATTCAGAATAAACAGCATATCCAATAAGGCCGTCTCTGTAATCCTCCGCCATTTTTCTTCTTTCCAGATTCTCTGCCTGTCTTCTTTCTGCTTCTAGTTTTTTGTTGTATGCATTTGTTACATCCTTAATCCGTTTCTTGATCGTAAAGTGTTCAGATGTCCCTTCTGGAAATTCCTTCAGCTTATCCTCCAAGTATTTTATATACTCATCAAACGATATAACTCCGTCTCTATAGTCCTCTGTTTTTTGGCGGTATTCTAAATCATACAGCTTTGGCTTGGAGTAGGGGATATAAATGCCTCCTCTGCTTCTTCTTCGTCTTCTTCTAAGTTTTATAGACGATCTTCTTAATGCCATGTTTTATTTAAAATTTCTTTTAGCCTCAGGAAGGTTCCCATATCTCAGGTGGTGTGGAACATTGTCTGGTTGTTCTTCTTTCTTGTTCTGGGATTGATTCAAAACTGGTTTATTTACTGGCTCTGGTCCAGGTGATTCTTTAACCATCTTCCTTGTGCTGGAAGTTTTTTGTGCGACTTCTCCTCCTTGTTGAACATTTGCAAGATGTCTAGAAAATAAATCCTTAACACCGTCAGGAAGCAAATTAAATTGTTCAGAATTTATAAAACTTAAATGCTCCTGATTGTGCGCATCAAAATCTGCCACATCCGCAGGGTTTGTAGGCGCAACTTCCTGTCCGCTAGACATCTGATAATTCTCTTGGTCTGCCAGCGCTACTGACTGCGCTCTTTCTTCTTCGCTTGCAGGCTGTTCTGTTTGCTGTTGAGAACCGGCCAACTGCGCCTGCATTTCAGCTTCAACTTTTGCTTTTGCTCTTGCTTGGATCTCGGCGTCAATCATTTTTTCTATTGCTATCTTTTTCATTTCGTATTCCACATTCTTAACCCCTCTTTTTCTTGCAACAGATTCTTTGGAGATAATTCCTCTATCCACAAGGTTAATATCGTTGGTAACTTCAACAGCCTCGTCTTGCGGAGTTTTAACTTCCCAACTAACATCAACATAAGTGTATGGTTTGCCATTAAAGTAAATCAACTCCGCAAACTTTGGATTGTTTTCTGCTGTAATTCTCAAAAGCCACGAGTAGAGACTCTTAAGCTCTGGAAGCCAAAACACTGTCTTGCGCAAAATTTTTCTCTCTGCCGGGTGATATTGTATTTTCAGCGCCGGTCCTGTGTTTATAGACCCTTCTGGATCTCCAAACACTGCGTTTGTCATCCCTGTGTTATCTCTTAAATGCTGCTTTGTGCTTCTAATTGTTTCTTGCAGAGGATATGCGTTTATGTTGGGAGTTTTAAAGTTTATAGACTCTCCCGGCATCAGCCTAATGTCAAACGATTTAGCTCCTTTTATTGCATCCAGCAACCCCTCCCTCATGCTTATCAGTTCTTTGGATGGGAACACATTTCCGCTGATCAGGTTGTATTCTAAACTCTTGTATTTGTTTATTAAAATCTGTGTTGGGATTATTCTTCTTAAGTCGCTTTGCCCAAGTCTTCTTCTGTTTCCCATCGGAGCGTTTGGTATATACCAAACAGGAGGAAGTTTTGCGCCGTCCTTCGCAAACCTCCCAATGCGGTGTTCTTTTTTGAATATAGCCCTGTCTTTGTATATCACCCAATAATATTTTTCATCGTAACAGTGAATCACATTTATCATCGGGTTTATTTCTCTTTGCTTGTTGATCCAGTTTCGGTAAGCAAGATCCGCCCATCCAGTATCAGCCATTCCAGTGGCTCTTACCACATTTGCGCTAGCGCCTAGCGTTTCTATGTAGTCTTCTTTTGAAAAAATTTCCAGCTCTTCTTTTGTGAGATATTCTTTATACCTGCTTTCTGCCTCTCTAAACGAAATCTCTTCTTTCCAAAAAATTTTCTCAACTTCATTTGCTCTACCTGTTCTAAACTTCAGCCTAACACTTGTGGGGTCAATAGAAGAAAATCCAGCAATTTTGCCATATTCCCTGTCGTTGATAATTTTGCCCAAAAAAATTGTGCGCCCATAAAGAGACCCATTACAAGCGCCGTCTTCAAGTTCTACGTGATACTTGCTTTTGTTCAAAATCAGCCTAAGTATTTTTTCAATGTCGGTTATCTGGTCGGTTTGTATCTCGTCTTGCTCTTCGTCGTATGGATCAACATCAACGAGAGGGTCTTCCTCTTGCGGTTTCGGTATTCTGAAAATCGGAGGATTGTTCATCAAAATTTCTACATTTGTATCAACAACTTCGTCGCAGTGGTTTTCTATCACGCGGATTGCATCTTCTATGAACGAGTTGTCCAAACTCCACCCATTTGAAAAAATTACATAGCTGTTTCTCCAATGGTCGCCTTCGTAAAAATCCTCATAAATCAAGCAATCTTTTGCAAAACTACTGGCTTCGCTTTCAAGGTTTTTGTATTCTTTTACTATTTCATTTACAACATCAAAATCCTTTGTCATATTTTTTGTTCTGACAAAGTCTTGGAACGCTATTTATATTTTATCACATCATTTTTCCTTGTCAAACAACACAAAAAACCCGCCCATTCAGGACGGAGTTTTTTGTGTTTTGCGTTATAATTATACACCGCAAATAAATTTTGTCAAGTGTTTCTTCTGTAAGATATTTCAGGCGCAATCGCTGACTTTTTGGACGCAAGCCAACAAGCTAAACAAAGCGATATAAACCTGTCAGTCTGTATATTTTTATCATCCCAAGTATAAATCTTGCACTGCTGAATAAGCTCATAAATGTTTGGAATTCTAATCAAGCCATAGTTTGGATTCTCTTCAATAACTTCCGAAACATAGCCTTCCCTGTCGTAGTAAGTTCTTTTCTTCCTGCCTTTTGAAAGCATTTCTCTAAAATTAACAACAAGATCCCCTTTGTTTATTTGCCCTTTTTCTTCTCTTGTTTTTGTTCCAACAATGCTGATAAATAAAATATTTGAACATTTTTGCTGCAGCTGCTGTTGGTGTATTTGTCCGCCCGGCCCAGAGGCGTCAAAAATTGCCATTGCGTGATTGTATTCTGCCAGCAGAGATTCTATATCAGCATAAAAAACTTCTGGAGGCAGCATCTTTGCCGATATGGAATAATGCTTTACAAGAATAAACGGCTCCTGCGTAACATCCAAAATTGAAATTGAATTATCATCCGATATTGCCGCCGAATCAATCCCTACCACATACTGATGCCCATTTAGCGGAGGTTGTTCTAGTGGCAAATTAACATCAACAGCGTGGTCAATTATGTCTCCGGGAATAACAGAATTTCCGCTGTCAACAAATTCTCCGTATAGCACCTGTCTCATCAGGTTCTCATCATGCTGGTATGCTTTCAGCATTCTGTTCAAAGACTGCTGCGTTATGTAAATATTTTCTTTCGTAGATCCCTGATGGATGTATGCGTTTGGGTCTCCCCTCAACTCGTTTATCACTTGTGAGTAGTCATATTTAAACCCTTGCGGCGTCCCAATAATTCTGATCTGCCCTGTTCTGCTCATCGCGGTTCTTGGAACAAGTGTTGCAAATATAAACTTGTGAAGTTCTGGAATATCCCCAGACTCGTCAATGATTATCCTGTGAAACGTCTTCTGCTTCATGCTTGCCCCCAGTCCACTGTAACTTCTTCCCCAGAGTTCGCTGTTGTTAAAAAACTTTACAACGGGAGGTTGGTTGCTGTCAGATTCTATGCCCTTGTGTTTGACAATAAACCAGCCTTTAAGTTTTGATCTGTTTGTTGAACCGTCTGGCTTTAGCACTTTTCCCTCAACGATTTTTATCAGCTCGTTTATCAGAGTTCTTGATCCGGAATACTCAGGCGCCGCAACTGCCTGCAGGTATTCAGCTTTAAGCCATGCTTCTGGGTCTTTAGTGTTTAAGTCTAGCTTGTAATACGCATCGTATATCACTCCCAGCGCTTCACAAAATGTCTTCCCCCATTTGTTTCCGCTCCTGTTTAAGACTATGGTTTTTCCTTCGGAATTTTTTTCATACCTAAACTGATCTGGTGTCAGGTCAATGTCTAGATAAAACTTGCAGAAAGCCTTCAGTCCCTTTGCGCTTTTGTTTTTTGCAATAGCGTCAACTTTCTTTCTCTCTTCCAGCCCCTTCAATGAGTCGTATTTCTTTTTCAATTCTTGCAAGAGTCCTTTCAGCTTCTCTGATTGTATTTTCAAGACTCTTAATCTTGTCTGTTGCGACTCCGCCTTCTTTTTCATCGTTGTTTTGTTTTAGAAATTTAGCAAACGCAATTTTTACGCTGTCTTCTTCAACTTTCACAGACCTCTCTCTCTGTTCCAGCGAGATTGGTATGGCGAGTTCTGATATAGAAAAATCTTTTGAAGCGTCAGAGAGCTGGTCAATCATTCTTTGCGTTGCAATCTGCTTGGCTTTTTCTAGTGTTATTTCTTCTTTGACTTTTGCTTTGTAGAGAACCATAGACTTTTTTTGCGCTTCTTCAATTTTGCTTTTGTCTATGGCGATGTGTTTTTTGTGGCGCAGCAAGTTTCTTTTGATTGCTTTTTTTGTTCCGCTGATTCTTTGTTTTCCCGTTGAGGGATCTATTACTGTGCAGAAGTCAACTATGCGAGAGGTTTTTACTTCGTCTAAAAGCATTTTGTCTATTTCGGGCTTGTAGACGCTGTTGCATATTTTGCATGCTGGGTTGATTGTGAAGCCAAATTCTTCTGGGGATATATCCTCCATGTTTTTAGCGATAAGATTTATTGAGGTTTTGGTTGGCGCGGGCAGCGGGGGAAATTTTTTGTTATTGCTTTTGAGACAGATAGCGTTTTTGTTCTCATTTAGCATTATACACAAAAAAGTTATCTTGTCAATAAAAGACTATAACTATTACCGCCAGTAGTTATATTTTCTTTAAAGAGTTTCTTTAAAGAGTTTCTTTAGACGGCGGGACTAGTGTCCTAGCGTTCACCACCCAGATGGCTTGTTTAAGCCAAAACAAGCAGTCTTGGTGAGATAGTTGTTTTTTCGCAACTAGTGCCCCCCGTG
>CAYWAL010000025.1:0-64 GCA_964456605.1 uncultured Candidatus Saccharibacteria bacterium | reverse complement strand
TTCACTAGCACTAGTGCCCCCCGTGTTCACTAGCACTAGTGCCCCCCGTGTTCACTAGCACTAG
>CAYWAL010000024.1:0-16172 GCA_964456605.1 uncultured Candidatus Saccharibacteria bacterium | reverse complement strand
AATGTCATTCTGGGCACTAGCGAAGGTCCCGGCTGGAGAAAAATGTTGTCATCCTGAGCCGAAGGCGAAGGATCCCGTTTGGAGAAAGATAAGACATACTGCTATAGACATTTCCCATTCCTGCGGGATCCTTCACTCCGTTCAGGATGACGGATGTGGCACATACAACTAACCAAAAACTTGTGCTCAGACAGGTATAAACCATATCCTATCTGGTAAAAGTCGTCTCTGACGAAACCTCCCTAACATTCTAAGTTGCGTTTAGAATAATATCAAAAAGTAGAGGTGTGAAGGACTGCTGTGCGCTAACCAAATATCTTTTTTTCAGATCTATACTAGTTCAACAACAACGATCAACGCTTTGATAAATATTTGAAAGCACTTAGAGCCGCAGCTGCTCCTGCTCCCGCAGCAGTTATGATTTGTTTGTAGGGAGCGTTAGTGCAATCTCCTGCTGCAAAAATTCCGGCCTTGCTTGTCTTTCCAGAAAGATCAATCTCAATTTCGCCTTTTTGATTGAGCTTAAGCAAACCTTTTGCAATATCCGTATTTGGCACATATCCGATATTGATAAAAACTCCTTCTACATCCAAGATATTTTCTTTTTCATTGCAGATGAACACAACTTTTTCAACGAACTTTTTTCCTAGTATTTTTGTCACATTTGAATTATTGAATATCCTAACTTTGGGACTCTTCTTTACCTTATCCATAAGCACAGCATCTGCTTTAATGTGGCTGGTATTGTTCACTACATAAATTTTGTTTGCAATATTCATAAGCTGCAGCACCGATTCAAGAGCCGAATTTCCTCCTCCTATAACAACCACATTTTTGCCGGAAAATAAAGGGGCGTCGCAAGTTGCGCAATAAGTAACTCCTCTGCCTATAAACTGTTTCTCACCGTCTGCACCAAGCATTCTTGGTTTTGCCCCGGTGGCAATCAGCAAAGCCTTGCTTTTAAATTCTTCTTTTTCTGTCTTCACCAAAAACCAATTTGCTCTTTCTTCTATTTTTTTCACCTCAGCCGTCTTGAAATCAAACTTAAACTCCCGCAGGTGCCTCTCAAATTTTTCAGCAAGCTCTTTCCCTGTTATCTCCTGATAACCTGTATAATTTTCAACAATGGAAGTTTTCGTTACTTGTCCACCAACATCTTTTGAAACTACAAGAAGTTTCATACCTTTTCTTGCGGCATAAACAGCTCCAGTTATGCCTGCTGGTCCCGCACCTATGATTATAAGGTCATAAACCATATTCGTGAATAAACTACCGCTTAATTTTCTATGCCCAATTTTTCCCTAAACTTTTGCTCGTCAAATCCCACAATTATTTCACCGTCATCAAACTCTGTTATGGGAACCCCCATTTGTCCACTCTTTTCTATTATTTCTGCCGCAGCTTTCGGGTTGCTACTTACATCAATTTCTTCAAAATCTACATTGTTCCTTCCAAGAAACTCTTTCAACCTGTGGCAATATGGGCAAGTTGGAGTGGTGTATACTTTCATTTTCGCTTTTTACTAATTATCTACTAATTAATGAGTCATTAGCGCTTTTATCTTGCCACCCTCTCACACCTGGCAATTCCGACAATATCTTGTAGATCTGCCTGCTAATTTTATCTTTTTAACAATTCCCTTTTTACATCTTAGGCATTTCTTGCCTTCTCTGCGATAAACTTTTAGGAACCCTGCAAAATCACCCTTTTTCCCGCTCGCGTCTACATAACTGCTGAAAGTTGTTCCGCGATATCTAACCGCAAGGCTTAAGACCTTTTTCATTGAGGCATATAATCTTTGTATTTCTCTGCTGCCCAGGCTGTTCACTCTTCTAGACGGCACAAGCCGAGCAGAAAAGCATATTTCGTCAGCATATATATTTCCAATGCCTCCAATCATTTTCTGATCCAACAGAGCCGACTTCAAAGACCTCTTCCTGCCTTCAAGCAATCTCTTTAGCATTTTAAGATCAAAGCTTTCGCTGGTAGGGTCAGCACCTATTCTTTCTATTATGTTATTTTTTTCCACTTCTGTTGCAACCATCAAATATCCAAAGCGACGAATGTCATTAAAGTCCAATCTTGACTGGTCGCAAAAATATATAATTACTCGCGTATGCTTGCTTTTCCCTTCTTCACCGTTTTCTTTCCTGCAGACAAGCTGACCTGTCATTCTAAGGTGAGCAAGAAGATAATTACCATCCTTGAGCTTTAGGATCAAAAGCTTTCCTTTCCTCCCTACATCTGTTATATAGTTGCCTTTTAAAATTTCAACAAACTTTCCAGAGCTGTTTTTTATAGACTTTTTCTGAATAACTTCAACTTTGCATATCTTTTTTCCAAGAATCTTCCTTTGAAGATCTCTCTTGATTGTTTCGACTTCCGGCAATTCCGGCATAAATTCTTGGTTAGTTCTTTTCTAAAGAGCTTTTACAATTATTTCTCTTGTTCTTGGTTTTTCGTCAAAATCAATCAGCACAATCTGCTGCCAAACGCCAAGAACAAGAGATCCCTTTTCTACCGGGACGACTAGACTTGTGCCAACCAGAGCAGACTTAATATGAGCCGCTCCATTCTTATCACCCCATTTTTGATGATGCTTGTAATCAGCCTTTTCCGCAGCCAACTTTTCAAAGATATCTTTTAGATCCTCTATAACGCCTTCTTCATATTCCATTGTCGTTATAGCTGCCGTAGATCCCGGCACAAATACAACAACTGCTCCTTCTTCAACGCCAAGCTCCGCCGCCGCCAAAGATACTTTTTCCGTAATATCTATGAAGTCATAACGACCTCTTGTTTCTACAGTAAACTTCATTTTTGAACTTGCTTTCAAAAATGTATCCTATAAGCGTTGTGCTTTATTATATCACTTCACTTTTGCTGGCCTTTCAAGTTCTTTGTTAAACGATGGCTTTTTCTCTTCTTAGAATTTCTATCTTTTTTTCCTTTCCTCGATTGTATCCTCCTGTCTTTCCGCTTGAAAGAATAACTCTGTGGCAGGGAATCCTAGGATTATAGTTTCTACTCAATATATTTCCCACCGCGCGCTGCGCCTTTGGACTTCCAGCAAGTCTGGCAACTTCCTTGTAACTTAGAGTTTTTCCTCTGGGAATCTTAGAAACGATGTCCAAAACCTTTTCTTTGAAAGTTTTCATATAGGTTTCTGGTAGCAATTAATTCAGACTTCTAATGCCTATTAAAGAGACTCAAGTCTTTGGTATGTTCTAATAAATACTAAATTTGTTTTCATTATAGCACTTTTCGAAGTTCAGTGAAATACCGTCGTTGCGCAATGGGACCCTACTTCAGTATGTTTTTCCAAGAAACGGCTGGGTGAGTTTTCAAAGTTTGGCTGAAAATCAGATAACAAGGAGTTTTCGCCTGGACTCCCGATCAAGTCGGCAGTGACAGTGCATATTCCCAATCAAGTTGAAAATGACAGTGCACAAAAAGAAAAAAGAGGCTTTAGGTCCTATAATATTTTTTTGCGTGACCAAGCCTCATTCACATCTTTACTCCTTGTGGCCACGCATATGCATATACAAGCACTATCTTGCCTTCACACTCTTCCTCGATAATGCCCATATACGCATATGCGTGGCACAATACATCAGAGCAAAGATCAGCTTCGTTCTTTCCTTACTTGAAAGAACTTATTTCTCTCACCGTTTTGGCGTGTTTTCCTTCCTAACTATTATTGTCCTTCTCTTTGTTTTTTTGTTTTCTGTTATTTTTTATTTTTTATTTTTGTTTTTGATAAATTTTCAAAAATGGAAAACACGCTTCAAACAGCCAAGAGAAGACTAGACACAAAGCACGCTTTTTGCCCACTCTTCTCTTTCTGTTTATTTCAATGCCCCTCCATCTTTTTAATGTGCAATTTATGTGCAACTACTTTCTCAATTTTTTTAATCACTTGCACCCTTAGTATAGCACCAGATCAAGTATCAGTCAAGAGTTATCACGCCGAATTGTTATTATTTGCCTAAAACAAGCCAAAATTTGGCAACTAGATTAATACGGACGGCTTTGTTTCTCCAAAAGTGATAAACAACTCTGCAAACATCTTATCCACAACTTATCCACAATAATCCTTAGAGGCTAGAAAGGCGTTATTCAAAACTCAAAGCACTCGTTCTTCTCTTCAACTGCCACTTCTGACAACATCCCCCACAAATACAAATATCTCCTTGCTCATTATTTCATTTTTCTAAAACTTTGCCCTCAGCTTTTTCCAGAATATAAGAAAAAAACTGAGGTGGAAATTTTTCCCCAATTTCTTTCTCATCCTCTCTAAATTCTCTGTAATCAACCACTTTCAAGCCGTTTTTGCCAAAGAATTCTTTCCACTCTTCCTCACTGTGCAAGTTATACCTCGATATCTTCACATTTCTAAGTATATTCTTTGCTCTGGCGACTATCTTTTCCTTTGTGTAATTCTCCTTTGGCAGTTCATCAACAATAATTATCTTGCCTTCATCTTTGATTATTCTTATCATTTCACTCAAAACTTCTTGCTGCTGCTTGTCGCTCAGCTCCTGAAAGGTGAAGAATGCTGTGGCAATTTCAACTGACTTTTCCTTAATCGGCAAGTTCTCTCCCTTTCCAAAAAGTGAACCTATTTTTTCTCCTTCTTCCGACCTGCGAACTCGTCCAGAAGCATAGTCAGATATATCTACACCAACAACGTTTATATTCCTTCCGGCATTGCTTCTTACAATCTCCCTCTCAATATGCTGACTTCCTCCTCCTATATCAACTATTTTCATCTCTCTTCTGCCTTCAAAACTTTCTATTGCTTCATTAATTCCTGATCTATCTACCATCAGCTCGGCTCTTGCTTCAAGCCAATTTTGAATCGGTTCCAGCTCGCTCACACTGTGCTTTGCTTTATCCACTACAGACATAGGGTTGGGATGTTTTCTTTTTGCCTCTTCAAAGAGAATTGCTTTCTCTTTTTCAGTTAGATATGGCTCTGTCGGAGGCATTTCAGGTTTACTTTTCATAGTTTTATGACCAACAGTTAGATATCAGAATAATAATGCACTTCCTTCACTAAAGGCCGAATAGGCCGATATATTAGGTATATTATATAATTTCTCCATTTTAGGAGAAATCTAAGCTCCACAAAATCTTTGAGATCTTAACTCTTCATAACGAAGAAGTATGCCATCAATCCTACCGCCGCCAACCCCAACCAGTTATAGTAGCAGAAGCCCGCCAATGCCAACCAGTTCTGACCCCAGCAGTATGTGCGCTTCCAACTCCAGTAGTGGTAGAACCTGCCTGAGGTGACAAAACATACGCCGTAAAGTCTTTGTAATTCCCTTGCCTTGATCCATATACCGTCCACTCGTGACCTGAATTTGGAGGTATTGAATTAAGAATTTCAATTTTATGATCAATTATATCCCAACCATATACTGTCCAATCGTGACCTTCGTTCGGAGGACAACCATATATCCTGCTTTTTCCTACTATTGATCGCCAATTAGGAACTGGATTAGTACTAGATCTTCCATTTGCAACCGATCCTACAAGAGGAATTTGATTGAAATTAGTTGAAGCAACAAAAAATTTTTTAGGCAAAAAAGCAAAGTGATCTTCCAAAGTTAATAGGCTTATCCCTTTTGCTTTTCTGCCAACATTCTTATCAGCAGCAAAAGCAAGCTGTCCGCTGCTGACAAGAAACATTAACGCCAGAAGAATTGTCAGCAAGCTTGTTTTTTTCATACTCGTTTATTAATCAATAACAAATTAAATTTTTTGTAGTTGCTAACACTTTGGTAACGGTCTGACTGAAGACAAAAAGCAGTTAGGAAAAATCAACAATTTATTCTGATCATTTCGTTACCGAAGTGATGGATAGTACACAAAATTACTTCACATAGATATAGCCTCTTATAACAGGACTATTCTTCGGAATAACTCTTACGCTTTTTATTCCCCAACCAACATAATTCATCTCCGAGACAGTTATGGTATTCTTATGGACAGCTTCTACATATGCCACGTGTCCATACCACCTATTTTCATTCGTTACCACGACTGATCCCGGCACTGGAACCTTTCCTGTCTTATAGCCATAAGCTCTAGCATTAGCCAGCCACGACTTAGCATGACCGCCCCAAGGAATATAAACTCTGCTAGCAACATACCAAGTACAGTATCCATAGGGAAACTTATGCCCTCTTTTTGGGCTGCGGTTAACATATCTGTACTTAGATGAAGAAATTACTCTGCCCCTTCTTCTGGCATATCTTGATCTCTGCACTCTCGGCTTCCTGATAGGAGCCTCTTTTTTGCCGTTAGGTATGATTAGCACCTTCCCTTCTGTCAGAGAACCATCTGCCGGCAAATCATTAAAGATTATGATTTCCTCTCTGTCGGCTTTGTACTTTTTGGCAATGCTGTCAATTGTATCACCAGGCTTTGTAATGTGCTTCACTCCACTCACAGGTAAAATTTCAAGTACCTGCCCCGGCCTTATATAATCTCCCACTTTTAGATTATTTGCCCAAAGAACAGTATAGGTTGAAATTCCAAAGGACGTAGCAATAGAGCTTGGAGTATCTCCTTCTTGAACCGTGTACTTTACTATCCCGTACTTTAGGTCGGCTTGTGATTCATCAAAATAAGTAGCCGGCGATAAGAACGAGTTGTTCTGAACAGTAACCTTATTGCCATTGCCCAGCTCATTATCATCAAGAGATTGCCTTCTACTGCTGACTATATACCTGCTGTCTTCTCTCTCATTTTCCTCACTACTGTCAAGGTCTCCAACTAGGCCCGAATTGGCGCTTGCTATTTTAACAAGAGAAACACGATTCTGCTCAACTATCCTGCGATTTTCAACATCACTCAGGCTTTCAACAACTATGTTGTCATTGCTTTCTCCACTACCGCCTTTTCCGTCTAAATAGCTAAATAGAATGCTTCCCGCTTGAAAGTTGTAGTCAGATATTAAAACATTCGCCGCTGAAACACCACCTACCAAAAGAGCTACTGCTAAAGCAGTCACCCGATCCTTCCAAAATAATAACACTTTACTAAAACAACAACCACTCCTCCTACTGACAGCAATTAGGGCAGCTTTTACTAATTTTACTAAATTGTTTATTGAAATACTAATATCCTTGCTTCCTTGTTAACTTTTTGCCTTATTAATCATTTCCTGTCCATTCTTTCTTTCACTTTTTAGCCTACTACATCTCCCAATAGAGCTTTTATTCTAGTCTAACATCCACACCTACCTATGATTAAATCAGCAAAAAGCCTCATAGAAGATATTAGGTTATCCATAGCCTACGTGTCCACGAAATAACCCATTAACACGCATTTATAAATCATTTCCTCAGCCCAGATTGCTTCTCTACCTGTCCACGAAACAATCTATCACACACTCAAAATCGTGTCAACATCTTCGTCAACACAAGCAAAATAGAAACTCCATAAATGTCCCTATACCATTGAACAATACTATACTGATAAACGGAAAGGGATACAGATGTATTCCCAAGCGCCACGCTTTTATGAAACTTTGCCAGTTAGAGAAGGTTGGGGGAAGATTCACCAAAGTGAAGCACCCACGGACTAATGGCAAGGCTGAAAAAGCGATTAGAACCTTAATGGAAATGTGACATAATAAGAATAAGTTTAAATCCAGAGTGCATAGAAAGACTGAGCTGATACGACCTGTTAATTACTATAATTACAGTAAAAAAACCCATAAGGGAATGGGTAGACTAGCTCCTCTGGAAAAGCTTATCGATTATTTTTATCCAGAGGAATTGCAAACAATGCATAGCAGAAAAACAGAATTGAAGCAGTGTAATACAGCCACCAGAACAACCATTGTTCGAAAACACTGGATGTCAAGTCAAATCAGAAATGCTGCGCGCCGTTAGCCAGTCCTGTAAAATATCTGCAAGAGATGCAGAACATCTTCAGAAAAAATAAGAAAGTGATTCCAAACAAAAAAGAAGTGAACTTTCACTTCTAGAGCTTGTTTAATTTTAAATTTTGTTAAATTTAGGTTCCTACAGTTTTCTTAATTTTCCTACTGGTTCTAACATTAACGTCAAGATTATCGAAACTGTCCACTGCTACCACCGCATCTTCGGTGTCGTAATAAGAAATACTAACATTGTCACCAACAGAAGTAACAGCAATTTCAGGCATCAAGATTGGATCAACAGCGAATATAACATCGCAGTTGTTCAATAATACTCTGAAACTAGATGTGCCGCCTATAGAAACGTCAGCAATTCTTTTTACAGTACCGTTTATGGTTTTGCGGCTTGACACGGAAGTTATCTCAACACGCTTGCCCTTAGAGAACAGATAAGCCTTATATTTAGTCAGCACTTTTGCCTTATTGGCGTCCCTTTCAATATGGGCGTTGGAAATGTCAACAAAGGCAACTTCTTTAAAGATTTCACCTCGCTGCGTCTGTGCTGAGATTGGCACTACATAGGTCACCTGCCCATATATGTTGTATGGAATTGGAACGCTTGCATGCCAGTTGGAATAAAGAGAAACATCTGAATTCACTGCGTCAATCGCGGCCTGTTCGTTCAGACCGCTTATTTTATACTGATATATTTTACCAGTTTTAAGGCTAACCAATGCTATGCTCGTAAGTGACTGATCTGTTGTAGAAGGACTGGTCATACCAGTATACCAATATGGTTCCTTATTGGAGCCATATATGAGCCAAAGATCTGTTGTGTATCCACCTTCTTCACTTTCGATTGAAGTGGGGACATTAATATCTCTTTGACTTAAGACAGAATTCCACCAGCCATTCTTGTATTTTCCGTACCAGGTTAGGTAGTCCCTGGCAATCCTCTCTGGCACTACTCTATCAACCCATTCAGGAACAGATTCTATTGAATACTCTTTAATCTCTCCATTTTCTGGGTTGACAACTAAGATTCCTTTCACATCGTAACCGCTATTAAGCACTGTCGGCTCTGTCAAACTCAATACGTATCTTGGTTGCAAATCGTCAGTTACCTCAAGCGTAAAATCTTCCAAGCGTATGCGCTTATACCCTTTCTGATAGACATAACGATGCAGCTCTTTTCCCCAGTACGCTGATGGCAGATATTTCATTTTATATCCCAAGTGAAGCTGTGGTTCTGCCTGCGGATTCTCAGCGTCAACCATCACAAACCCTGGTGAGTATTTAGCATTCTGCCATTTCCAGAATCCTCTGAATTGGAGCGGAGCTACCCACCAAAGGTGGCCGTTGACTTTCTGGATGTGAAAATCATCTTCTCTGACTTCAAACTGGCTCCCTAAATTTTCTACGACGCCGCTTGTATTTCCTTTGTTTTCATTTGCAGTTTTGCCTATTACCTTATTCGCAAGATAATAGGCCATTTTCTGGTCAACTAATCTGATGTGCTCTGTGTCAATCGGGGTGAAAACCTCATCCTGAGAAGTGTTACTGTAGACTTTTACCTTGGGAATGTTGTAAAGATCCTCACTATAAAACACTGGCGTCAACAGCAAATAAATTGCTACTGCAAAAACAAAAGCTATTTTGAGCAGTTGAATTATATACTCTCTGCTTTTTTCTTCGCTTAAAAGTAGCGCATTAAGGATAACCACTGAAAATAAGGCTATTGGTCCTGCGGCTACTCGATACCATCCTCCAAGGATCCCCACGAAAGCTGGCTTGATCAGCCACAGCACTCCGACCATTGCAAAACTGCAGACAGCAAAGCCCATTCCATATATCCTCACTGTTCTCTTGAGAGAAAACTTTCCATCTTCAAATCCAAGGTAGAATGCAGCAAGTGCTGCAACTACTATCGCTTCCACTAACACTTTTTCACCTCCTTATTCATTTTTTAGTGGTGGGCAAGAATTCAGCTTTATGAATCCTTTGGCCCAAACAAAGCTCAAACAAACATTCAAACTCTGATTGGGCCAAAGGATTGTTTATCAAAGAGCTTCTTGTCTCATCGATATAAAAACTAATATCTGCTCATAACACTTTCTCAAAGCATCCAGCTGACGCAGTATAAGTATAAATAAACACTGCAAAGATATCAAGACCTCCCCCCATCTTCGTCAACACAAAACAAAATAGAAATTCCACACCTGACGTGATTTGGTTGATTGAAACAGAATATCTAGTTTTGTTCTTTCTGGTAGTAAATAGAAGTGGTTCTTGCCAAGGAAGGTGAGCTAAGAGTCTCTAGTTTCGGCTAGATTTTAGAGCGTTGAATACGTCAGTCTTTTCAGTCTTTCTTGAATAAAGAATCTTTGCTATAATCAGCCATAGGAACCTTTGATAGATTATTACCCAGGTTGCTCAGCTAATAAAGCCTGTCTTTGCTAGTGCTCTACCAAACTGTTACCAAATTAGTTAGCGGTTACAACTAATAAGTGTGGGAGAAATACATTGTTTGTCTTTCTAAACTGCTTTTAGCTCTTAAGTAGTTAACGGAAAAGTATGAAAATAAACTTAACAAAAAAACAATATAAAAATTTGATAGAAATGAGCTGTATTGCAAACAGCATTTTGGGAATTTTGGGTGATGTTTTACCGGAGGAAACAGGATATAAAGACAAATCAAACAAGATGGTTGCTCTAGAAGACTACTTTATAAGTTATGCCAAAGATTTTGGATGCAAAGATATGACTGAAAAGTTTCATGGGAAGACTTTATTAAAGGAAGAGATTCATGAGAGAATACAGGAAATAATAGATGATTACAATGATTATATTTTTTGGAGTGAATTAGAAATTAGAATGGGAAAAAGGGATTTTGAAAGGACAAAAACTGAGGAAGAAGAAAGAGAGATTAGAGAAAGTGGAGGCTGGCTTCCAGATAGAATCTATGAGATATATGAGAAATACAGGCAGGAATTTGAAAACTACGGCATAGATCGGCTCGAGATAAGAGATGAGGAAGAGTAGAAGTAAACAAGAATCAACCATTAAGCAACTTGCGTCTTCTTGATTCTTCAGATAAGATACTTCGTTTTCCTTGCCACCTAGAATAACATCTTTTTGAACTGCATTCAGCCGGCAAGATTTACAAAGATTGAATGTTCAAAAGATCGTATTTCGTATAAAAGCAAATAAGTAGACAACAAAAAATGAAAATATCATACAATTGGCTCAGAGAGTATGTTGACATAAAAGCGACGCCGGAAAAATTGGCAGAGCTTTTGACAATGCACTCTTTTGAAGTGGAAGGCATCACTTATCAAGGAAAAGGATTGGGAAAAGTTGTTGTTGGCGAGGTTATTGAGAAAAAGAAACATCCCAATGCTGACAGACTTAGTGTTGTCAAAGTAAAAATAGGAAAAGATGAAACTTTGGAAATTGTTTGCGGCGCGCCAAACATTGATGTTGAACAAAAAGTTCCAGTTGCTCTTGTTGGAGCAAAACTTCCCAATGGAATGGTAATTGAGAAGAGAAAAGTAAGAGGAATTGAATCTTGTGGAATGATTTGCGCTGAAGACGAATTGGAATTGGGGAATAGCCACGAAGGCATTATGATTTTGGATAAAAATTTGGAAACAGGAAAGCCGCTGAAAGAAGCTTTGGAGCTTGATGACGTAGTTTTTGATATTGATATTCTGCCAAATCGCGCTCATGATTGCTTGAGTCATATTGGTGTTGCAAGAGAGATAGCGGCAATAACAGACGAAAAGTTGAAAACCAGCGGCAAAGAGCCAAATATAAAAATTGCGCCCGAAAGCGGTTTAATAAAAGTCGATGTTAGAGACGAAAAACTTTGCAAGAGATATTCTGCCGCGTTCGTTAAAGAAGTAAAAATTAAAAAGTCTCCCGTCTGGCTGGAAAGAAGAATAAAAAGCTGCGGCATAAAGCCGATAAACAATATTGTTGACATCACAAATTATATTATGCTTGATATGGGGCAGCCGATGCATGCGTTTGACGCCGACAAAATTAAGGGAAAGATAATTGTAAGAAGCGCTAAAAAGGGAGAGAAAATTATAGCTCTTGATGACAATGAGTACGAACTTTGCGAAGATGATCTTGTGATTGCGGACGAATCTGGACCAATAGCAATTGCTGGGATTATGGGCGGAGCAAGAACCGCTGTCAGCGAAAGCACAAGAAATGTGATTTTTGAAGCGGCTAATTTTCATCCGACAAGCATAAGAAAAACATCCAAAAGATTGAAGCTTTCTTCTGAATCTTCCTATAGATTTGAAAGAGAAGTTGATCCAGAGATGACATCTTGCGCAATTGCAAAGGCAATAGAAATGACTGAGAGTCTCGCGCAAGGCATTCGGCAAGATATTGTTGATATTTACCCCCATCCAGTCAGGAAGAGAGAAATTGAATTTAGAATAGACAAAATAGAAAAGTTGCTAGGGGCTAAAGTGGAAAAAGAAAGAGCTGAGGATATTTTGCGCTCTCTTGGTTTTGAAGTATCAGAAAAGAACGGCACTATAAAAGTAAAGGTTCCAACTTATAGAATAGATGTTGAACAAGCAAATGATGTTATAGAAGAAATTGGAAGAATTTACGGCTATGAGAATATTCCTGAAACTGCTCCAGCTGTTGAAATGAAAGCGGTTTTGCAGGATAAGTCCCTGTTGCTTGAGAAAGAAATAAGAAAGATTTTAGAGGGACTAGGATGGAGTGAAGTTTACAACTATTCATTTGTAAGCAGGAAAGACATAGAAAATATCGGCTTGAAGGCAGAGGATCATCTTGAAGTTGAAAATCCACTGAGCGAGGAGTTTCAATTTATGAGAAAAAGTTTGCTTCCCAGGCTCTTGAAAAATGCGGTTCTAAATTTGAAACACATTGATAGTCTCAGACTGTTTGAGACAGGAAGAATATTCTTAAAGGGAACTGACAAATTGCCGGATGAAAGGAAAATACTGGCGGGAATTGGCGTTGATAAATATGAGAAAGATACTTTATTTTATGAATTAAAAGGACAGGTAGAAACTTTGCTAAAAAAACTAGGTTTTGATAATCTGCTTTTTGAAGAAATAAAAAATCCAGAGTCATTCTGGCATAAGGGAATATCTGCTCAAGTACTCTTTGAAGACAATACTCTAGGAAAAATCGGAGAAATTCGCCCGTCTGTTCTTAATGCTTTTGGACTGGAGGCAAGAGTGACCTACTTTGAATTTGACCTAGAGACTGTGGTTAAATTGCGCCGCGATGAAAAGAGATATAGAAAAATAAATAAATTTCCATCCGTCAAACTAGACCTTTCTGTTGTGTTTGAGGAAGATGTAAAGTGGAGCGATATTGAAAAACTAGTCTTCAGTGCCGGCGACAAGCTGGCAACAAATGTTGAACCGTTTGACATTTATCGCGGAAAGGAGCTGGGAAAAAACAAGAAGAGCATAGCTTTCAGAATCACCTATCAGGCAAAAGACAGAACGCTTAAAGACGAAGAGGTAAAAGCAACGCAAAATGAGATTATCAAGGCCCTTGAGAAACTGGGCGGCAAGGTGAGGAACAAGGTCAGGTCATCCTGAGGACGAAGCTCGAAGGATCCCGAGTTCAGGTGGATAGCTTTCTCAGAATAGTTTACATTTTTCTGCCAACGGGATCCTTCGCCTTCGGCTCAGGATGACAGTATTTTCTCCGTGTTATTGTGTCATTCTGAGCGAAGCGAAGAATCCCGTAGAAAAGAGCGATATCTAGGGCAGTATGTCTTGTCTTTCTCTAGGCGGGATCCTTCGCTCCCTTTGGTCGCTCAGGATGACACAGAGTTGTCGTCCTGAGCGCAACGCGTGAAGGATTCCGTAGAGTTAGAGATTATTGCTGAAGGAAAGTATTATATAAACGTATCTCTTGTAAGAAAACTGATACTGGGAACAGCATTCAGAGCTAACGATTGAGATTCGAATTCGATGGAGGGCACTGTATTTTGGCTTGTTTTTCCTTCCACTGTTGAATTTTCTTATGGTTGCCGCTAAGCAGCACTTTTGGCACTCGCCATTTTGTTTTTTCATCCGGAGAAAAAATACTGGGTCTGGTATAGTGAGGATATTCCAGATATCCTTCTTTTGAAAAAGACTCGTCTTTCAAAGACTCCTTTTTTCCAACTACGCCTTCTATTAGTCTGGAAACAGAGTCAACTATGACCATTGCTGGAATCTCGCCGCCTGTCAGAACATAGTCGCCGATAGAAACTTCTTCATCAGCCAAGTATTTCGCCACCCTTTCATCGACTCCTTCATATCTTCCGCATATTAAAACAAGCTGGTCCAACTTGGAAAGTTTCTTTGCCATTTTCTGGTTGAATTTTTTTCCTTTTGCCGACAGCAGAATAATCTTGGTTTTGCTGGAGCCACCTTTTTTGCTATTTGACTTTTGGTTTTTGGTTCTCTTTGCAAAATACTTCAAATTATTCTTGCCAACGATGTCCACCAGAGCCTTATAAATAGGTTCAATTTTGAGCACCATTCCAACTCCTCCTCCATAGGGAGCATCGTCAACCGTCTTGTGCCTATCGCTTGTATATTTTCGCAAGTCGTGAATTTTGATCTTTATCAGCTTCTTCTTTTGCGCTCGCGCCAGAATGCTTTCGTTGAAATAGGAATCAAAAATTTTTGGGAAAATTGTGATGATATCAAACTGCATACTTTTGGCTTACACCTTATTTTCACATATTCAACTATCTAAAATGCAAATGAAAGAAAATTGATTGCAACACCAAAAAATTAAAACAAATTCCATTTATCTAGCAAATAATCTGGGCAGAAAATTGGTTTTTGGTTTTGTAAATAAAGAGTATTCTTGTCGCAAAACATCCAGTGGCTGCGGGCACTAGGTGTTTTGGAATTAATTATCGCCAGTGCTTTTTAAATAAGCTTGAAAGTAGAAAGAATTTGGTTTAAAACATTAATTTCTTCAGAAAGCTGTTTGTCAGGAACATAATAATCCATTTTCTGTCTTCCATAAGCAACTCTGAATTTTACATCATAATCAATATTTCCTTCAGTTGTAACATAGTCATCTACTCTAATTGCCTCAAATCTCTCCGAATTGATTACACACCATTCTATTTCGCCACTCTTTTTTATAAAATTGCATGTGGCATTTTTGTCGCCATTTTGTAAAACCCAGCCAGCTGCTGTATAATCCTTTGGTCTATTAGTAATAGCTGTAATAGAAATAGATATTTCTTCCGGCTTATCCTTTGATTTAGGTTTTAATTCTATTGAATTACTATATTGCTCAATTTGCCAACTGCTTGGATACCTCACCTCAAACCCATATTTCTCATTCCTGTATGTCTTCCAGTCTGAAGTATCCATAAAGTCTTCAAAAATCACAGGTATTTCAACTTTGTGAATTTCGCTTCCGTCTTTTGGGCTCTCTTCAAAAACTTCTACTATGCCTTTCTTGGAAGATGGAGAAGTGTATTCAATTTCTTTCTCAAAAGGATAGAGTTTACTTCCATAAGCGCCTTGCGCAGTTATGAATGTGTCTGCTAGGGTATTTCCTTTGTTGTCTTTTATTCTCACTCTTACATTTGCTTCAAAAACATTTGCCGCTCCAGAAACCAAAACAGGACTTTTTATTGATTCGTCTTTTTGCGGGGATTTCACTTGGATGAATTTGTTTCCAAGGTATTCTTCTTTTTTATTCTTTATTACTTCTGTTGAATGCTTTTTAACAGTTGGAACAGGGCTTTCTTTTTGTCTGAAAACACTATATCCAAGAAGACCAAAAACAATGCTGAATCCCACAATAAAAACAAGGGCTGTTATAATGCTGGGAATGTTTGAAAGAGAAAATGTTGGTTTTTGTTTAGCAGTCATATGACTTTAGTTCTCCTTTTTTTCTCTTTTCTTTTTTTCCTTAATCACCAATAAATAATTTAGAGGTGATTGGGTAAAAAAGAGAAGTTTAATAATTTTAGAATATATACTGTATACAGAACAAATATAACATAATTTATGCTCTGGGGTCTATATCTCTTTCTCTCTCAAGCAAAAGTCTTCTGCAGAAAAAAGATAACGTGGCAGTATCGCATCCTGACCAAGTGTCCGTGAACAGTGGGCGTTAAGCAAAACAGTACAACTATATTTACAATTTTTTCACAAATCAACAAAACTCTTTGGTTCAATCGTGAACGATTGAACCAACAGAAAAATACAGGATGTTAGAATGCAGGACACCTAGCGTTGCGGGACAC
>CAYWAL010000023.1:0-16365 GCA_964456605.1 uncultured Candidatus Saccharibacteria bacterium | reverse complement strand
GTGAACACGGGGGGCACTAGTGCTAGTGAACACGGGGGGCACTAGTGCTAGTGAACACGGGGGGCACTAGTTGCGAAAAAACAACTATCTCACCAAGACTGCTTGTTTTGGCTTAAACAAGCCATCTGGGTGGTGAACGCTAGGACACTAGTCCCGCCGTCTAAAGAAACTCTTTAAAGAAACTCTTTAAAGAAAATATAACTACTGGCGGTAATAGTTATAGTCTTTTATTGACAAGATAACTTTTTTGTGTATAATGCTAAATGAGAACAAAAACGCTATCTGTCTCAAAAGCAATAACAAAAAATTTCCCCCGCTGCCCGCGCCAACCAAAACCTCAATAAATCTTATCGCTAAAAACATGGAGGATATATCCCCAGAAGAATTTGGCTTCACAATCAACCCAGCATGCAAAATATGCAACAGCGTCTACAAGCCCGAAATAGACAAAATGCTTTTAGACGAAGTAAAAACCTCTCGCATAGTTGACTTCTGCACAGTAATAGATCCCTCAACGGGAAAACAAAGAATCAGCGGAACAAAAAAAGCAATCAAAAGAAACTTGCTGCGCCACAAAAAACACATCGCCATAGACAAAAGCAAAATTGAAGAAGCGCAAAAAAAGTCTATGGTTCTCTACAAAGCAAAAGTCAAAGAAGAAATAACACTAGAAAAAGCCAAGCAGATTGCAACGCAAAGAATGATTGACCAGCTCTCTGACGCTTCAAAAGATTTTTCTATATCAGAACTCGCCATACCAATCTCGCTGGAACAGAGAGAGAGGTCTGTGAAAGTTGAAGAAGACAGCGTAAAAATTGCGTTTGCTAAATTTCTAAAACAAAACAACGATGAAAAAGAAGGCGGAGTCGCAACAGACAAGATTAAGAGTCTTGAAAATACAATCAGAGAAGCTGAAAGGACTCTTGCAAGAATTGAAAAAGAAATACGACTCATTGAAGGGGCTGGAAGAGAGAAAGAAAGTTGACGCTATTGCAAAAAACAAAAGCGCAAAGGGACTGAAGGCTTTCTGCAAGTTTTATCTAGACATTGACCTGACACCAGATCAGTTTAGGTATGAAAAAAATTCCGAAGGAAAAACCATAGTCTTAAACAGGAGCGGAAACAAATGGGGGAAGACATTTTGTGAAGCGCTGGGAGTGATATACGATGCGTATTACAAGCTAGACTTAAACACTAAAGACCCAGAAGCATGGCTTAAAGCTGAATACCTGCAGGCAGTTGCGGCGCCTGAGTATTCCGGATCAAGAACTCTGATAAACGAGCTGATAAAAATCGTTGAGGGAAAAGTGCTAAAGCCAGACGGTTCAACAAACAGATCAAAACTTAAAGGCTGGTTTATTGTCAAACACAAGGGCATAGAATCTGACAGCAACCAACCTCCCGTTGTAAAGTTTTTTAACAACAGCGAACTCTGGGGAAGAAGTTACAGTGGACTGGGGGCAAGCATGAAGCAGAAGACGTTTCACAGGATAATCATTGACGAGTCTGGGGATATTCCAGAACTTCACAAGTTTATATTTGCAACACTTGTTCCAAGAACCGCGATGAGCAGAACAGGGCAGATCAGAATTATTGGGACGCCGCAAGGGTTTAAATATGACTACTCACAAGTGATAAACGAGTTGAGGGGAGACCCAAACGCATACATCCATCAGGGATCTACGAAAGAAAATATTTACATAACGCAGCAGTCTTTGAACAGAATGCTGAAAGCATACCAGCATGATGAGAACCTGATGAGACAGGTGCTATACGGAGAATTTGTTGACAGCGGAAATTCTGTTATTCCCGGAGACATAATTGACCACGCTGTTGATGTTAATTTGCCACTAGAACAACCTCCGCTAAATGGGCATCAGTATGTGGTAGGGATTGATTCGGCGGCAATATCGGATGATAATTCAATTTCAATTTTGGATGTTACGCAGGAGCCGTTTATTCTTGTAAAGCATTATTCCATATCGGCAAAGATGCTGCCTCCAGAAGTTTTTTATGCTGATATAGAATCTCTGCTGGCAGAATACAATCACGCAATGGCAATTTTTGACGCCTCTGGGCCGGGCGGACAAATACACCAACAGCAGCTGCAGCAAAAATGTTCAAATATTTTATTTATCAGCATTGTTGGAACAAAAACAAGAGAAGAAAAAGGGCAAATAAACAAAGGGGATCTTGTTGTTAATTTTAGAGAAATGCTTTCAAAAGGCAGGAAGAAAAGAACTTACTACGACAGGGAAGGCTATGTTTCGGAAGTTATTGAAGAGAATCCAAACTATGGCTTGATTAGAATTCCAAACATTTATGAGCTTATTCAGCAGTGCAAGATTTATACTTGGGATGATAAAAATATACAGACTGACAGGTTTATATCGCTTTGTTTAGCTTGTTGGCTTGCGTCCAAAAAGTCAGCGATTGCGCCTGAAATATCTTACAGAAGAAACACTTGACAAAATTTATTTGCGGTGTATAATTATAACGCAAAACACAAAAAACTCCGTCCTGAATGGGCGGGTTTTTTGTGTTGTTTGACAAGGAAAAATGATGTGATAAAATATAAATAGCGTTCCAAGACTTTGTCAGAACAAAAAATATGACAAAGGATTTTGATGTTGTAAATGAAATAGTAAAAGAATACAAAAACCTTGAAAGCGAAGCCAGTAGTTTTGCAAAAGATTGCTTGATTTATGAGGATTTTTACGAAGGCGACCATTGGAGAAACAGCTATGTAATTTTTTCAAATGGGTGGAGTTTGGACAACTCGTTCATAGAAGATGCAATCCGCGTGATAGAAAACCACTGCGACGAAGTTGTTGATACAAATGTAGAAATTTTGATGAACAATCCTCCGATTTTCAGAATACCGAAACCGCAAGAGGAAGACCCTCTCGTTGATGTTGATCCATACGACGAAGAGCAAGACGAGATACAAACCGACCAGATAACCGACATTGAAAAAATACTTAGGCTGATTTTGAACAAAAGCAAGTATCACGTAGAACTTGAAGACGGCGCTTGTAATGGGTCTCTTTATGGGCGCACAATTTTTTTGGGCAAAATTATCAACGACAGGGAATATGGCAAAATTGCTGGATTTTCTTCTATTGACCCCACAAGTGTTAGGCTGAAGTTTAGAACAGGTAGAGCAAATGAAGTTGAGAAAATTTTTTGGAAAGAAGAGATTTCGTTTAGAGAGGCAGAAAGCAGGTATAAAGAATATCTCACAAAAGAAGAGCTGGAAATTTTTTCAAAAGAAGACTACATAGAAACGCTAGGCGCTAGCGCAAATGTGGTAAGAGCCACTGGAATGGCTGATACTGGATGGGCGGATCTTGCTTACCGAAACTGGATCAACAAGCAAAGAGAAATAAACCCGATGATAAATGTGATTCACTGTTACGATGAAAAATATTATTGGGTGATATACAAAGACAGGGCTATATTCAAAAAAGAACACCGCATTGGGAGGTTTGCGAAGGACGGCGCAAAACTTCCTCCTGTTTGGTATATACCAAACGCTCCGATGGGAAACAGAAGAAGACTTGGGCAAAGCGACTTAAGAAGAATAATCCCAACACAGATTTTAATAAACAAATACAAGAGTTTAGAATACAACCTGATCAGCGGAAATGTGTTCCCATCCAAAGAACTGATAAGCATGAGGGAGGGGTTGCTGGATGCAATAAAAGGAGCTAAATCGTTTGACATTAGGCTGATGCCGGGAGAGTCTATAAACTTTAAAACTCCCAACATAAACGCATATCCTCTGCAAGAAACAATTAGAAGCACAAAGCAGCATTTAAGAGATAACACAGGGATGACAAACGCAGTGTTTGGAGATCCAGAAGGGTCTATAAACACAGGACCGGCGCTGAAAATACAATATCACCCGGCAGAGAGAAAAATTTTGCGCAAGACAGTGTTTTGGCTTCCAGAGCTTAAGAGTCTCTACTCGTGGCTTTTGAGAATTACAGCAGAAAACAATCCAAAGTTTGCGGAGTTGATTTACTTTAATGGCAAACCATACACTTATGTTGATGTTAGTTGGGAAGTTAAAACTCCGCAAGACGAGGCTGTTGAAGTTACCAACGATATTAACCTTGTGGATAGAGGAATTATCTCCAAAGAATCTGTTGCAAGAAAAAGAGGGGTTAAGAATGTGGAATACGAAATGAAAAAGATAGCAATAGAAAAAATGATTGACGCCGAGATCCAAGCAAGAGCAAAAGCAAAAGTTGAAGCTGAAATGCAGGCGCAGTTGGCCGGTTCTCAACAGCAAACAGAACAGCCTGCAAGCGAAGAAGAAAGAGCGCAGTCAGTAGCGCTGGCAGACCAAGAGAATTATCAGATGTCTAGCGGACAGGAAGTTGCGCCTACAAACCCTGCGGATGTGGCAGATTTTGATGCGCACAATCAGGAGCATTTAAGTTTTATAAATTCTGAACAATTTAATTTGCTTCCTGACGGTGTTAAGGATTTATTTTCTAGACATCTTGCAAATGTTCAACAAGGAGGAGAAGTCGCACAAAAAACTTCCAGCACAAGGAAGATGGTTAAAGAATCACCTGGACCAGAGCCAGTAAATAAACCAGTTTTGAATCAATCCCAGAACAAGAAAGAAGAACAACCAGACAATGTTCCACACCACCTGAGATATGGGAACCTTCCTGAGGCTAAAAGAAATTTTAAATAAAACATGGCATTAAGAAGATCGTCTATAAAACTTAGAAGAAGACGAAGAAGAAGCAGAGGAGGCATTTATATCCCCTACTCCAAGCCAAAGCTGTATGATTTAGAATACCGCCAAAAAACAGAGGACTATAGAGACGGAGTTATATCGTTTGATGAGTATATAAAATACTTGGAGGATAAGCTGAAGGAATTTCCAGAAGGGACATCTGAACACTTTACGATCAAGAAACGGATTAAGGATGTAACAAATGCATACAACAAAAAACTAGAAGCAGAAAGAAGACAGGCAGAGAATCTGGAAAGAAGAAAAATGGCGGAGGATTACAGAGACGGCCTTATTGGATATGCTGTTTATTCTGAATACTTGTCAAAAAAGCTGGATAGTCTTGATCCTAACAGCTTGGATTATTTTATTATCAAAAAGCAGCTTGACAACATAACACAACAGCATATAGAAAAACAGGTTGATTTTGGTTTTAAGGTTGCCAAAACTATTGAACCCGATGATTATATTAAATTCAAAGAAGAAGAGTTGCAAAATGTTGACCCCAACAGCGATAAGTATATACAAATTCAAAAAGACATTAGAGAAGCCGAGAGAGAAAAGATTAGAAGAGAGGAATTAAAGCTGAAGTTTGATATTCAGCAACAAACAAAAAACAAGATGGACTTGGCTAAATTTTATCTTGACATTGCCCAGAACTCAGATGACCCAGAAATGCAGATGATGTATTACAACAAGTATGTGTCAACAGTGGACAGCATTAACAGAGAGGCATTAAGCGAATACAATAAACGGATTGCAATTCAAGATAGGGATATGTTTTTGAAATATAAGAGAGGAGATTTGGGTAATACTTTTGAGGAAAATTTGAGGAATTATTATAATTACTTGAACAACAGACTTGAAACAGAACCAGATATAAACAAGCAATTTACGCTGATTAGCAGAATTGACTCTTTAGTAAGAGAAGCCAATGAGTTTCAGGAGCAAAGAACTAAACTTGCCGAAAAACAAGCTAAGGCAATAAAGAAAGAGGGCGAAAGAAGTGTTAGAGAAAAAATAAGGGAACTGAGAAAAGAGTTTTACAGAAATAAAGCAAACTTAGACAAGATGTTGAGCTATGGATGGATAAACGCAAAGCAGTATGCAGTTGAAATGATTAAGATGACAAACTCCTACAAGAACGACTTAGTAGCACTTGCAAGCAGTCCCTACATTACAGAATCAGCGTATGACAGGATAGAATCGGAACTAGAAGGAATAAACAAGCACCAAGAAAATGATAATTTTTGGAAGGCGGTTATACCAGTTAGAGATAAAGAAGGAAACTTTACAGGAGAGGTTTATTTTAATCCTAACTATAAGGCTGTTCAAAAACCGTCAAATTATTTTAAGACCACTTGGGAGTTTGATCCAACGCAAAGTTATGAGAAGAAAAATTATGTTTATGATCCAAAGGTAGGGGTTTGGCGAGAAATTGCAAAAAGAAAAGTAAAAGACGCAAGCGGAAAAAGCATTGAAAGGTATGAGATTTATAGGCTAGACGAGAACGGAAATGTTCTAACAGAATACCAAACGCCGCAGGGAGATTGGGGGTTCTTGGGGAAGGATGGAAAGTTTATCAGGTCGGACAGGAATTACAGAAATGTTGATTTTAAGTTGATGACACCAGATGATATTGAAAGATATCAAAAAGAAACAAAAGAAAATGTTTGGAAAGAAGTAGCAAAAGAAGAAGGAATGCTCAACGCTATGTTGCAAAGGCATTTAGTTACACACCCGGAAGCTCCGATAAGCAAACTTGCTGAAATGGGAGGAGACGTTAAAAAGGTTGCGGATTATATTGTCAACAATGTGTCAAATGTTCCTCAGAGAATACAAAAAGATTTTAGTAGAGAATCTTTTGCAAGATTGCCAGAGGATTTTTCTAAAATTGTGGAAGCGGCTAGCGGATTGAAAATTGGTGAAACAGGGGAACATGTCAAAGAATTACAAAAGAATTTAAGAAACTTAGGGTATTATAGAAAAGGAATAACTGGATATTTTGGTCCGAAAACAATGGAAGCTGTTAATGAAATAAAAAATAAGATTGCGCAAGATTTTAGCAAGGAGTCTTTTGCTAGGTTGCCACAAGATATTGGAACGATTGGAAAGGCAATAGGGACTGCTGCTAGTAGGTTGTTCAAACCGAATTACATTGGCGGTGCGTTAGGAGAAGTATATGCCAAAAGAAAAGACCTGCAAAAGGTATTTGATCCGACAGGAAAAGGAAAGGGAGAATGGGCTGGCAAAACAATAGAAGACTGGGCAAGAATGTATGGCTATAAAGAAGAGCCGCTTTTGAAGTCATATGCACCCAAACCGCCTGTCTCTGTTCCTAAACTTCCTAAATTATCCCTTCCTAAATTTACCCTTCCAAAGATTAGTGTTCCTAAAATATCTATTCCAGAACCTGCGCAAAAAGCCGCAACAGCAATTCAAAAAACCTATAATCCAACAACATTTTCTAGATTGCCAAAGGATATAGGCACTATAAGCAAGGCGGTTACAAAAGGGGCTGGAAGTTATCTTGAAGGAATTAAAAAGAAGGTTGGAGGGTTCTTAAATAAATTAAAGTGGTGGTAAGCATATGTATAAACCAGAAATTCTTAATGAATTTGAACAAAGAAAAAAAATAAGAAAAATTTATCCTTATCAGGGAAAGTATTTTGATGCAATGTCTGTTGCTTCAAAAAAAGAAGAGGAAGAAAGAGCCAAAACAAGGTCTTCTTGGTTTAATTTGCCGATGTCTGTGATTGGAAAAGGGCTGGATTATCTCAGTAGTTTTAATCCTTTGGAAGTTGGAGAAAAGCTGGGCGGAATGATACAAGACACGCTAAGGGTTGGGGAGAAAGCTATATCTGCTCCCGGAAGGATTTATCAACTTTTGAAATACCAAAAAGAAGTAAAGTCGCTTCAGGAAAAAAAGAACAAAGGGCAAATATCGCCAGAAGAATACAGGAAGAGGATTAGCTTTATAAACAAAGATGTTTCTAGATTACAACAGGGATATAGTTTCAAAGAAGGTATTACAGACGCCGCTTCCGCTGTTTCAACAATTGCGTCTCTTTATCCTGTTGGCAAGATTGGAGCAATGGGGGCAAGGGCATTGTTAAAGGGGGGAGTAACCAAAGCATTATCAAGATCTGCCATCAAGGAAGCTCTAACACCAACATTGCCAAAAGCAACTGGAAAATTTGGAAAAGCGTTTCAACTTGCTACATTGTCTAGACCATTATCAACTCCTGCTGCGAAAGTAATTGGAGAAGCAAGCAAGCAGATAGCAGGAGGAAAGGTTGCTGCTGATATTGCAACAAAACTCATTCCTCATGGCGAGGAAAGGTTTAAGCCAGTTAAAATTTTACCAGAAGGGCTAGGAAGAGAATCGCTGATAATTGGTGGACAGCTTCTCACTCCATTGCCGTTTGTTGGAAAGGTTTTTAGAAGATTGTCTAAAGCGAAAAAATTTATAGGCAAGGCGTCAGAATATCAAGCTGCAGATGAAGCGTTTAAGAGATTTTTTGGCAAAGAGGCAATAGAAAAAGTTCCCGTTTTTAAAGATAAAGACACCAGAGCAAGTGCTTTGGCATATTTTATGGGCGTTATGAAAGAGAGAGGTATTCCAATTACAAAAGAGAATTTTATATCTTTTCTTGATGATATTTATCGTCCAAAAGTAAAAGACCTTCCAATTATTTCCAAAACAATCAAAAAAGCGTTACAGGCAAATGGGATTAAGTATGTGAAAGACGTAGCGGAAATGGACGATGAAGCGTTGATGAATATTGTTAAAAGCAAAAATGACATTAAGAAGATTAAGGAAGCAATAGATGAAATTGGCAAAACAGATTTTACTGGAATGCATTTTACCACTCCAGAGGAACAGTTAAAGGCTTTGGCTTCGTTTATGTATAAAGGCGTTCACTCTGGAACTTGGCGAGGAACAGCGCAAGAATTGAAAGCGGAAGTTGAAAAGAACTATGATGAGATATTAAAAGGCATTAAAGGGGAAGCAAAGATAAAGGGTCCAATGAAGGGTATCAAGTTTAAAGAGTTTCCAATTCCGATAATGAAGCTAAAAACTTCAGATGAAGCACTAAAAGAAATACAAGACAAAACAAACAGGATTATAGAAGCGATTAGAAAAATAAAAGAAAAGAAAATAGAGAAAATAGGAATTAAGTCAATAATAAAAGTGGAGGACGAGATAAAAGAAGTTAAAAAGATGAGGAGAGAACTACAGAGAAGCAAAAGGAGAACTAGAAAATTTAGAGCAATGGAAAGAAAAGCGGCCGATGAACTTTTGCAAGAATTGAAAGAAAAGCACGAAGAGCTTACCAGAATTACCGAATCGCTTAAAAAGCAGGCAAGGGAAGCAATGGAAGAAGAATTAAAAACGAAAAGAAAAGAAGTGTTTGCATCACAATTCCCCAAGACAAAAGCGATTGCCAAAGCTCCAGAAGTTATTCCTGAATTTATTATTAAGGCAGAAAAACCAAAGGTTGGCGCTTGGACAAAGAAAACCGTTAAAGATTTGGGATATGATACTCTTTACAACCAAGGCGTAAGAGAACTTCCCAAAGGAGACAAATCTTTCCTAGAAGGAAGAAAAGCGTGGCTTGGTAAAATAATAAACAAACTAAAAGAAGGCAAAATTGGCAGATGGCTTGTTCCACAGAATTCTAGGGCTATTTACGAAAAGATTAGAGACAGGTTAGATAAAGGGCTGTTTGAGGTTTTAGGAGATGATGCAGAGAGAGCTAAAAAAATAATTGAAGAAGAATTAAAAAGACCGTTAACATTGCTTTGGACAAAAGTTCCTGTTTATAGGCCAACAGAAAGAGAGTTGGGAGTTGGAGTTTGGAAAGACATTGTTTCTAAATTGTATAATAAGCCTAAGGCAGACGAAGAGGTTATAGAGATTGCCAAAAAGCTAGACAAAATGGCAAGGAATGCTTTTGTAACTTCAATGAGGGAGGCTGGAATTCCCACACATTTGATTGATAAACTGAGATCATATAGTGAGTTTTACAATACTCTTTATTTCTACTATACACTAGGAAGGTTCTACGTAAGACCAACTTTTTGGATACAACAGATTCCTGAGACTTATATGTGGGGGACAGTGAGAGCGGATAAAACGCCAGAAGGATCTTTGTTAAGAAAAGCACTGCAAAGACAAATATCTCTTGACAGAACAATAAAAGATTTTTGGAAACCTAGATTAACGAGAGGACAGGAAGCCGTATTGTCAAAAGCATTGGGATATACAGAAGACGCTTTTATAACAGGGTGGAGGCAGATGCCGTTTATGATGAAAAACGAAGCAAATGCTTATGGACTTGGTCTTGTATTGAAAGCGGACAAAGCTCTTGAAAATATGCCAGTTGTTAAAGAATATCTAAAAAAGCATGGGCTAAAAAGGGTAGAGGACATTCCGTATTTAAGAGATCACTTTTACAAGCCACTTGCAGATGACGCTGAAAAGATTGCTGAAATAATTGATAAATACGGATTTGCGGGCGCAAAAGCTCACCTTGCCGATGAAACAAAAACACTTTTACAGAAAGGTAAAGAAGCTGCCATATTTGACAATGCAATAAGAGAGGCATTAAAAATTGCAAGATACACTGCATTTGAAGAGGCTGTTCCGCTTTTCTTGTATAACCCTAACAGGTCAGCACTTGAAAAAACTTTACACGGAGGCATTATGTTCCCGTTGAGTTATATTATGAAAGTGTCGTCAAGAGGCGGAGAGTATTTGCTTGGGGGAAAAGCTATTAGACCTAAAATAGCAGCAAGTATTATTAACAGGTTGGACAAATGGCATCAATCAGAGGAGGGCAAAAAGTTTGAAAGTAAATATTATAATCTTGTCAATTTAGCGGAGAGTTGGCTTCCAATGGATCCTAGTTATCCATTTTCTACTGGGTATCTTCCCCCCTTCTCCAAGATGGTTTATCGTTGGATAGAAAAGCCAGAATTTTATCTTGATGAAAAGAAAGGCGCGGAAAGGTCTTTAAGAGTTTTGATTCCTTCTTATCGTGAAATAAAAGGATGGCAATCGCTATTAAGAAATATTAAAGATTTGCAGGATGATATTAGAGGGGATCTTTTGAAGGGCAAAATGACCGAAAAAGAAGCAAAAGAGATACTAGAGAAATTCAGATATAAAGCGCCAGAAGAATTACCGGGATATAAAGTTCCTAAATTAAAGCCTGTAAAGTTTGAGAAGAAAACAAAGATAGAGACCAAGACGTCCAAAGAAAAAGCGTTTGAAGAAAAGAAAAAAATAAGAGAAAAGTTACCTAGTATTCCTGTGTCTTCTAGAAAAAAGAAAGAAAAGAGTATTTACGAGGCAATAATCAAAGCCCCTGAAAAGCAGAAGATTCCTTCTCCATTCAAAAGAAAAAGATATTCTAAGGGGGGGTTGACATTGTTTTTTAATGAGTTATAATTAAGATGTATCATAATAATTATCTCTAATTCTGCAGGTGCGAATCTGCGGAAGGCCGGTGGGAATCGGCTATAAGGAGAAAAAAAATATGGAAGAAGAAAAAAAAGATGTCCAAGTTAATCAGGGTGAGAATCCTGATGAAAACCAAAAAGGACAAGAAGAGTCAATAGAAAAACAACTTGAGGAACTTAGAGAAGAGAAAAAAATGCTTGAAGAAAAACTTGCGGAAATTGAACAAGATGCAAGAAAATATCAAAGCGAGGCAGATAGAGCAAAAAAGCTGCTAGGCGAACAGGAGCAGCTTGAGCTTAGGCAACAGGAGCTGGAAGAAACAGCTCATGAGGTTTATACAGGTCTTGTCCAAAGAGACTATCCGGAAGTTTATAGCGCATACCCCGAAACCTTTGAGCAGTTGAGGGGTGAACCAAAAGAAAAATACATTGAAACTGCCGAGTATTTGAAGAAGGGATTGGAGAAAATTAAAGCGTCAAACTCCAATTCTTCGTCCAATTCTTCGTCCAATTCTTCGTCCAATTCTTCAAATGCTGGCGAACAAACATCTAATCAAGATAATTCTAATCAAGCCTCTCCTATGCCACCGTCCGATCAAAAAAGAGAGGAAAGACATATTTTTACTAGAGAAGAGCTGAAAGCACATGCAGGGGATCTGGAGTGGTTTGAGAAGAATAGAGAAGAAATAGACAGACAGTTGGCGGAAGGCTTGATTAAATAGGAGATATAAAAAATGGCTAATGTTACTACTACTACGGTTGCTGATTTCATTCCAGAGATATGGTCGGCTGATGTGTTGAAAGCTGTTGAATCCAAGTTAGTGATGGCAAACTTGGTGATAAAAAAATACTCTGAAGAGGTAAAAAAGTTTGGCGATACTATTCATATTGACTATGTTAACAACCTGACTGCGGGTGACAAGGTGGCTAATACTGAGGTTACCTTTTCTTCTAATACGGAAGGAAAAATAACACTAACAGTTAATAAGCATAAATATGTTGCTGTAAGGATTGAAAATATTGCGGAAGTTCAATCAAAGCCAGACTTGAGGAAAGAATATACTGAGAAGATGGGATACGCACTTCAGAAACAAATAGATTCTGACTTGCTGGCTCTTTACTCTGGATGTTCAGTAACCAAAGGTTATACCACTTCCAAGATAACTCTTTCCACTATTTTGGATGTTATGCAGTCAATGGATGAGAACGAAGTTCCACAAGAAAATCGTTACTTTGTGGTTTCTGCGGCGCAAAAACGAGCCTTGCTTGAAATTCCAGAAATGATCAGGAATGATTATAGAGGAGACAGTAATGCGTTAAAAACTGCCAATCTTGGAAGTTTGTTAGGATTCCAGTTTTTCTGGACAAACCAAGTGCCTAAGACAGGAACAAATCCTACCGTTTCTCACAACCTCGCATTTCACAGAGACGCTTTTGCTCTTGTTATGCAGGTAGCTCCTAGAATTGAGGCAGATTACAATATTCGCCATAAAGCTTGGGAACTTGTTGGAGATACTATCTATGGAGTGGGAGAAGTGAGAGACGATTCTGTATTAGGCAAATACGCTGTTCATGTGCAAGCACAGGATGCCGCATAGTTTTTATGGAGAGGTGGATCTCCGCCTCTCCTTTGCTCATATTTAATTAAATAACTATACAATTATGGCAATTACCACGAACAAGATTTTTAGCAAAGATCTGGATGTTTATGATGACAAAAAAACATATTATATCAGGAATGCACACGGAAATGTTTTGCCTGTTACTAAACCGATTTTGATGTATAGATTTGGATATGTATGGGTATCCGATCCTCATTCTTTGGTTGACGAGACTTCTGGAAAAAGAATTGGATTATGGAAAAAGAAACTTCCGGCAGAGGAAGGATTTGAAGTTGTAACCGAGAAAGAATGGTTAGAACATGAAAACGAAAGGCTGAGAAATGAGGGACGACCAACATTAACAACAACTAACAAGCCAACACTGGGGCCAGATATGCCTGCCATTTCTAGAAAAGAAATCAAGACCAGTGAAGGCAAGAAAGGAGAAAAATAAAATGAATTACTACAAAACTATTAACATTAAATCTTCTGGAGCTATTACTGCCAATGGCAATTCGGGGGCGGTGGATGTTTCTGATGTTGAAAAGATAATTATAAAAACAGTTGTCTCTGCTGTTTCTGGAACCTCTCCAACACTAGATATAACAATTAAGGATTCCGACGATGGTTCTACTTGGGATACTGTTGAATCTCTTACACAGATCACAGCAGCAGGAACTGTTAATACTAGATTAACAAAACCAACCAGACGCTATATCAGGGTTGATTGGACAGTTGGAGGAACTTTGCCTTCATTTACAACAGAAATTACTGCCGTTGGCATACGACATGGTTAATCATTAACAGGGGAGATATTTTTCTCCCCTTTTGGAGAAAAAAAATGATTAAGCAGAATATAACAATTCAAAGCAGTGCAACTAAGACAGTTTCTGGACAATCTTCTGCTATTGATGTAAGCTCGATTGATGAAATGGTTGTTTTCTTAAATGTATCTGCTGTTTCTGGGACATCTCCGACGCTGGATGTGACGATTGAAGATTCTCCCGATGGAACTAATTGGTATACTCATACCTCTTTTACCCAAGCAACTGCAACAACAAAAGAGGCAAAAAGAATTTCAAATTTTGGGAAGTTTGTCAGGATAAACTATACTATCGGTGGAACATCTCCCTCGTTTACTTTTGAGGTTGTGGCAGTTGGAAAGCTAATCTTATAACAACCAAGGTTATGTATAGCGGAAAGATTAAATCAATAAAAAAAGATGTTCATATTGAGACAGGAGAGCAGTTTCTTGATGTAGAGATTGAAATTTTTGACGACAAAGGTAAAGCAGTTGCCACCAGAAAAATTGCTTTTCCTGTTGACGAGAAACCAAAAAAAATAAAAGAAGAGGTCAGAAAGTATATTAAAGTGTTTGCAGATGAAAGAAAGATGTTTGAGAAAAACAAAAAGAATGATGAACTTAATAAGCTCGCCGACAAGACAATCAAAGATCTTGAAGGCTTAAGTATAAATGTATGATCAAGAACAGTATATTTAAAATTAAAAGAAAAGGCAAGGTGAAGATAAAAGAAAATGTTGAGTATGTTCTCAGAGACAAGAACGGAAATATAAAGCCGCTATTCAATCCTAACTTTCTAGGCAGGTTCTTGTTAAAAAAAGGATTGAATGTCCCTAGAGTTCCTATTTTTGGAAGCTGGAAAAAATCGTTGCGGGTTTCTAATTTAGTTGTTAATGCAGGGATGGCAGGTGTGGCTTCAAGAATAAATGGCGCTGGAGCTGAGGCGGCATTTACCTACATTGCGATAGGAACAGGAACAACCGCGGCGTCCGCATCAGATACTGCGCTTGTAGCTGAAATTATTACTGGTGGAGGAGCAAGAGCGGCTGCAACAGCTTCTCGTGTTACTACCGATGTTACGAATGATACCGCTCAGTTAGTGGTAACATTTAATTTTACAGCTAGCTTTGCGGTTACTGAATCAGGAGTGTTTAATGCCTCAAGCGGAGGAACAATGTTGGCAAGGCAGGTATTTAGCGCTATAAATGTATCAAGCGGAGATAGTTTGCAGGTGACTTGGAAGTTTGATGTTGACTAATAAACAAACTTTAAGTCTATGAACCTAGATCCAGTAAAAAATTTTGCCAAAGTAGAAGTTTCAACTGGCTATGATAGCACAGCAACTTCTATTGCTCTGGTTACGGGAGACGGATCAAAACTTCCAGATCCTTCTACCGATGGGGCTTTTAATCTTATTTGGTGGAACTCAACGGACTACCCAGATCCAGCAGATGATCCAAATGTAGAGATAGTAAGATGCACAGCAAGAAGCGGCGATACATTAACTATTATCAGAGGACAAGAGGGAACTACTGCTTCTAACAAAAACACAACTGGCAAGACATATAAAATGGTTTTGTCTGTCACAAAGAAAATGATTGATGATATAGGAGCTGGAGCTTGGACATTGATAGAAACATTATCTCCGTCTGGTGTAAATTCTATTACAACTACCGCTTCTTTGTCTGGGTATAATGCATTAAAAGTTATAATTGCCGCCAAAGCAAGCAATGTTTCTTATGTTGGAATGAGATTTAGCGGAGATACTGGCACTAATTATTATTATCAATGCTCAATGCTTACTACGGTTGGAACTTTTACTCAAACAACAGCGGCAACATCACTTGAAATAGGGCAGATAGAAACCTATGGAACATTATTTACAGTTGAAATAAGTAATGTGTCAGGTTTTAGAAAATCTTTTTTGTCTAATTGTGCTTATGCTACTGTTACCCAGTATCGTTATAGTGGAGCTTGGAATAATGTAACTGGTCAAATAACTTCATTAACTTTTTTCCTTAAAGACGATCCAACCTACACTTTTGCCTCTGGTTCAAAAATAATAATACTTGGAATTTAATTGCTAACAGCAGAAATTATGTCATATGGATCTTTCTCTTATGGTTCGTTTAGTTATGGCGGTGGAGGTTTTATAACTTCTCAATCCTACTACCAAACCTGCTCCGAGTCTGTTATTATAGCCGACACGTTAACAAACACGACATCAAGGGCGTTTTCAGAAATAGTTTCAGTTGTTGACAGCATTACAACAAAACTTACACATTACAAAACTCTTTCTGATGTTGTTAGCATAGTTGATACATTTACATCTAAAATAACAGGGAAGGTTTTATATGAAACGGTTTCCATAGTGGACATAATTAAAAGGTCATCTACAAGAACATTTAGTGAGATAATCAATATTGTTGATAATATAAGCACGCAGATAGTCAGGTTGATAACATTGACGGAAGCTGTATCTATTGTGGACAGCATAGTAAAAACAACATCTAAAACATTATCAGAAGTTGTTAGCATAATAGACAAAATTGAGAATACTGTATCTAGAACTTTTAGTGAAATAGTTTCGGTGATTGATAGTATTACCAATAAGATAATTATAACAAGAGTTTTAAGCGAGACAATAACAATCGCTGACACAATAAAAAACAGTATATCCAAAACACTTGCGGAAACTATTTCAATAGTAGACAGCATTACAAGCAAGTTTGTAACATTAA
>CAYWAL010000022.1:0-16528 GCA_964456605.1 uncultured Candidatus Saccharibacteria bacterium | reverse complement strand
CTTCGCTGGCGCTCAGGATGACAGTGTTTTCTCCGTGTCATCGTGTCATTCTGAGCGAAGCGAAGAATCCCGCAGGAAGAAAGCAGAATCGTAGTAGTTATAGCATCTTGGAATACTGTCTAAAAGCATCAGGTGTCCAGAAAGACTGATTATCGAGAAAAAGAAGTTAAAAACAACTGTCTGTGCTCAACTCCTCCTTCACAATCCTGCTTACTACACTTCCTTCAGCTCTATTTCCAACCTCCTTCATCACCATGCCCATTACTTTACCAAAATTTGAGGCGCCAGATATTCCAGACTTCTCAATAACCCCTCTTACCAACTTTCTAATTTCCTCCTCGCTCATCTGCTCTGGCATATACTTTTTTAGAACTTCCAACTCCTTTTCCTCTTGCTCAACTAAATCTTCCCGCTTTCCTTTCTTATACTGCTCTATAGATTCGTTGTGTCTCTTTATACTCCTTTTGATAATTCTAATAATATCTTCGTCATTTAGTCTCTCTCCTTTTTCTATTTCGGCATTCTTGATATCAGAATTGAGCAATCTCAAAACAGCGCGGGCAACATTATCACCGCTTTTCATTGAGTCTTTGAGGTCGTTTTGAATTCTGTTTCTTAGATCCATCTATTTTGTTTTTCCCGGTTTGCCGGCTTGCAAGTTATTGAATCTCCTCCACTGTCTGGATACATCACTAATAAAACTGGGAACATCATTAAAACAAAGTGCGTAAAAAGCAAGTGCCTAGCTGCATAAACTATATCTTGCTTCTAACTGAATCTAAACTCGTCTTCAAGCTTACCAAGTTTTCTGAGTTTTTCTCTTTCGGACCTAATTTTAATCCTTCTTAAAGCGCTTTTCCTACGTTCCGTTTTACTCTTTCTTTTTTCTCTAAACATTGAATTCCTGACCTGCAGAAGCAGTCCGCTCTGTTGAACTTTCTTAGAAAAACGCCTCAATAGACTCCCTATGCTTTCATTTTCCTTCCTTCTTACTTCTATCATAAGACTATTTCACCTCCTTCATCTAGCACCTCTTAAGGACCGCTAATCAAGTACATTGCATAGTATAGCACAAAAGCACAATCTGACAACCCTTTTGTACTGCACATTGTAAAATCTATGTAAAATCCAAGCGAAAGGAGGTATGATTGTAGTTTAGAAAAGAGAGAGTTTCCCAAAGATTAATTTTCCGACATTCAGTGTCCAATCAAGGCGACAATCAGCGTTCAAGCGCTCAAAAGACACTGGAGAGCCAGATACAAGATACAAGCGAAATGTGGATGAGGTAAAATGAGATAAAAGGTCAAAAATTAAGCTGATTTGCCTCATTTTATCCCTAACACTTCTCCAAACGCAACTATTTTTCAAGCATAATAACAAAAAGAAAAGATGAAACCAACACTAAGTTTTGTTATTCCAGTATTCTTTCATTACTTCTTGTTCCAATCTTTTCTTCTTACAAAAATCAACACACTCCTCACCATCTTTAATGCTTGTGCCATATAGTTCTTTCTGAAGAGGTACTATAAGTTCTTTGTATATTCTATCCGCCTTCTCAGAGTCTTCTTCGGTTCTTATTCGATATTCCATATTCTCCAGCCTTGTCATCAAACTATGGCGCTCTTTCTCGTTCAATGATTCCCAAATCTCGAAAAATCTCTTACCTTTAAAGAGACTGTCGACTACTTTCTTTAAAACAAGATATTTCGGATCATCTCGCTCTTTCTTTTCGCTCGTTACCCTTTCTGCCATTCTTTGTAGTTGCCTACTCAAGTATTGACGGAGGCTGTCTTCAGTTAATCCACTTTTCTCCAGTCCTCCTGAAGAATAATCCATTCCATATTCCACTTTCCTTTTGTCCATCATTCTCTCGTTCACCATTGAAGTCGAATCTCTATAAATTGAGATTAAAGAGGATGAATATCCTCATAAAGTCTTGCTCCCCCAAGTAGATGAAGATGGATGTGACCTACCTCCTGACCACCATTCTTCCCCACTCTTATCAGCAGCTTATATCCCTTCTTAGAAATCTTTAAATCATCGGCAATTTTTTTGGCAGCCATTATCAGCTTGCCCATCAACAAAGTATCTCCCTCCTCTATATCAACAACAGAAACGATGTGTCTTTTCGGTATAACAAGAACGTGCACTGGAGCAATGGGATTGATATCATTAAACGCAATTACCTCACTATCCTCAAAGACTATGTCAGCAGGAATTTCCTGCTTAATAATTTTACAGAAAACACAGTTCATATGATTTTCTTAACATTTTAAAACCAAATTGGTTAGCACTCATACATTATCTTATTTATTATTTTTGCAACCTTATCCCCGTCATGTCTAATCAAACTCCTTTTTAAGACATCAGCTTTGCTTTTTACTACTCTCCTAGCATCAAGTAAGTCCGCCCTAATTACTTTATAAGAACTGCTGTCTTTCAGATCATCTTCAACAGGAAATTCGTTTTCCTTTTCATACTCCTTCACAATATCCTTCGGCAAACTGGATGAATTAATAAGCACATAGTCCAAGGGTCTGCCTTTTATGTAGTTTTCCACAACTCTTATATGATCGCTTGCCCTAAAGCCGTACGTTTCTCCAAAGCTCGTCATAAGGTTAACAATGTACACAATTCTAGCTCTTGCACTGCTTACAGACTCCGCAATACCATCAACAACAAGATTTACCATCAGACTGGTATACAAATCTCCTGGCCCAATTACAATTAAATCTGCACTCTCCACTGCCGCAACAGCTTCAGGATTGGCAAAAGAAGGAGGATCAAGATAAATTTTTTCTATCCGAAGCGTGCCGTCGTGCTTTGGTTCATCTATTTGGTGCTCTCCCCTCACTTCTAAACCATTTTCATAAACTGCCACTAAAGTAGAGTTGGAACTCGTAACAGGAATAACTTTTCCTTTGACTTTTAAAATCTTCTGAGTTTTCCTTATTGCTTCCATTTGATCTCCCAAGATATCCGATAGCGCTGTCATAAATAAATTCCCAAAAGTCATTCCCCTGATACCGCCTCCTTTCTCAAATCTATATCTAAAGAGCTTGCGCATCAAATCCTGAAAGCTAGAATTTTCTCCACCGGACAGAGCCACTATACACTGCCTTATATCGCTCAGAGGAAGAAGACCAAACTCCTCACGAATAATTTTGTTGCTTCCACCATTATCAGCCATGGACACTATTGCCGAAATATCACAATCATATTTTCTGAGCCCTGCAAGGACACTTGAAACTCCGGTTCCACCTCCGATTGTTACTATTTTTTTCATTGTCGACTTAAAGACTATTCTAATTCTAAATTAGCCACAACAACAAATCGCTCACCCAATAAAAGCAACTTATTTCTCTTTCTGCAGGATCCTTTTGGCTTCGCCTTCGAAATAACAAACAAGTGTCATCCTGAGCGTTAGCGAAGGATTCCGTCTGGAAATTGGACAAAACACATTGCTACAGCCATTCCTTCTTCTACTACGGGATCTTTCGGGCTTCGCCCTCAGGATGACAACTCTGTGTCATCCTGAGCGCTAGCGAAGGATCCCGGCTGAAGAAAGGTAAGGCATACTGCCATAGACATATTGCTCTTCCTCCGAGATTCTTCGCTTCGCTCAGAATGACACGATTTTTTCACTTTTAAATCTCAAAATCTCTTCAGCAATAGACACAGCCGCCTTGCGTCTTGTAGAATCATTGTATTTCCTTATATTTTCCTTCATCCTATCAGATACCTCTTTTTCCTGCAACAACCTAAATAAACTCTCAATCAATTTTCTTGAAGTCAAATCTTTCTCTTCAATCAAAAACAGCATACCTCTTTTTTCAAAGAACCTTGCATTCTTGGGCTGATGATTGTTAGCTGAAGAAGGAAGAGGAATAACTATGCTTGGTTTTTCCAGAGCCATTATCTCAAAAAGACTGTTTGCACCAGCTCTTGAGATCACAACATCGCAAAGCGCATAGACATCTTTCAGCTTCCCAGACAAAAATGGAAAAACCTTATATCTTTCAAGCCTTTCTAGTCTCAGTGCTTTAATCTTCTTTTTCACACCTTCATAATTCTTATCCCCACAAATATGAACCACCTGACACCTTTGTAGAATATCGGGTAAAGATTCCAAAACCACATTGTTTATTTTTTGCGCTCCCTGACTTCCTCCATAAATCAAAACTGTCGGCAAATTCTCCTTGAGATCAAAAACTTTCCTCGCATATTCCCTGTCCCCCAAAAACACATCCTCTCTAATAGGATTTCCCATCACAACAACCTCTTTGGTCGGAAAGTATTTGCGCGTGTCCTCAAAAGAAACAAGTATCTCAGACGCAAAAAAAGAAATTATTTTGTTAGCAAGTCCAGGAACAATATCTGACTCATGGGTCAGAATCGGGGTTTTGAGAAGCCAAGCAGCAATTACCGGCGGAATACTAGCAAATCCACCCTTACTAAAGACTACATCGGGCTTAAATCTATAAATATGGACCAGAGACTGTAGCACACCAACTGGGATTCTAAAAATATCCGTTATATTCTTTAAGGAAAAATAGCGGCGCAACTTGCCTGCCATAACTACCTTGACTTCAATTCCAGCATCAAAAATACTCTTATCAAAATTAGCATCGGAAGTGATCAGCATAAATTCTAGTTTTCCAATCTTTCTCTTATGCGACAGCCTCTTCACCTCAGATACAACTGCCAAAAGTGGAATTATATGTCCTGCTGTTCCACCTCCTGTGAGTAAGATTTTCATAGTCCACTAGTTCTTAGCTTCTACCCTTTCTATATCTGCGCCTAGCTTCTGAAGTCTTTCTTCAATTTTTTCATAACCGCGATCGACCTGTTCCACTCTCTCAATCACACTTTGTCCTTCGGCAAGCAAAGCAGCAATAATAAGAGTCGCACCTGCACGAAGATCAAAGCTGATTATATCTTGCCCATGTAGAGAAGTGGGTCCACTTACTAAAGCCCGATGGGGATCACATATAACTGCGTTCGCCCCCATTTTGTTCAGTTCGTTTATATAAGCAAGTCTTCCTTCATATAAAGTGTCATGAATCAAAGTCGTTCCTTCCGCTTGAGTAGCAAGAACTGCAAAAGGGGCTTGCAGATCAGTTGGAATTCCAGGATAGGTTCTAGTTTCTATTTTTCGTACTGCATTTAATTTTGCCGTTGGTTTGATGATTATTTTATTCTTCTCCACTTTGACATTTACTCCCATTTCTTTTAATTTCTCCAGTACAAGATCCAGCTCATGGACACGTACATTTCTAATCTCTACTTCTCCCTTCGTGGCTGCAGCGGCAATGGCAAAAGTCCCTGCTTCAGTATAATCAGGAACAACCCTATGAAAAGCCCCATTTAGTCTTTTAACTCCCTGTATTCGGATAGTATGCATCCCCATACCCCCTATTTTTGCTCCCATTTTCCTTAGAAATCTTGCCAAATCCTGAACGTGCGGTTCAATTGCGGCAATTTTAATAGTAGTAGTCCCTTCTGCAAGAGCCGCAGCCATCATCAAGTTTTCAGTTGCAGTTACTGAAAATTCTTTAAGTACAATCGTCCTTCCTACAAGCTTGTCTGCTTCAAAATTGTAAAATCCATCCTCCTGAGTTATCTTTGCCCCTAGAGCCGCAAGAGCATCAAAGTGAACCCCGATTGGCCTTGCTCCAATGATGCACCCTCCTGGTTGCTTTATCTTAAACTTCTTAAATCTGGGAAGCAAACTTCCAAGCAGCAAAATAGATGACCGCATATGCCCGACTATGGAAAAATCCATTTTTGTCGGATCCACATTACTTCCAGCCTTGACTCTGACTGTCCGTTCTCCAATCCAGTTAATCTCAACCCCCATGCTCTCCAAAAGTTCTATCATCCGAAAAACATCTGTGATAAGAGGAATATTGTCTATGATGCATTCCTTGTTTGTTAAAAGACAAGCTGAAAGAATTGGAGTTGTTGCATTTTTGGAGCCTCTAACATCTATTACTCCTGTAAGCGGCTTTCCACCGTTTATAACAAACTTCTGCATACTTTGAGAGTGGTTATTGAAAGTTTCTTAAATTACCTTAAACTACCACATAAACACAAAATGCACAAGCCTGACGTATTGCAACAACGTAAAACCCAATTATAAAGAGATTGACTGCGGCTTGGAAAGGAGAGCTTCTCAAGACACTAGTTCTCGCTTCTAGACACCCAGTGTCTATGGACACTGGGTGTCTAACAGATACTTGAGTTCCAGATTCAATGAAGAATGACAGTGTGCAGTTTTGAGCTGTGGCAGTACGCTGCGCGCCTGCTGTCACCTCGTGGGATGAGCCGTTGCAATTTTTGCACAATAACAGACTCTGCTCTGCTGTATGTCATTTCAACAAACTTCCGTTTTGTCAGCCCACACTCTTGAGAGCGAAAAGATAAACCCGCCTATATACTAATCTTATCGCACTGTTTTTTGCTACATTCCTTTATGATAATTTCCCTTACTTTCTCTACCGTTTCATCCAGCTTGTCCTCATAGTTGATCACCTCATAATCATAGATGTTCCTATGCTTCATCCATTCTTTTGTATAACCAATTCTTTCCTCAATAAACTCTCTGCTTTCTCCTCTCTTGAGCAATCTCTGCTCTAGAGTTTTCAAAGAAGGCGGCATAATCAAAATAGCTACAATACCAGGTATAAGCTTCTTCGCTGTCATAACTCCCTTATATTCAATTTTCCATATCCCTACTCTGCCGCTTTTAATAACTCTTTTAATCTCTTCTTTGGTCACTCCGTAGAATTTGCCGTTGTAGTGCCTAGCATATTCAAAAAACCTGCCTTTGGCAATTCCTTTTCTAAACTCCTCCTCCGAGACAAAGTAATAAGGACTGCCATCTGACTCGCCGGGTCGCTTCTTGCGAGTGGTAGTGGTTATGACTCTCTCTATTGGCAAGCACCTGTGCAGCCTGTCAATAACACTATCCTCCCCTACCCCTGAAGGGCCGGAAATTATAAAAAGTCTGCCTCCAGCCAGCATTTGTTTTTACAAAAATATAAACTATGAAATCTTTGTAGACTTCCAACAACTCATTATGGCGCCTATACTATAACTCATCATAGTCTCTCATAATGAGCTGCGAATCGATTTGCCTCACAGTATCCAGAACAACACCTACAACAATTAGCACCGATGCTCCTCCTATTGCCATAGTCGTAATATGAGTAATCTTTTGACCAATAAAAGGAAGTATGGCTACTACCCCTAGAAAGACCGCTCCAACGAAAGTCACTCTATTTGAAACTCTTTCCAGAAACTCTGCTGTACTGTTTCCAGGTCTTATTCCTGGAATAAACCCGCCATGTTTTTGAAGATTTTCTGCAACATTCTTAGGATCAAAAACAATTGAAGTATAGAAATATGTAAACAAAAACACCATTATAAAGTAGAAAATGCCATAAAACAGCTGGTTTTGAAAAAGATTAGTTATGAAAAGTGCCGCATTTGCAATAGTGGCATTTGGATTTCTAACAAAAAAGGACGCCACAATTCCCGGGAAAAGCACAATGGACATAGCAAATATGAGAGGAATCATTCCAGCTGAATTCACTTTGACAGGAAGAAAAGTAGAAACACCTCCATATGTTCTACTTCCTCTAATTCTTCTAGCGTAAGAAACGGGGATATTCCTTTGAGCTTCCGTTACAACCACGATTCCAAAAATTACAACCAGAGACAGGACCAGCAATCCAACAAGAGAAGGCAGCTTGTCTGCTGTCATAGTAACCAAAGTTTGCTGAACCGCCATAGGAAGACCCGACACAATTCCAGCAAAAATGATCAAAGAGATGCCATTGCCAATTTTTTTTTCAGAGATTAATTCTCCCAGCCACATCAAAAATATCGTACCCGCAGTAATCAGACAAATAGCAACAATCAAGTCAAAATTACTGATGTTGCCTATAATTCCTCTGTTTCTTAGAAGAGTTATCATTCCAAAACCTTGCAGCGCCGCCAGAGGAACTGTTAGACATCTTGTGTATTGATTAAATTTCTGTCTTCCTGCTTCTCCTGATTCTTGATACATCTCTTTGACCTGTGGAAATATCATTGTCAGAAGCTGCATTATAATTGACGCCGTGATATAGGGGCCCACTCCCAACATCACCACCGAAAAATTCTTCATTCCACCGCCTGTAAACAAGCTCAGCAAACCAAGCAGCTGATTGCTCCTAAAAAAATCCCTTAATTTCTCGGCATCAACAATAGGAATAGGTATATGAGCCGCTATTCTGAAAACAACTAGCATCACCATCACAAAAATTATCCTGTTTCTGAGATCCTTGTCTTTAAATACCCTGATCAATTTTCTGAACATAGATTTTCTTTAATGCCTAACTCTTTATCACTTTTCCACCGGCTTTTTTGATTTTCTCTTCCGCACTCGCGGAAACCAAACAACCGCTTACAATCAACTTCTTGGTAAGATTGCCACTGCCAAGAATCTTAACTGCCGGCTTTGTCTTTTTTATAAGTTTTTTCTCCAGCAGCGTCTCTGGATTTACAGCTTCTCCACCTTCAAAACAGCTTTCCAGCTTGGAAACATTGACAATAACGTTTTTGTCATAGATGCTCTTAAACCCTCTCAACTTTGGTGTTCTTCTGAATAATGGAGTCGTTGTTCCTTCAAAACCCAGTCCTTTACCCCCTCCAGATCTCGCTTTTTGCCCTTTTATTCCACGAGTTGAATATGTTCCATGACACCCGCCACGGCCGACCCTCTTTTTTCTTTTCTTTTTGCTTGGCTTTAATTGGTGTAGCTGCATATATGAATTTTATACGCTAATTCTTAAAATGATTTTTCCCGCAACTGTACTGCGAGAAAAAAGAGAAAAACTTTTCAACAACCCTATTCTGTTTTCTTTTGCTCCTTTGTTGATTTAATCTTCTTTTCTTTTTCTTTCTTATTTGCTTTTTCTTCTTTTTCTTTAACTTTCTTTTCTTCTTCAATAATCTCTCTTGTTTTCTTCACAGAAAACTGCTTCAAGGCTTCAATTGTTGCCCTGGCATTGTTAAGCTTATTTCTAGATCCCAGTGCCTTGCCAGATATGTCACTTATACCTGCTAGACTCACAACAGTTCTCACTGCCCCACCAGCAACAATTCCATTCCCTTTAGCAGCAGGTTTTAACATAATCTTAGCACCACCCATTTTCTGAGTTACAGGATACGGAATAGTGTTCCCCTTAAAACCCAAAGTAATCAGATTCTTCTTTGCATCCGCAAAAGCTTTTTCGGTAGAAATTCTCATATCAGGCCCCTTGCCCATTCCCACACCAACTTTTCCCTTCCTGTTGCCAATAACAACAACGGTTCTAAAGCTAAACCTCTTGCCGCCTTTAACAACACGAGCTACACGTGCAATATCAATCACTTTTCGCTCATATTCGTCTTTCTCTGGAACTCTCTTTTTTGATTGTCTTCTAGAATACTCCTTTGCTACCATAATAATTAAAACTAATTAGGTTAGAAGATCCTTCTATCTACTTTATAAACCTTTTTTCTACTAATTTCAACTCTATTCCTGCCGCCGCTTTTCTTTTTTCCGGCGTCTGCGCAATCAACGTGCTTGCTAACCAATTAAAAATTTAACCCATTTTCTCTCGCTCCCTCTGCTACTGCCCTCACGCGGCCATGGTATTTGTAACCACCTCTATCAAAAACAACCTTGCTTATATTTTTTTCAAGAGCCTTTTTTGCAATCAATTTTCCTATCTCCCTTGCAACTTCTGTTTTACTCCCCCCGTCAACTTTCACTTCCTTGTTATTTGCACTAACTAATGTTCTGCCAGCCTGATCGTCAATCAGTTGAACAAACATACCCTTATTGCTTCTGTAGACACAAAGACGCGGAACTTCAGCAGTTCCAAAAACCCTTGCCCGCACTCGCTTGTGTCGTCGCAGTCTAGCTTGTCTTTTTTTCTTTTCAGCGTTTTTTTTCATATTATTAAACTCCTTGACTAATTTATCATAAAAGAACCAATAAACCCTTCTCAATCTCATTACACTTCTCATACCTTCTATTCTCCTGTTGCTCCGGCAACTTTCTTGCCAACTTTCCTTCTCACATACTCCCCAACATATCTTATTCCTTTTCCCTTGTACGGCTCCGGTTTCTTTAAGCTTCTTATATCTGCCGCAACCTGTCCAACTTTTTGCTTGTCTATACCCGAGACAGTAATTATGTTTTTTTCAACTTCGAACTCTATCCCTTCAGGTGCTTTAAAAACAACTGGATGAGAAAAACCAAGACTTAGATCCAGGTCCCTTCCTTTTTTTGATACCTTATATCCAACGCCCTGCAACTCTAACTTTTTTTCATATCCTTTTTCAACTCCCCTAATCATATTTGAAACCAAAGTTCTCCACAGACCCCAAAGAGCGCGGGTTTTCCTTGTTTCATCCTTAGGACGTAAAAAAACTTGGTTATCTTTCACTTCAATTTGGATGCTTGAGGCAAAATTATTCCTCAGTTCTCCCTTGGGACCTTTCACAATAATCTCATTTTTATCCTTGTCAATCGAAACTGCAACTCCAGTCGGTATATCTATTGGCTTTTTTCCTATTTTACTCATAAATCTGCTTAAGGATTAACACAACTGTCCACAATATGTCAGCATAGGCAGTTACCACACTTCACATATAACCTCTCCTCCTAGACCCTTCTTCCTTGCTTCTACGTCTGTCATAATGCCACAAGATGTTGAAATAATCGCAATTCCAGCACCGTTTAAGACTTTTGGAATTTTATCCTTCTTTACATAAATCCGCTGACCAGGTTTACTGACTCTTCTCATTCCCGAAATTGCATAGGCATCTCCAACCTTTTTCAAAACAATCTCCAACGTTATCTTCGCCCCACTCTTATGCTGAATTATATCGCTAATATACCCCTCTCTCTTAAGTATTTTGGCTATAGCTAATTTGAAATTTGAAGACGGCATACTGACATTCGAGTGACCAGCTCTCTGCGCATTCCTAATTCTCGTTAACATATCTGCTATTGGATCTGTCATAAGATAAGTTAAAAGTTAAAGCTGAAAGTCGAAAAGTTATTATATATAAAATTCTGCCCACCCTACCAACTGCTTTTCTTCACACCTGGTATTTCACCTCTACTTGCCAACTCTCTAAAGCAGATTCTGCACAAATCAAACTTTCTCATATAGCCACGTTTCCTTCCGCACTTCCAACATCTTCTAACTATACGAGTAGAGTATTTTGGTTTCTTTTGAGCTTTAGCTATTAATGCTTTTCTTGCCATAAACAACACGATTTAAAAATTTTAACACAGCACAATCAATTTCATATGCAATATCATTTCACCTATTCTGTCTATAACAAGCTATCTCTATAGCAGTAGTCAACCACTTTAACCATTGACTCCTAATCGACAATCGGAAACCCCAAACCTTTCAAAAGTTTGTACGCTTCTTCATCTGTCTTAGCAGTGGTTGTCACGTTAACTTCCATCCCAAAGATTGTTCTCATCTCATCTCTCTTAGCTTCTAGAAAAATAATATGCTCTCTTATTCCTATATTATAATTTCCCCTGCCATCAAACGACTTCTTGCTTAATCCTCTGAAATCCCTAACTTGCGGCAAAGCAACACTAATCAACCTGTCCAGAAACTCATACATCCTCATTCCCCTCAAAGTTGCAGCTAAACCAACGGGCGTTCCTTTTCTTATCTTGAAGCTAGAAATCGCTTTCTTTGCCTTTGTAACTATTGGTTTCTGCCCTACAATGCTTGCAAAGTCTTCCGATATCTTTTCAAGGTCTCCCTTGTTGTTCTTAATGATATTACCTAAGCCGGCATTAACAACCACCTTCACTATTTTCGGAACAGCTAGATCATTTTTATAGCCAAATTCCTCCCTCATCTTGGGAACAACCTCATTGATATATTTTTCTTTTAATCGAGCTTTATACATAACTTTTAGTGTTTAACACAAAAAGATTATAAATATAAATCGCAAATCCACACGAGACTATTTCTTAATGTCTTTCTTATCCTCAATTGCTTGCTTGCATTTCTTGCACATCCTATGCTTGTCTCCGTTTTCCAGAACTAAATACCCAACTCTGGTCCGTTTACCACATTTCGGGCAAATCAAAGCAACATTGGAAACATCAATTGGCGACGGTACAGTTATTCTTTGGCCCTTTTCGCCTTCTCTTCTTGGCCGCAGGTGCTTCTTAACAAGGTTGATACCCTCAACAACAATTTTATTCTCTCTCGGAATTGCTCTCACAACCTTGCCTTCCTTGCCCCTATCTTTGCCAGATATCACTTTTACTTTGTCACCACTTTTAATTTTCATATAACATCGATTAATAATCTACAGCACCTCTACCGCTAAAGAAATTATTTTCATAAAACCCCTATCTCTTAACTCTCTCGCCACAGGACCAAAAACACGCGTTGCTCTCGGAGTCACCCTGTCTTTATCAACAATCACAGCTGCATTGTCGTCAAAACGTATATAGGAGCCATCCTCTCTCCTTAATGCTTTCTTCTGCCTTATAATTACAGCCTTAACCACTTCCCCTTTCTTTACCTGTCCTCTTGGTTCCGCCACCTTTACAGAAGCTGTAATCACATCACCAATTCGAGCATAGCGCCTCCTTGTTCCTCCAAGAACCTTTATGCACCTTATCAATTTTGCTCCTGAATTGTCCGCAACTATAAGATTACTTCCCTGCTGAATCATAGCTTTAAATTATTTTTCTTGCTTATTTGAAGACATTTGAATTTCCTTTGCTATCCACCTCTTTTCTTTACTGATCGGTCTGCACTCAACGATCATAACTTTATCTCCAACTTTAAACCTGTTTTCCTCATCATGAGCTTTATATTTTTTGCTCACCCTATATCTCTTTTTGTACTTCTTGTGAACTTTCAGTCTATCAACCCTAACCACGACCGTTTTGTCCATTCTGTCACTCACAACAATACCTATCTTCTCTCTTCTTCCTTTTACCTTCTTTCCACTTTCTTTTTTGCTATCGTTTTTGTCTTTGTCCATAGTAAATACATTACTTATTTTCATCTAAATTTTTATCCAACTTGGACAACGTTCTTTCCCTTAAAATTGTCTTTGCTCTAGCAATAATTTTCTTCGTTTCACCTATCTGGTTGTAATTCTTCAGCTGTCTAGTACAAAGAGAAAACCTCAACTTTCTCAGTTTTTCCTTACTGTCTCTTATCAAGTTCAGCAACTCTCTATCTGACTGTTTTCGAAGTTCCTTTGCCTTCATAAGCATGCTTAACATTTAATCGCATCTAAAAAACATAAACAACTATCTTTCTTTGACCACAAACTTTGTTTTTACTGGAAGTTTATCGCCAGCTCTTCTAATTGCCTCCCTGGCTACCTTTTCCTCAACACCGTCCATTTCAAAAATTATTCTCCCGGGTTTTACCACTGCTGCAAAATGATCCAAACTCCCTTTTCCACTGCCCATCGGGACTTCCGCTGGTTTTCTGGTAATTGGTTTGTCAGGAAAAATTCTTATCCAAATTTTTCCCCCTCTTTGGACATACCTTGTCATAGCCCTCCTTGCCGCTTCAAGCTGGCGGCTTGAGATCAAAGAAGACCCCAAAGACTTCAAAGCAAAAGAACCAAATGCAATCTTATTACCTCTGTAAGCCTTTCCGCGAATTCTCCCTTTTTGATATTTTCTGTGTTTTACTTTTCTGGGCATTAACATAGGATGCAGATAAGGAATAATTATAAATTATCAGAAACCTCCGACTTATCCTCCTGATTCTCAAACACTTCGCCTTTATATATCCAAACTTTTATTCCAATAACTCCATAAGTAGTGTATGCATTATATTTTGCAAAATCAACATCGGCTCTCAAAGTCTGCAAAGGTATCTTACCTTCGCTTAACCATTCCGTTCTCGCCATTTCTGCTCCGTCCAGCCTACCTGAAACCGCAACCTTTATGCCTTTCGCTTCTTTGCTTTGCATAGTCCTTTCAATCGCTTGTTTGATAGTTCTCCTGAACGGCGATCTCTTTTCAATTTGTTCCGCAATTGATTGAGCAACAAGTTTGGCACTCAAGTGAGGATTTCTTACTTCTATTATATTTACTTTTACCTCAACTTTTTCTTTCAGTTTCTTGGTTATCTCGGCCTTCAGTTCTTCCGCCCCTGTCCCTCCTCTTCCGATTATAACGCCTGGCCTTGCAGAGTATATGTTTACAGTTATACTGTTGGCTGATCTTTCAATAACAATATCCTCCACTGCCGCCTTCGACAGCTTCTTCTCCAAAAAATCCCGCAATTCTATATCGCTCCTCAGATATTCCTTATACTTGGCACTATTAAACCATCTTGACTTCCAATTTCTTATAATACCAAGCCTATTCAGAAATGGATTTATCTTATGTCCCATAGACGTTTATTTGTTAATAATTTTTTAACCACCTTAGATTATGAACTCGCTGACACGTTCTTTTGCTTCTCTCCTTTTTGTTCCCTTTCATCTAAAACTATCGTGATGTGACTGGTTCTCTTTCTTATACTTGCGGCTCTTCCCATGGCTCTCGGTCTCCACCTTTTTAATGTTGGGCCTTCATCTACCACTATCTTCGAAATATATAAATTGCTCACATCCAAATTAAAGTTATTCTGGGCATTTGCGATCGCAGAATTCAAGAGTTTAAGAAGCTGTTTTGACGATTTTTTACTAACAAATTCCAGCTGACTCTTGGCGTCTTCAACATCCATACCTCTTATCAGATCCGCCACCAGCCTCACTTTCCTCGGAGAAGTTCTGAGACGTTTTAATTGCGCTTTAATTTGCATATTCTGTCAACTTTAAACTTTTACCCTTAATGACTTTAGACAGTAATAGCGGCAGTGACCATAATAGCCAAGACTAGCTACCGTCACTTTCCTGCCGCCGCTTCAGCGGCTTTTCTCTCTAATTCCTTTTGCATCTTTCCCCCGTGCTTAACAAACTTTCTTGTTGGAGAAAACTCCCCAAGCTTGTGACCAACCATATCCTCCGTTACAAAAACTTCAATGTGCTTCCTTCCATTGTAGACTCCAAAAGTAAAACCGACCATTTCTGGAGAAATCGTAGAGTTTCTTGCCCAAGTTTTGATTACAGTTTTATCACCACGCTTAAGCTTCCTTACTTTCTTTAGTAATTTTTCATCTACATAAGGACCTTTTTTGAGTGATCTTGACATATTTTGCCAACTTAATAGTGTCTTTGACTAAAAAATTTACATCTTTTTCTTCTTGCGTTTGGAAGATTTTTTCTTCTTGGCAGTCTTTACTCCCAGTGCAGGCTTACCCCACGGAGTCTTAGGATGCTTCAGACCAATTGGCTGTCTACCCTCTCCTCCTCCATGGGGGTGATCAACCGGATTCATAGCGCTTCCTCTAACAGCAGGCCTCTTTCCCATCCATCGCGATCTTCCCGCTTTACCTATCACAACTTTATTATGGTCTACATTGCTCACTTGGCCTATTGTAGCAAACGAATTTTCCGGTACAGCCTTTACTTCTCCCGAAGACAAGGCAATATAAGCAACTCCACCCTCTATTGCTGTAACTTTTGCCGACGACCCAGCTGACCTTGCTATTTGTCCTCCTTTTGTCGGAACCAATTCAACATTACAAACAGTTGTTCCTACCGGAATCTTCTTTAGAGGAAGTCTATTTCCAATCTTAATAGGAGCATCATTGGAAGAAACAACCACATCACCTTTTTTCAAACCATCCGGGGCAAGAATATACCTTTTTTCTCCATCAGCATAAGCAAGCAGCGCAATAAAAGCAGTTCTATTCGGATCATACTCAATTGCCTCTACCTTTGCAGGAATATCAAATTTATCAATCTTAAAATCAATTACCCTATACTTTCTCTTTACCCCTCCTCCTTTGTGTCTCGTTGTAATCTTTCCTTTCCCTCTTCCAACTTTTCTCGTGTTCAAGCTGATCAGCCTTTTTTCCGGCTCTTTCTTATCGAGCATTGAAAAGTCATATCCTAACATTCCCCTTCTCCCTGCCGACGTTGGTTTGTACTTTTTTAATGCCATATTTACTAAATCAAATAGTGAAATTTCTTACTTATTCTCTTTCATTATATCAATAGTAGAACCCTCCGTCAGTGTAACTATAGCCTTTTTGTAGCCGCTCTTAATACCAGGAACTCCTCTAAACCTCTTTGGCTTCGATGGAACATTGACAATATTAACATCCACAACAGATACTCCGTACAGGCTTCTAATTGCTTTTTTTATTTCCGATTTATTAGACCATTTTGAAACTACAAAAACATACTTATTTTCCTCTGCAAGATTAAAAGCTTTTTCGGAAATATGCGGCTTCACAATCATATCAAAATAATGGACAGGTATCTTCTCCTTTGAAACTTTTTTCCCTTTTAACAATCCTTTCACTTTCTTTTCTTTCCCTGTCTTATCCTTTCTCCTTTTTTTACTTTCAGCCACTAA
>CAYWAL010000021.1:0-16869 GCA_964456605.1 uncultured Candidatus Saccharibacteria bacterium | reverse complement strand
CCTGAGCGCTCTGACTAGCGGAGAATCCTGTCTGGAGAAAAGATGTTGTCATCCTGAGCGTTAGCGAAGGATCCCGTATGAAGAAAAGCGTAAATTATTTTAAGAAAGTTATCCCTATGAGTTCGAGATCCTTCGGGCTTCGCCCTCAGGATGACAACTCTGGGTCATCCTGAGCGCTAGCGAAGGATCCCGTAGGAAGCTGGCAAACGCACAAATCAGACAAATATTGTCGAGTTGAGATATTTTTAAACACTTGACTTAATTTCTAGGTAATTCAAAGTCATTACTTACTGGAAAGTTTATAATAGACTCAAAGACAGTAAATAATTAAGTGAAAATAAGAGGGGTAAGTGAACAGGAAGTAGGAATATTATGAATATTCAAGACGTTACAAGCAGTCTTAGTGGTACAGTGTCGGGATGGGACATACTCGTCGCTGTAGTCTTTATGGGAGGTGTTCTTTTTTACAGTTTAGGACTTGGGAGAGATAGAGTGTTTATAGTTCTAATAAGCACTTACATCTCATTGGCTTTGTTTGAGAAATCAGGCGTAATATTTAAAACGGCAGGGTTTCAAGTGAGGCATTCTTTTGTAAACGACACTATTATTTTTTTAGCTGTGATTTTGTTTTCATTCTTTGTGCTTTCAAATTCGGTTTTTACCTCTGTTTTTGATCAAAGTCCGAAGGGAACTTGGCTGCAGACATTAACAATAAGCTTTTTGCAAATTGGCTTGACAATAAGTATAATTGTTTCATTCTTTTCTCCTGAGAAGGCTGATACTCTTTCTTTCTTTATGAAATCTGTTTTTGTTGAAAATGGAGCTCAATCTTTTTGGCTTTTGGCTCCTTTTGCAGCAATGGTTTTGTTGAGGATAAGAATATTTTGAAAAGTAAGTATCTATTACGAGAGCAACAGTCTTAAAATTAAAAGGTGAGATTATATTAAACCTGCTAGGTTAAAGGAACCAAGGATTATTAATTTCTTAAAGAAAACTATGGAAAAGAGAAACAATGATGAAAATGGCACCTCTTTTGGTGCAAAGGATAACTTATCAAGTGATATACCAGCAGAAAGTATATATGGGGATAGCGCTTTCCGTATTGAACCGAGGGATGAAATTGGAAAAGGTCCTACAGAAAAACTTATTGGCGCTTCTAACCCTGAAGCAAGCAAAATAAATAGCGCGGACGGCAAGAAAGCCGAAGGAGATTCTTTTCAAAAAGAAGCGGCGGAGAAGGAAAAGAAGAGAGAAGCAATACTAGGAAATAGGGATAAGACAGGCAATGTTGATAAGGAAGAAAAAGAGAGAGATGAACAGAAGATAAAAGTCGGAAAGAGAAGGAGCTATAATTTAGGTATTCTTGCTGTTTTGGGAATTATTGCAGTGCTGATAGTACTGGCTGGAGTTTCAGTCATTTATTATTTAAACAAAGGAAATTATCATCCCCTTCCTAGTTCTAATATCTCGGAAACCCCTCAACAGATTATAAGGTCGTCGCAAGAAGCGATGAAGGAAGTGAAGAGTTACAGGTTTAAGGGAAATGCGAATTTGGAGGTTGCAGTAAGGGGAAAGAAGGATGAAGACTTTGAGAAGTTCACTTTTGGAGTAAAAATTGTGGGTAAGACCAATTCCATAGATGTAAAAAGCCCAAAGATCTTTTACAATATGAAGGCAGAAGCGGAAGTTGTTAGCAACAAGAAAGAAGAAAGCAAAAAATTGTCTTTTGATCTGGATACTGTATTTGGAAACCAAGACAAGGTTTACTATAAATTAAATGAGTGTAATTTAAGCGATTTTAGAGAAGCGGCTTTTATTTGCGCTTTTTTGAATAAAGGTAAGTGGTATAGCTCAAGAAAACTTGATAAAGCAGATAGTGACATTTTTTATCCAAGCCCAATAGTAGGAGTAGCAACTTATGATATAGACAAGCTCAGAAAGCTCTACAAAAAATACAAGTTTATTAAATTTGAGAAGGATCTAGGGGACACAAAGTTAAACGATGTTGAGGTTTATCACTACCAAGCTAAGATAGATGGCATTGCTGTTGCGAATTTCTATGTAGACTTTTTGGAAGAAATGAAACCAAATTATAAGGAGGAGATTTTGAAGAAAAGTTATAATGAAATGCTAAGCGATCTTAGAAAGGGTATTGCGGAGTATAAAGAGGTGATAGACGAAATTGCAAATAATATCAATGTTGAAATTTGGATTGGAAAGAATGATCGGTTTGTGTATAGAGAAAAAATTAGTGGAAAGTTTGATGAGAAGTTTATAAAAAAATTGATGGAAGAAGTAATGGGTAGTGATACAAGTTCTGAAGGAGAGGATTCTGCTGCTTCTTTACCAAAAGGAGAGCTGTCATTTATTGTGGATGTGAATATGTATGATTTCAACGAGCCTATTGAAGTGTACGAGCCAAAAGGAGCAGAAGATCTTACTAATAAAGTTTTTTTCGGAAACCCGTTGCAAAGTTCACCTCTGTCGGAAAATTCATTGGATTCTGATAACGATGGTTTGAGTGATGCAGAGGAGGCGTTTTGGGGAACGGACAAAAATAATCCTGACACGGACAGAGATGGATACAAGGACGGAGAGGAAGTGAGAAAAGGATATGACCCGCTTGTTCCAGGAGACGCAAGATTGAACTATCCTGGGAGCTTTAAGTAGGCTGTTTAATCTGGAAAGATAGTTTGGCTTATTTGGCATTTATCCAACTGCCTGAGGCAAAAGTCCTGCAACGAGGGCAACTAGACAATACTTCTAAGTAGAAAACTCCTGCGTTGCTTTAGCCACTTTCCATAAGAAACTAAGTTCTGGTTATGAAGAGAATTTTGGTTACGGGTGGAGCGGGCTTTATTGGATCCCACCTTTGCAGAAGACTGGTGGATGAAGGAAATGAAGTGATTTGTTTAGATAATTTTTTTACAGGCAGCAAGGAGAATATAAAGGAGTTGTTGAACAATGGCAAGTTTGAGTTGATAAGACATGACATAATAGAACCGATATTGCTGGAAGTTGACCAAATTTACAACCTTGCTTGTCCGGCTTCACCAGTCCATTACCAGTATAACCCTGTTAAGACTATAAAAACTAATATTCTTGGAACATTAAATATGCTTGGACTGGCAAAGAGGGTTAAGGCTAGAATGTTACAGGCTTCTAGCTCGGAAGTTTATGGGAATCCAAAAGAGCATCCTCAAAAAGAAAGTTATTTTGGGAATGTGAATCCTGTCGGTATTCGCAGTTGCTATGACGAAGGAAAAAGAGCAGCAGAAGCCCTTTGTATGGACTACTACAGGCAAAATGGGGTGGATGTTAAGATTGTCAGAATTTTCAATACTTATGGACCTAATATGAACCCTCGCGATGGTAGAGTGGTGTCTAACTTTATTGTCCAAGCTCTGGAGAATAGAAATATCACTATCTATGGAGATGGGAGTCAAACTAGGTGTTTTCAGTACGTTGACGATTTGGTGGAAGGAATGGTGAAGATGATGCAAAAAGATAACTTTACTGGTCCTGTAAATTTGGGAAATACAGACGAGATTTCAATAAAAGAACTAGCGCTGAGAATTTTGGACGAAATTCCAGAAAGCAAAAGCGAAATCGTGTATAAGGAGCTGCCACAGGATGATCCAAGACAAAGGAAACCAGATATAAGTTTGGCTAAAAAAGAATTAAACTGGGAGCCAAAGGTGAATTTAGATGAAGGCTTAAGAAAGACGATAGCGTATTTTAGGAGTGTGTTGTGTTGAAAGGGAGTGTTATGAAATTTTTACTGCTTGTTCCATACAGAACAAAACTTTTTTGGGTTCGGTAGATATTGGTTATAAAATAAGAATGGGTTGTAAAATGGTTAGGAGCCTGGATTTTGTTGTTTCTATCTCTCTATTATTCTGTGCTATCTTGAATTAAGAACTCCAACAGTGCCATCCTGAGCGCCAGCGAAGGATCCCGTTTGGAGAAAAGATGTTGTCATCCTGAGCGCTAGCGAAGGATCCCGCCTGAAATCTGATAGGATGCGGTTGCTACTAAGCAGTTATTCTCAAGCTCCTACGGGATCCTTCGGGCTTCGCCCTCAGGATGACAACTCTGTGTCATCCTGAGCGCTAGCGAAGGATCTCGTTTGAAGAAAGACAAGACATACTGCCATAGATATCACTCTTTTCTGCGGGATTCTTCGCTTCGCTCAGAATGATCTGTCTGCGTGGTAGTCCCCAGGCAGATATTGTCGGATTTTGAGATATTTCGTAACTCAGAGATTCTCTGAAAATGGAATTAGAAAGGTGTAAAAATGCGAAAGAGAGTAAATTCTTAAAAATAAGGGGCTAATAACTATTATGAAAATCATAGTGATAGGAGCTGGATATGTGGGATTGGTGCAAGGGGTATGTCTTGCTGAGCTTGGTAATGAAGTAAAGTGTATAGACATTGACGCGGAAAAAATCAGAAAGCTGAAGAAGGGAATAAGCCCCATATACGAACCGGGAATTGAAGAACTGTTAAAAAAGAACATAAAGGCGGGAAGGCTTGTCTTTGATACGAGTATAAGAAATTATATGCAGGATAATGAAATAGTTTTTATTGCTGTTGGAACTCCTTCTTGCGAGGATGGTCATGCAGATCTGAAATATGTGCTTGCAGTTGCAGAAGAGATAGGCAAAAATCTTTCTCATTACCAGATTATTGTTAATAAGAGCACTGTTCCAATTGGGACAGGAGAAATGGTGAAGAAAGCCATACAAAAGTTTTATAAAGGTGATTTTGATATGGTGTCTAACCCGGAGTTTTTAAGGGAGGGAACTGCTATTGATGATTTTATGAACCCTGATAGAATTGTCATTGGCAGCGACAATGCTCAAAGAGCAGTGGAAAAAGTTGCAAAACTTTATGAAGTGTTGAAAGCTCCGATTTTGGTCACTGACCTTAAGACGGCTGAGATGATTAAATATGCATCAAATTCGTATCTTGCTATGCAAATATCTTTCATAAATGTCTTGGCGAATATTTGTGAGAAGGTTGATGCGGACATTGCCGATGTTGCAAAAGGGATGCGGCTTGATGGAAGAATAGGCAAAAAGGCTTTCTTGAATGCTGGCATTGGTTATGGCGGGTCGTGTTTTCCGAAAGATGTAAAAGCGTTAATTCAGATTGCAAAAGATAATAATGTTGACTTTAGAATGTTGGAGGAGGTTGAAGTTGTTAATAAAATGCAGAGGATGAGATTTGTAGAGAAAATAAAGAAAAGATTTAAAGATCTGCGGCGTCGAAAAATTGCTGTTTGGGGAATCGCGTTCAAGCCAAGAACGGACGATATTCGAGAAGCACCCTCCATTCCTATAATAGAAGGACTTGTCAATCTTGGAGCCGATGTTTTTGTCTATGATCCAGTTGCGGAAGATAACCTCAAAAAAATAATGGGTAGCCGGGTAAATTTCTGCTCGGAATCGATAGAAGCTTGCTCGAAAGCGGACGCTTTGTTGGTTATTACAGAGTGGGACGAGTTCAAGCAGGTTGATTTGAAGAAAGTGAAAAAAGCAATGAGGCAACCAATAGTTTTTGATGGAAGGAATGTTTATAATCCATCTGAAATGGGAGCGCTTGGATTTGAGTATTACTCTATTGGAAGGAGGTCGGTTTTTGGCAAAAAATGAAATACCACATTGTGTTGGGAAACTCTAATTATTTTTATTTGCGACTATGCTTGATAAAAACAATCAATTTTTGCAAATTAGAATTTTGTGGGTTCTTTTCGTGTTGGCTGTCATAGTATATATGATTCTAATGGCTTTTCCGTCTTTGATTTTTCTTCTCTTTAGAGTGTCGTCTGAAAAGTATGATATAAACAAATTCAGTGGTTTTGTTCCAGAATTTTCAAAGTTTAAGGGATTTCTAACAGCTGTGTTTTTCGTTGTTTCGTTATGCTTTTTACTTTTGGCGCAGAAAATTAATCCTCGCGGCATAATCTTTGTTGACGATCTTGGCAAAAAAGCAAACAATGTTTCCAAGTATGTCCTGTCTTTTGCGCTGAGCGAAAGCATTGCGATTATGGGTCTTGTTTTGTTTCTTATTATCGGAGTAAAAATTAGCTTATATGTTTTTGGGACGTTGTCCTTAATTTCTCTTTTTTTGTGCTATCCAAGAAAATAGCATTTTTGTTGTTTCGTAAAAGTAGAAAGGACTTTTTGAGAATAAGTGGTTCAAAAGATGCTTAAAATGCTCTAATGTTTTCCAAAAATGTTGCCTAAAAATCAATTTATGTTTGGTTTTGGGCTCTATGTCAAAAAGTGTGGTGACTGCCCAATAATCCCACAAGTGGCAGAGAAGCTGAGAGAACAGCAGGACACCCAGTGTCCGGAGACACTAGGTGTCAAGTCGAGGATGTCAAGATCAAACAAGATGTCAAGTCAGCCAGAATTATTAATTTTGCTGGGATTTAGCCAATTTCACGGTTAAACTCTACCCCTTTTTAGTTGTCGCCACATTTTTTGGTGTAAGCCTTGGTTTTATTGACAGTTAGCAAGTGGTTTATTATACTATCAATGTCCATTCCAGCTCTCAATCATCCAGCCATAAATGTTGATTTTGAACAATATGTTGAAAAAAGTCCATTTGTTGATATTTGGCAAAGTTCAGGGCGTGTTCTATAGGATTGAGACTAAGAAAAGGGCTGATGAACTTGGCCTGAGTGGCTGGGTGAGGAATACTTCAGATGGGGGAGTTGAAATTGTAGCAAGAGGAGAGGAAAAAAGTTTGAGGAAGTTAATTGATTGGTGTCGCAGCGGCCCGGAAAGAGCTGTAGTTGAGAGGGTAGATGTTGTTTGGATGGATGAAGGTGAAAATGAGCTGAGTGATAGCAAAACTCTCATTGGAGAGCAGAATCAATTTTTAATTGTTTATTGATAGTGTCAAGTTCAAGAACAGCTATTCAAAAATTTCTCTTTATCTTTATGAGAAATAAATCCAAGTGGAACTCATAATAAACTTCTAGCAGATACAGGAATAGAGTATCAGTCAGGTTTGAGTAGAGGAAAGGAGGAGGGAAGTGACAGCAGTAGAAGTTTTTATATTGATAAGTAATTATTAGCTTGCCGTGCTATGAAAGTAATACTATTAAAGGATGTACAAAATTTAGGAAATGCGGGAGACATTAGAATCGTTGCCGATGGATATGCAAGGAATTTTCTAATTCCGGGAGGGTATGCAAAAATTGCAACAGAAGCCACGATAAAGCAAGCGGAGGAGTTAAGGGCTAAAAAGGAAAGAGAAGCTGAAGAGAAACTTAAAAAAGCAGAAAAAATGGCAGAAGCGCTGGAAGGTGCTTTAGTGACTATAAAAGCCAAGGCCGACAAGTCAGGAAGACTTTTTGCGGCAGTGAAATCAGATGAAATTTCCAAAGCGCTTGCTAAAAAAGGTTTTGATGTCCATAAAGATAAAATTACCATTGCGGAACCCATAAAAGAAGTGGGGGAGCATGAGGTTAACGTAAATCTTGACTATGGGCTTGAAGCTAAAATTACTGTTGTTGTGGAAAGTGACGGATAAAAGTTTGCTTTAAGTATATGTCAGAAAAAACAAGATATATATTTGTTGTTGGAGGGGTGATGTCAGGGATTGGCAAAGGTGTTGCCACTGCTTCAATTGGCAAGGTCTTGCAGAGCAGTGGCTTTTCGGTTACAGCAATCAAGATAGATCCCTATATCAATGTTGATGCAGGCACTATGAATCCAATTGAGCACGGGGAAGTTTTTGTAACTGATGATGGGGTTGAGACGGATCAGGATATTGGAAACTATGAAAGATTCTTGAACACAGATATTCTCTCGGACAACTATATGACGACGGGAAGAGTTTATGAATCGGTTATCCGCCGCGAGAGGAATTTGGAATATAAGGGAAAGTGTGTTGAAGTTGTACCGCATATTCCTTTGGAAGTTATAAGGAGAATAAAGAAAGTTGCAAGAAAGACAGAAGCAGAGTTTGTACTGGTTGAAATTGGGGGGACGATAGGGGAGTATCAAAATGTGCTTTTTTTGGAAGCGGCTAGAATGTTGAGACTTAAGCATCCTAGGAATGTGCTTTTTTTTCTGGTAAGTTATCTTCCCATTCCGAGCAAAATAGGCGAGATGAAGACTAAGCCGACTCAGTATGCCTCCCGTTCTCTCAATTCGGCTGGAATCCAGGCTGACTTTATAATTTGCAGGAGCGAGGTTCCAATCGATGACAGCAGAAGGGAAAAAATATCAATGTTTTGCAATGTTGACAAAGATTGCATTATTTCTGCGCCGGATGTAGATTTTATTTATGATGTTCCTCTTGTTTTTGGTGAAGAACAATTAGCCCAAAAAATACTCTCAAAGTTTGGTTTGAGAGCAAGGAAAAGGAATTTAGGGGATTGGAAAAGGTTAATGAAAAGAGTTCACGCTCTCAAGAGAACAGTTAGAATTGGTATAGTGGGAAAGTATTTTAATACGGGAGATTTCATTTTGGCTGATTCATATATCTCTGTTATTGAGGCAGTAAAGCATGCTGCTTGGGCAAATGATAGGAGACCTGTTATTGAATGGATAAGCTCTGAAAAATATGAAAGGAGATCTTCAGAGTTGAAAGAGTTGAAAGAATTTGATGGAGTTATCGTGCCGGGAGGTTTTGGAAAAAGGGGAATTGAAGGAAAAATAAAAGCTGTTGAGTATCTGAGAAAAAACAAAATTCCATTTTTGGGACTTTGCTATGGAATGCAAATTGCCTGCATTGAGTATGCAAGAAATGTATGCGGGCTTAGGGGAGCGAATACAACGGAGATTGATAAAAAAACCCCTTATCCTGTGATTGATATTATGCCGGAGCAAAAAAGCAATTTACGCAAGAAAAATTATGGAGCCACAATGCGTCTTGGAGCATATCCAGCGAAATTAAAAGATGGCACTATCGCTTGTGCCGCTTATAAGTCAAGTCTAATTTCAGAGCGTCATAGGCATAGATGGGAAGTTAATCCTGACTATATTGGAATTTTAGAAGAAAAAGGCTTGGTTTTTTCTGGAATTTCTCCAGATGAGAGGCTGATGGAAATCATAGAGCTTCCTAAGAGTAAACATCCTTTCTTTGTTGGAACTCAATTCCATCCGGAGTTTAAATCAAGACCATCTAATCCGCATCCTTTATTCAAGGAATTTATAAAAGCCGCGATTAGGAAATAATAGTGTGTGGCGTAACGAATTTATGTTTTTTGCAGCTTAGGTGTTTTAGCCTTCTTTTCTACAGAAAAAAGAAATCCGAAGTAAATTCGGATTTCTTTTTTCTGCTTAGATGTAAATTATGGTCAGTGTATTGATGATAAGTGCGTTGAATGCGTTTTAGTAGATTAGTAATGCGTTATAAACAAAATATAAACAAAATGCGTTATGGGATGATATGAAAGATACAATGGAAACAGATGATATATGCGTTATATAGTATTGTGTAATGTGCGTTATAATGTGTGTAATTTACCACTTTATTCTTTCTGCGTATTTTTTGAGATTCTCCAGTGATTTTGGCGATAGTTTTTTGGCATGAGAGATTGCTTCCTTGATCAAGCTCTCTGAAAAAGTTTCTTTGTGTCCTACTTCGATCTTCTGTTTTCCGATCCTGTTTTGCATATAATCCTCTATATAGACTTTATGTTCTTTAGTCAAATCAGATTTTTCTCCCGTTTCTTTCAGATACTCTGCTAAGGCGCGTCTTGCCAGGTGAGTAATTCCTTCTCCGGGCCTCGCTGTGATCGTATAAGTTCTTTCCGAACTGTTGGAGTTCGTTTTTTCTGTTTCTTTCTTTTCACCGCTTTTGTTTGGGCTTTTATTCGACTCAGTGTTTGTTTTGTTGTCAGAATTTACTTTACTGTCTTCTTTGGCTGCAATTTTTTCGTCTTTTACTTCTGTTTCGGATTCTTTATTCTCTTCATTAGTGGTAGCTTCCTGTTTGTTTTCTTGGTTGCTATTACTCACTGCAGCAATCGGACCTGAATTGGTATTTGAACTGTTTTGCCGATTGTAATTATATGCGCCTATCCCAACAATCAACACGATTATTACAACCAGAATAGTTTGCCAATTGTCATAACTCCATTCCTTTATTTTTCCAATCCATCCTTTGCTGCTGATGCTTGTTGCTTCAGTTTCACTTTCTGACATTTGTTCTTATCACCCCCTTTCTTGTTAAGTTGTTAAGGATCTCGCTTCACTAAATCATATCACAAGGTTTGAAAAGGGGCAAGTCTTTGTAGCTGGGAAGTACACTGACAACACTTTATGGCGGTGAAAATACAAGAGCTTGATAAGATCTGTTGAAATTGTACTCTGTACCATTGCACTTATAGAAGTCCTGTTGAATTCTTGGGAGTCGGAATAAAGTGTGTGCATAATTCACGGCATTTCCGCATTTCTCCATTCCTTAAATGTTGCAGACTAAGTATTGCAAATTATTTTTTTTATTATATAATTAAGTTGAATTGGTTAGCCGTTCATAATATCAAAGCAGCATACCCGAAAACAGGGTGAAGCAATTGGGTGTAATCTGGTTGAAGTGGTGCAATGATTGAGCGAGGAGAGAAATGAATGTCATATGGAGTTTATTACTTTTCTCAATTAGTGTTTATGACATCACTTTAGAAGATTGCGACTATTGTTTTAGGCTTTCACAGCAACATGTTTGATTTGAATCGTTTGTTCTTGTTAGAAAATAATTAGAGAAAGGAGGTGGGCTTGTGGCTACGAGAAAGAAAACTACCAAGAAAAAAGCTACAAGAAAGAGTTCCACAAAGAAAAAAACTACAAGGAAGAGCTCCACGAGAAGAAAAAGCACGAAAAAGAGTTCCAAGAAAAGAAGTACACGGAAGAAAAAGTAGCTTTTATTGAAATCTAGAACACGATCTGGCAAGATCGTGTTTTAGATTGTAAATGCTGTTTAGTTTATCCTGGCTATTATTGCTCTTCTTTTTTTGTTCAGATCCTTGATTGTTTTGATTTTGACTTTGTTTATGCTATTCCTAAATATATTTTCTATCTTGTTCATTTGCCTGGGATCTGCTTCCAAAATAACGAATATCCTCTTCTCTTCCGCCAGTTTTGATTTGGAGAGTTTGTTGATTAATTTTTCTATATGATCTAATCCTTCTTTTCCTCCTTTAAGCGCAACTGCTGGTTCATAATCCTTTATATTTTTTGGCAGCGTTTTATAGTCACTGTTTTTTATATATGGAAGGTTAGCTGTTATTATCAACTTGTTGGACGTAAGACACTCTTCGCTAATTGCCTCCTCTAGGTCTCCTGCGATGAATTTTATTTTTCTAGCAAGGCCATACCTTTGAGCATTTACTTTTGCAACTCTAACTGCTTTTGGAGAAATATCATTTGCGATAGTGCTGTGAACGATTTTGTCTTCTTTGTTTCTTATTAGTTCGTTTAGGATGCTTATTATTATACATCCTGATCCAGTTCCGATATCAACAAGATCAATATAACCGCCGCGGCAATGTCTGACGCCTGCCGCAGAATCTGTTTTCTCAAGCAACTTATTCTGTTTTATTATCTTCAACGCTTCTTCAACAATGAGCTCAGTTTCGGGACGGGGGATTAAGACGTTTTTGTCAACATAGAAATCGTAACCGTAGAATTCTTTTCTGTTTAATATATAGGCAACTGGTTTGTGTGTAGATCTTTGTCTTACGAAATTGTTGAACAGCTTGCTTTCTTTTCTACTCAGTTTATAGTTGTTGTGAGTGTAAAGCCATTCTTTTCCTACATTTTTCCCGCACCTGTTTAGTGCTTCCAATAGTAAAACTTCCGCATCGAGATCTGCGGAAGTAGAAGAAGGCTTTAATTTCTTAAAAGATGCGCGAAGAGCTTGTTGAATATCCATTTTGATAGTGATGAACTTTGAAGCGAGTTTGAAATTCTAAAATGTTATCATTGTTTTTTTCTTCTTTTTCTCACAACTTTCAACCTTGCTAGTGATTTTTCCAAAGCCGCTGTGGCGTCAGCAAAAGCAACGTCAGACAATCTGTCCTTTTCCTTTAATAGTTCTTCTGCCTTCTTCTTTGCTTCTTTTACTTTCTCTTCGTCAATTTCTTCAATTCTCTCAGCGATGTCTGTCATTATGGTTACGTTATTCTTTTTGACTTCAACAAATCCTCCCCAAACAGCCATTGGGATTTCTTCCTTTCCGTTTTTGATGACTAATTCTCCATACTTCATTGTGCTTATAAGCGGGATGTGGTTAGCCATAATTGTTATTTCACCATCTGCCGTAGGCAATGTTACTTGATCGGCTTTTCCACTGTAGACGATCCTTTCGGGAGTTATGATTTGTAAATTTATTTTAAGCGCAGGCATAATCTATAAAGACTTATATTACTAAGTACTGTCTCAATTTTTTAGTATCCGCTCTATTTTCCCACTTCATCAATTCCACCTTTCATATAAAAGTCGTTCTCATTTTTATCGTCGTGTTTTCCTTCGAGGATTTCCTTGAATCCTTTTATGGTCTCTGCAAGTGGAACATATTTTCCTGCAGTTCCTGTGAAAACCTCGGCGACAAAGAATGGCTGAGAAAGAAATCTTTGAATTTTTCTGGCTCGGGCAACAATGAGTTTGTCTTCATCAGAAAGTTCTTCCATTCCTAGGATAGCAATTATATCCTGCAAATCCTTATGTCTCTGGAGAACCTTCTGTACTTCGCGTGCCACTTTATAATGTTCCTCTCCGACAATCTTTGGATCTAAGGCCGTCGACGTTGATTCAAGAGGATCAACTGCTGGATAAATTCCAAGTTCTACCAGTGATCTTGAGAGTACAACAGTTGAATCTAGATGTGAGAATGTTGTTGCTGGAGCTGGGTCTGTAAGATCGTCAGCTGGGACATATACGGCCTGGACAGAAGTTATGGAACCGTCTTGGGTTGAAGTAATTCTTTCTTGAAGTTCTCCCATCTCTTGAGCGAGTGTCGGTTGATAGCCTACGGCAGATGGCATACGTCCCAAGAGAGCAGAAACTTCCGATCCTGCTTGGGTGAATCTGAATATATTGTCAATAAAAAGCAAAACATCTTTCTTCATTTCATCTCTGAAGTATTCAGCCATTGTAAGGCCTGAAAGTCCGACTCTCTGACGAGCTCCTGGCACTTCATTCATTTGCCCGAAAACAAGAGCAGTTTTGTCTAAGACACCACTGTTTTTCATTTCATAGTAAAGATCGTTTCCTTCACGGGTTCTTTCTCCAACACCGGCAAACACTGAATAGCCGCCATGCTCTGTTGCAACATTTCTTATGAGTTCTTGGATTAGAACTGTTTTTCCCACTCCGGCTCCGCCGAACAATCCAACTTTCCCTCCTTTTACGAAGGGGGCAATGAGGTCAATAACTTTTATTCCTGTTTCGAAAATCTCAGTCTTAGTTGACTGCTGAGTGAATTTCGGAGGTTTGCGATGAATCGGCAACCTTTTTTTGAATGCTTGACTGTCTTCTTTTCCGTCAATTGGCCTGCCCAAAACATCGTACATCCTTCCTAGAACCTCTTCTCCTACTGGAACCGAGATGGGGGAGCCTGTGTCTTCTGCTTCAGTTCCTCTTTGCAGTCCGTCTGTTGATCCCATAGATACTGCTCTAACTCTGTTTGCTCCTAGATGCTGTACTGTTTCCAATACAAGATTCTTTCCATCCGACGTTTTCGTCTTGATTGCATTGTATAGAGCTGGGAGTTGGTCTGGAAATTCAATGTCAACTACTGTTCCTATGATTTGTACAATTTTTCCTTTGTTCATAAATTCATCTTTACGCTATTAAACAAAAATCGCTGAGGTAATTTCTTAACTTTCCAGTGCAGCTACACCGGCCGAAATTTCACTCATCTCCTGTGTTATCTTCTGTTGCCTCAGGTAGTTGTATGATAGTTGGAGGTCATGGAGTAATTCTTTGGCGTTATCTGTGGCGTTTTTCATTGCTACCATTCTAGCACTATGTTCTGACGCATTTGATTCTAATATTATGTGAAAAACTTGTGTTTCAATCAGGTTTGGCAGAAGTTTATATAAGACTTCTTCTGCCGATGGTTCAAATTTATATTCAACCTCATTGTTTCTCTTTTCTGCCCCCTCTTCTTTAACTGCCAAGTCGTCTATTTCTTCAACTGTCTCTTCTAAGCTTCTTCTCGTTAGGGGAAGTAGGTCTTTCACTCTTACATTTTGTTTAAGTGTGGAAATGAAATTTGTATATATTGCTGTTATTTTGTCATATTTTCTGTTGGTAAAGTCATCTATCAACAGCTTTGAAATAGGCAGGGTTTCTTTCAGTTCAACGGTATCGCCGATTTTGTCAAAAGTAGCTGAGATATTTCCTATTTTTCTAAAGTAGTTTTCAGCCTTTCTGCCAACGGTAACTATATCTACATTTCTATTTTCAGCTCTGTTTTTGTCCATCACTAATTTAGCTTCCTTCAAAACATTGCTGTTTAATCCTCCACACAAACCTTTATCTGAAGTTACTACCAGCAAGCAGACATTTTTTATATTCCTTCTTTCCAAGAGAGGATGCTTGTGTGGTTCTACTGACTCACTAACCCTGATAAGTATGTTGAGAGCAGCTTCGGCATAGGGCCGTGCTCTCATAGCTGCTTCTTGACTTTTTCTCATTTTTGAAGCAGCGACCATTTCCATCGCTTTCGTTATTTGCGAGGTGTTTTTAATAGATTGTATTTGTCTCTTTAGAGTGCGAGTTGACTGCATAGCAACATTAGTTGTTTTGATCTATATGGATAGATTTAAGATATGTTTCTAAGAAAGCAGAAGAAACAGTATTTCCTTAATTTTTAGCATCAGGATTATTTAATTTCCTTTTGCAAAGTCTTGGTCAGATTTATTTGTCGCTTCACGTAAGCAGAGGAGCGGTAAAAATCTTTCTCTCTGTGTTATAAGTGTTGTTTTTACGGCTGATGACAGACTCGATGCGGCAGAGTAGGGAATAGAGTAAAAAGATTTTTGTCTATTCCACAAACTTACTCTTAAACTCGGTGATAACTTTCTTTAGTTTCTCATTTGTTTCTTCTGATATATCTTTTTCTCTTGCTATCCTCTCGAGAATGTCTTTATGTTTATCTTCTATATACTCTAGCAGTTCCTTCTCAAAATTTCTTACTTTTTCAACTTCAATGTCGTCTAAAAATCCGTTAACTGCCGCAAAAATTGAAACAACCTGATGTTCCATTGGAAGAGGCGTGTATTGCTCTTGTTTCAGAATTTCGGTCAGACGTCTTCCTCTTTCAATTCTGGCTCTTGTTTCTTTGTCAAGATCGCTGGCAAATTGGGCGAAAGCTGCTAGTTCTCTAAACTGTGCTAGCTCAAGTCTCAGTCTTCCAGCGACTTTTTTCATAGCTTTTGTTTGAGCTGAAGAACCAACACGAGAGACAGATATACCCGGGTTAATTGCCGGTCTGATACCTTGATAGAACAAGTCGGTTTCCAAGAATATCTGTCCATCTGTGATTGAGATTACATTTGTTGGAATATAGGCGCTGATATCTCCCGCTTGTGTTTCAATTATAGGAAGGGCTGTTAATGAACCTCCTCCGTATTTCTCGTTGAGTCTTGCTGCTCGTTCAAGCAGTCTGGAATGGAGATAGAATATGTCTCCGGGGTAAGCTTCTCTTCCAGGTGGTCGTCTCAGAATAAGCGACACTTGTCTGTATGACCAAGCATGCTTGCTCAGGTCATCGTAGACTATCAAGGCGTCTTTTCCTTGATCCATAAAGTATTCTCCTATAGCGCATCCAGCGTAGGGCGCGATATAGGACATAGCTGCAGGCTCTGATGCCCCTGCTTGAACCACGATAGTGTAATCCATCGCTCCTTTCTCTTTCAATCGTGCCACAATCTTTGCTACTTTGGACTCTTTTTGTCCGATAGCGACATAAATACAAATAACATCTTTGCCCTTCTGGTTTATAATAGTGTCTATAGCAATAGCTGTTTTTCCTGTTTGTCTGTCTCCAATAATCAATTCTCTTTGTCCTCTTCCGATTGGAATCATTGAATCAATTGCTTTGATTCCCGTTTGCAATGGAGTATCCACTGATTTTCTGGTAATAACGCCGGGAGCGATCTTTTCTACAGGATAAAATTTGTCGGTTTTGATTTCTCCCTTCTCATCAATTGGATGACCAAGTGCATTCACAACTCTTCCTATCATTTCATCTCCTACTGGAACTTCTAGAATTCTTCCTGTGCTTTTGACAATGTCGCCTTCTTTTATTTTTAAGTAATCTCCTAGAACCATTGCTCCAACACTGTCTTCTTCGAGATTCAAAGCAACTCCAAAAATTTGATTTGGAAACTCAAGCAATTCTCCGCTCATTGCGTCCGTAAGGCCGCTGATTGTTGCAACTCCATCACCTACTTTTATAACCTTGCCTATTTTTTCTGTCTGAGTTTCAAGTTTGGCTTTAGCTATTTGTTGTTTTAGGTTTTCAATGATGTAGCTGTTCATCGTATTGAATTTACTTTTATATAAATATAGGTTTGGCGCTTTAGGAAATTTTGGTTTGAGCTAAACTAGTTCTTTTTTTAAGTCTTCCAGTTTTCTTTTTACGCTTCCATCAATCAAAATGCTGTCATTTATCTTAATAACTATTCCACCAATCAAAGATTTATCAATTCTTTCTTCAATTTCCACTTGTCCTTTGAATTTTTTTAAAATCCTGTTTAGCATCTCGGGACTCAATTTCTCGCTACTTATAATTTCGATTTTGGAAATGTTTCTTTTTTTTCTGTAATGCTTATAGTACTGTTGGATTATCTCATCTCCTAAAGACAAGTCATTATTTTTTTTGAGAATGTCTACA
>CAYWAL010000020.1:11514-17155 GCA_964456605.1 uncultured Candidatus Saccharibacteria bacterium | reverse complement strand
TAAATTAATTACCTTGAAAGGCGAAATACAATCTTCTAAACCTTTACTGCTCAAATCCAAGCAATCCAAAGGCAATGTCATATTTTATAGTGTCATCCTGAGCGACCAAAGGGAGCGAAGGATCCCGCCTGAAGAAAAGATATTGTCATCCTGAGCCAAAGGCGAAGAATCCCGTCTTAAGATAGGTAAGACATACTGCCATAGATATCACTTTTTTCTGCGGGATTCTTCGCTTCGCTCAGAATGACACGATGACACAGAGAAAACACTGCCATCCTGAGCCAAAGGCAAAGGATCCTGTCTGGAGAAAAGATGTTGTCATCCTGAGCCGAAGGCGAAGGATCCCGTAGGTAGAAAAGCATAAACTATTCTAAGAAAGCTATCCATATGAGTTCGGGATCCTTCGGGCTTCGCCCTCAGGATGACAGGTCTGTCATCCTGAGCGTTAGCGAAGGATCACGTGTGGAATTTTGTCTTTTTTATTCAGGTGTATTATATTTTACTTCCCCTTCAGAATCAAGATAGACACCTTCTTGTTTTTTGTCATCAGCGGGCACTGGCTCAAGTTTCTTCTCATAAATCACATTTATTTCTTTTCTAGAAATCCTATTAAACCTGTTCAGTGCTTCTATGATCAAAACATTTCTGCCGGTTCTAAGTGTAATCTTCTCTCTAAAGTGTCCATTCTGGTCAACAAAAACATTTTCTCCGTTTATCTTGAGAGTTGCACTTGCTTCTGTTTTGCCTTCCACCACTATATAGGGACTGTTCACGACTTTATCAGTTGGCGGATAGGAGACAAAAAGATATGGCGTTGAAGAAAACGAGCTAATCTGATGCCACAAATAGTATCCCACTATTGACAGAAAGAGCAAGCTGAAAAAAATAGCCACGAACTTCGGCGTGATTATTGCGTAATCCTTCTTGGTAAATTTTATTTCTTGATTTGCAGTTGTGGGGATTCTTTTTACCTTGCTTCTGATTGTCATCTCACGGTTGTACACATTGACAATTCCTTCCGGATTTATTCCCAGCAGACTGGCATAGCTTCTGATAAACCCTCTTACATAAACAGCAGGCGGCAAATTGTCATAGTTGCCGTTTTCCAAGTTTTCAAGATAATCCATTCTTATCTTTAGCTTGTTGCTTACATCCTTGATTGAAATACCTAACCCTTCTCTTCTTTGCTTCAAACACTCGCCAGCCGTCTTTATTGAATTTACCTTTTTAGTTCTGAAATTGTTTAAAGTCATTTTGAAATTTATTTAGCAGTAACAGTCACAAAATTCTGAAATAACCTTCTAGTTCTTTTGCCGGTTTAATCATTTAATCACCGCGATTGATAGCAGTTTTTGGGCTCTCACATCAGTACATCTCTTGGTTTTGCTCCATTTGCGGGTCCTACAATTCCATTTTCCTCCATCAAGTCCAACAGTCTGGCAGCACGAGCATAGCCAATACGAAGTCTTCTCTGTAGGAGCGAAGCGGAGGCTTTGCCGGTGCTTCTCACAACTTCGACGGCTTGATCATAAAGCTCGTCTCCTTTTTCGTCCTCGTTTGGCGAAAAATCAAGAATCATTTTTTTATCTTCCACAATTTTCTCACTGCACTCATCGCATTCCTCACTCTCATATTTTTGGCTTTTTATGAAATTCACCACTTTTCTTACCTCTTCTTCAGAAACAAATACTCCTTGGATTCTTCTCGGTTTATTTGAGTCTCCGGAGAGAAAAAGCATATCACCGTTTCCTAGGAGCTTTTCTGCTCCAGCCATATCAAGAATTGTCCTTGAATCAATCTGACTTGCTACTTGAAAGGCGATTCTCGTAGTTATGTTTGCCTTGATAAGTCCGGTTATAACTTCAACAGACGGTCTCTGAGTAGAAAGAACAAGATGTATTCCGACTGCTCTTGCCATTTGCGCCAAGCGCACCACTGCCGCTTCTATTTCTCTGCCATGGGTTGTCATCAGATCAGCAAGTTCATCAATAATGACCACTATGTAGGGCAAGATTTTCTCCTGTTTATGCTTTGTTCTTACTGCTGCGTTATAAGATCTAATGTCCCTGCATCCCAAATGGCTTAGAGTGTCATACCTTTCTTCCATTTCTGCAATACACCACTTTAGAGCATTTATCGCTTTGTCAGGATCTACGATGACCGGCGTTAGAAGATGTGGTATGTCATTGTAGAAAGTAAGTTCAACTCTCTTTGGGTCAACCATAATGAATTTCAGCATCTGAGGAGAATTTTGGAAAAGAAGACTGACTATAAGAGCATTAATACAAACTGTTTTTCCACTTCCAGTAGAACCGGCAATCAAAAGATGTGGCATTTTGCTAAGATCAGCTATGACTGGATTGCCAGCAACATCTCTGCCCAGAGCAATGCTCAAATTAGACTTTCTGTGTCTAAATTCGTTCGAATCCAACAAGTTTCGAAGCCGAACCATGGCGGCTAGCTGGTTTGGAATTTCTATCCCCACCCATGGTTTTCCTGGAATCGGAGCTTCTATTCTCAGGGATCTAGCAGCTAGGGCAAGCGCCAGATCATTCTGGAGTGAAGTTATTCTACTGAGCTTTACTCCTACTGCCGGTTTCAAAGTATATTGAGTAACAGTTGGACCCACATTGACCTCTCCCATTTCGACGGCAATGCCAAAATTGGCAAGAGTTTTCTTTATAATATTTGAATTGGCTCTTATATCTCCGCTTGATGGTCTTCCATCGGAATTATCCAGAAGGGCAAGGGGTGGTGTTTTCCATTTTGCCTTTTCTTTTTCTAGCTCTTTTTCTTCTTTCAAGTCTAGCTTCTGCTGGTCACTTTCATTATTAGCAAATTCTTCATCTTCGTCTTTTCGCAAGTCTTGAGCCATCGTTTTATCAGTTTCTATAGGTTTAACAAGGAACTTTGGTTCAGTTTTCTTTTTGAAAATTTTACCGGTGACTGTGGAAAGAAACCCTTCTTTTTTCTCTTTTTGACCAGCTATGTTGACTTTGATGTCATTGATTTCTTCTTCATCCCGCAATTCTTCTTCCTTTTTTCCACTTTCTTTGCTTTCTATATCAGCTTTTTCAACTGATTTTTTAAATCTGATCTTGTTGATTAGGTCCAAAAAAGAGACATTCAGAATTAGCAGTATTGAGACTAGCAGTAGTGACAACACAGCAATAAGTCCTCCCCACTTTCCAAGCAAGCTTACCAAGATCCAAGCAGAGATTGCTCCCAGAAAGCCTCCTCCTTCTCCATCTTTGGCAGTCTCAAACATTGTTTGCGGTTTATAGAAGATGTGCAGAAGAGAAAGAATGGACAATATTGCTGCTGCTATTCCAACCAACGAGGTTTTGCTTTTCACCATACTTTCCGACTTTATAATCTTCCATCCGCACAGAACCAATCCAGCTGGAAACAAGATAGACCCAAAACCAAAAAGCAATTTCATTGCATGGCCTATGCTGTCACCCACTCTCCCAGCCAGATTCACAAAACTCAAGGCGCTGATTACAGCCAAAGCAAAAAGAAAGATACCAGTTGCATCTTTTTTTATTTTCTCATCTATCTCTACTGCTAAAAAGTTGAATCTTGACCTATTGTATCCGTTTCTTTTTCGCTTTCTTCTAATCATAGGTATTTTTCTGCGTTTTTATGACAAACAGAAGGAAGGACTGGACACTGTTTATGTAAACTATGCAGATACTTTCTGTTAAAACCAAACAAAGTGCAAGGTAGAATTAACTGTTCCAGGTACTGCATTGCAGGGTCTAGAAGCGGCTGCTGCAGCGACCAGCGAAATCTATCGCTGGATAGAGCTATATTTCGGTCTTTTCGGATCAACAATATAACACTTATTCGCTTTATAGAAACCTCAATGTGGCATACAAGAAGAATCTACTGCCACATTATAGCTTAAAATCGAGACAAAAGCAAAAACCGCATTGCACAGTGTAAAATCAATCAAAAAGAAAATCTCCCGATAGAGAACTTTTTAACATCCAACACTTTTGGCCACTGGGTGTCGGCAATCGGATTCAATCCTTTGGTAATCGGGACAATCAATGCGCATTACTTTTATTTGGATTTGACACTCTCAGATGATTTTGCTATTTTTTCACTTGAGCTCAAGCAATGAATCGGAGGGTAGGCAACCCAAAGAGGAGTTTGATCTTTGAAAATAAAAATACAAGAGGTGAAGAAATGAATAATATAATTCCGGCATTGGATGTAAACAGAAAAAAAGCTTTTGAACTCGTAACGCAGTTGGAGAATGTCTCCCACTTGCTGGCAGGTTTGAAGGTGGGATTCAAACTGTTGTGGGAGAACACACTCGCTGTGATTACAGATCTGAAGGAAGTAACCGACCTGCCAATAATTTTCGATGGGCAAAAAATCGGCACGGACGTACCCCACATTGTCGAAGAACAAGTCGATCTTCTTGCAGCAGCAGGAGTTGACCAGATTATCATATGTCCCTTGGGGAGCGGGGACGCAACTCTCGCGGCTTTCTATGACAGGTGCAAGGAATACGATGTGGTTCCGGTATGCGTCGTAAAAATGACGCATCCGGGAGCTGAAAGGTATCTTTCTTCTGATGCATCACGTTTAGTGCTGCAAGATGCCCTAGAGATAGGTATCAGAGATTTTGTCTATCCCGCTACAAAACCAGCTATTCTTCAGAAGCATAGCGATGATGTTCTAAGAAGCCAGAAAGACATAACTATAAAGGCAACTGGCTTTAAGGCACAGGGAGGGTCGTTGCCTCAGCTAAAGAGACTAGGTGTCAGCGAGTTCATTGTTGGCAGGGCGGTTTATGCTTCAGAGAATCCACCACGGGCAGTAGTGGAATTGTCAAAGGAGGTAAATGAGTAGTTGGCTTATCCAACTACTATTTTTAAGAAGGGGTGATGAGAATGGTGAAGTTAGAAGATTGTGACCCATTGACGGAGGAAAAGATTGATGAAATATTTGCAAGAAGGAAGGTGATCTTAAGGGGGCATTTCGTGTACAGCGCTGGGGGACATGGTGATGTTTATATTGACAAATCTGAGATAACATTCTGGCCAAAAGAGACATCAATTCTCTGTAGGGAAATTGCACGACAGTGGCGCAATTTCAATGTTGAGGTTGTTGTTGGTCCGGCAATTGGCGGCATTAAACTTGCTGATAGGGTTGCAGAATGGTTGACGAACTTTTTAGATAGAGAAATTCCAGCTTTGTACACCGAGAAGGAAAATAGAAAGCAAATGCAAATTTTGAAGCGGGGCAGAGATAAAGTGATTGGCAAAAATGTTCTTATTGTTGAGGATATTATAAATACAGGAAAATCAGCTAAAGAGACTGTATCTGCTTGTTGCGAAGCTGGAGCCAATGTAGTGGGGTGTCATGCGCTAGTAAATAGAAACCCCGGAATTGTAACAGCCAAAACTCTAGGAGTACCAAAATTACTTGCATTGAAAGAGATGAAAGTTGTAAACTATTCTGCAGAAGAATGTCCATTTTGTGCCAGGAGAATTCCAATAAGCACTGATCGAGGACACGGCGCGGAATATCTTAAAAAGCATCCAGAGAAAGCAAATTGGTAAAGTCATGGAATTGGATTTAAGCGTGTGATATTGTCACCGCTCTTTTTTTTACTTTATCGAGG
>CAYWAL010000020.1:8577-11414 GCA_964456605.1 uncultured Candidatus Saccharibacteria bacterium | reverse complement strand
ATACTTATCTTCACAATTATCATTCCCGAACCCAATTGGGGATGCAGAAGAAAATTCCTCGTTCTTTTCTTCTCCAGACAGACTCTAAAAACTCAACTGCTCGCTTCGAGAAACACTTTTCCTTTTATAGACCTTGAGAGTTTCTAACGGTACAGCGCAGATGTTTTCTGTTCCTTTCACTGTAAACTTTCTCTTTATTAATACTTAATACTTCTCACACTGAATTTCAAAGTAATTCTTAGGGTGATCGCATGATGGACATTTTTCTGGAGGCTCTTCTCCTTTGTACACATAGCCGCATTTTCTGCAAACCCAATAAACTTTTTTGTCTTTTTTGAAAATAGTGTTTCTCTCAACTTCCTTTAGTAATTTCTTGTACCTCTCCCTGTGATGCTTTTCTGCAACAGCGATTGCCGCAAGTCTTTTGGCAATTTTTCTAAGTCCCTCCTTTTCGGCAGCAACTGCAAATTCAGGATACATCTGAGTACACTCGTAGTTTTCCCCTTCAATTGCCGCTTTAAGGTTCTCCAATGTGCTTCCTAAAGTCACAGGCGCCACCGCCTCAACTCCAACCTCGCTGAACTCTTCACCGCCTTTCTTCTTCAAATCGTTCAGCAATTCAAACAACCATTTAGCATGTTCTTTCTCATTTTCTGCCGTAGATAAGAAAATCTCAGCAATTTGTTCAAACCCTTCTTTCTGCGCGGCTTTAGCATAAAAAGTGTAGCGATTCCTCGCTTGACTCTCTCCAATAAACGCTTTTGCTAGATTTTTGATAGTCTTTTCCATAAGCATTCTCTCAACTTGTTAAGTCTTACTAAATTATTCTAGGGCTGGTATTATATCATCTGTTACAACAAAAAAGCAAATTCTGCACTGCTGCAAATCGAAGTTTGCCTTTTGTAACAGGTGGTGTCGCACAAAGATGCTGACACTACTTTCAAATAAACTAAAACTAAACACGCGCCTTTGAAACAAACTTACTGTTTTTTATATAGAACCTTAGCATCTTATCCCTCCATATTGGAGCATAATCAACGCCGATGCGCTTTGATTTTCCTATTTGGCTTGGTTCTATTTTCTCTCCCTTTTCAATCCAAAGCCTCTTCCCTTTAGTTAGATCCCAACCATCCAACTTTCTGTCTATCCTGAATTCCCTGCAGAGTTTGCCGGGTCCATCTAAAATGTTGAAGAGCGAGGAATTGTCCGCAAATTTAGACTCAAAACTTTTTGGCATACTAATCGGCTCCAATGCTCTTATCAAAACGGCGCAAGGATTGTTTTCCTCTTCAGTAACAACATTGAAGCAGTAGTACATTCCATAAATGAAATACACATAAGCACGTCCCGCCCTCCCAAACATCGTTTTGTTTCTTTCTGTTTTTCCTCTTGATGAATGGCAAGCTAAATCTTTTTTGCCTAGATAGGCTTCTGTCTCTACTATCTTCCCCACATACAATTTTTTGCCCGCTCTTCTACACAAAAACTTGCCAAGCAACTGTTTGGCAACATCTATTGTTGGCTTGTTGTAGAATGAAATAGAAAGTGGTTTCGGCATCTCTTCAACTTCTGAAAAACATAAATTTCTCTAATCAACATCAAAATCCTTGTCTAGAAGCACTTTCTCAATCACTCTAAGTTCGCTATCTAATATGTTATCACTCTTGTTGTATCTTAGCTCTTTGAGTAGAAACTTCATCTCGCTTTTGGTTATTTGGCTTCCAACTTTTGATCTAAACTCTTTCATTTTTTCTTCCAACTCCTCCACAAAATACTTTATTTTTGAACGAGGAACATTGGGAAGCTTTCCTTCATTTTTAGCATTTATAAGGGCATCTTCAATAAGATCAACTTTGATATGCCCGCTGGCATCGTATAGCTTTCTCATATTTTTTTCTTAGTTTGTAAAACTTTTTATGGTTCATTTGGATGAGCAGAGTTTTGGCAGAAGCCAATTCAGAAAAACAATATCCAACTTTTCATAATGCTATAAGGACTCTGGTGTCAAGACAGGGAGCTTCAGGGAGCTTCAACAAGAGACGGGTCAAAAGAACGGGATTATCTAGTCTTCTGTGAACCCACACTTTTTGTGTGAACTCTATCTGACAAGCGGAATCTTGGCAAAAGTCGGGATCATAGAAGGTAGGATTATCCAGCTTTCTACAAATCCTCGTTTTTGCGAGGACCCCACTTCGTGAAAACTCTGTTTTATGCAACTCTCGTAAAAACTCATTGGCCCCTACTAGTCGCAAGCAGTGTCATTGCCAGTAGCGTCGCATTCAAAACCATACTTCAGCTCGCCCGACCCATCAATGCAAGCACTTCCTCCTTCATTCAAAGTTGAAGAAAAACAATATCCATCAGGAGCGTCCCCGCAAGAGAAAGATCCGCCGTTTTCTGTGATTGAATCTCTAATCACTCCCCCTGAAACAAACTGAGGCTCATCACAGACTAGATCATAGTCTCCCGTATCGTAGTAAAAATTCTCTGCAATATCAACGCTTTGCTTCAAAGCGCTTTTGATGGCAGCATCTTTAGCCTTCTTTCTTGCTTCGCTTAAATTCGCAAGAGCAATAGCCGCCAGAATGCCGATAATCCCAATAACCACAAGAAGCTCCATAAGAGTAAATCCTCTTTCTTTTAGATTAACAGGATGCTTTTTTTTATTCATATCTTGGACTTTGTCAGGCTGTGAAACAAAATTGATTATTCTATTTTGTCTCATAAGTATACAGGGCTTGAATTATTTATGTTAGAGATGATATACAATCCTAATCCCCACAACAAAAATAGTGTATTGCAAACTATCACCTCGCAGCAGTCTCCCGAGGATTGCA
>CAYWAL010000020.1:0-8477 GCA_964456605.1 uncultured Candidatus Saccharibacteria bacterium | reverse complement strand
AACAAAAATAGTGTATTGCAAACTATCACCTCGCAGCAGTCTCCCGAGGATTGCAGTGTATGATAGAGCACAGCGTCCCTGCTGTGGTCCTCTAGTCTATTCTATAAGTATCATAGCAGAAATAACCGCGTCTGTGAAATTCCTGTTTCTTTCACCGCTGGCATCAAGCATGCTACAAAAAACGTCTCACTTTCCTACTGCAGTCTTTCCTAACAAACTGCAATGGAACAACAAGATATGTCTAATACTTCACAGGAACAGCAAAGTTGTAAATCAAAAGCAGCTGAGCAAACTGAAAAACATAGAAAGCAATCACCAGCCTTAGAGCAACAGCTTCAACGCTCTTTTTTGGAAAAAACTTATCCTTGCACCACAATATAATGCAATAAAAACCAATTGCGGCCCCAATGTCAAAAATAATAAAAGCTGGAAGCATATACCTGTAAAAAAGCAGGGAACTGAAATATGCAGCATAGAGAAAATATACAAAACCAAAAGCAAGCAAAACAACAAGATTTTTATAGAATAGATTTTCTTCACAAAATTCTCCCAATATACCTTTGCGCGCAAAATTTCTCAGGAGAAAAATCAAAAAGAAAAGAAAAAATCCAGTTGCTAAAGGATCAAATCCTCCATTTGCAAAAAAACCAAGATGAAACTGCAATTTCTCAAAAAAAGAATGAACCTCAAGCGGCTTTCCCCACCCTGACACTAAAGAATTATTAAACGATCCCGTTATTTTTCTTATAGACCCTAGAGGATCAAGCAAAAAACCGGGAAATATAAGAACAGAGAAGACAAGAAGATAAAACAAATACAAAAGAAAATCCCTTATGGCTCCTTTGCGCTTGTGGCTGTTTAGAGATGAAAAATAAAGCAGGATAAATAAACTAAACGGAATTAAAATTAAGGCAGAAAGTTTGCTCAATATCCCGAATGCGGCAAAAAAGGAAGACAAAAAAAGATATTTTCTGTCAAAAAATTTCCCATTAACATAAACAAGAAGAAACGACAAGCTGAGAAGAATAGAAATTGCCGCAAATTTATCAACAGGAGTCGTTTCCAGCGCGTAAAAAGAATTTACAGAGATAAGAATCAATACTAAAAAAGACAAAATTTTGTTGAACTTCATTTTTCTGAGGACAAAATAAAAAGAGAAGAAGAAACTCAGCTCCGCGGCTATGATAGGGATGTCCAGGGCAAATATGTACAGATTGGCAAAACTTGAATGGTAAAAAGCGCCGGCGCCAAGAAAATGGTCTGAAAGAGCAAGAGAAATCCCGCCCAGCAACATAACTGTTATTCCAGGATGAACCGTTGTTATCCCAGCTTTAAAATCAAAATTCTTTATCGCTTCAAGGTATTTATAAGATCGTGGAATCCAAATCTTTTCATCAATATTCAAAGTATTTGCAGGATTAATGCCGCTTTCAATTGCTATATAAAAAACACCTAAAAAAAGTATCAATATCAAAATAATAAAATCACTTTTCAGAATGTCATAAACATTTTTGACTTTTGGCGCAATTTTTATATACATAATATGATTTTATTCAAACTGAACCAACAACGCAATAAAGAAATACAGAACATCTAGTGTTACAGGACACCCAGTGTCCCAAGGACACTGGGTGTCAAGGAATGTTGGGCGTCAGAAAAACACTTTGTCGCTGCCGACCCGCGATTAGAAAATCTAGACGAAAGTTTTTCGTTTTTTTTCAAAACAAACTTTAAAAACTCAATCAATATAATATTTTCTTTTGATTCAATCGCCTGCAATTGAGCCAATGAAAACACTACATCAAACCATACTCAAAATAAATTATATCAGACAAATCAAAAAGAGTAAATTTTGAAAAATTTACTCTTTTTAGATAAACACTGCCTGCTGCCTCCTATGGACACTTTGTTGCACCTGCCGACACAGCGATATTCTTGCTAACCCCAGTGCTGTCAACACACCAATCGTCATTAGCGGCGCACAAGTCTGCCCAAACAGCATACTTTTGCCCATCAGTACTTATGGCTATCTGATAAGAAGTATCACTGCTGCACTTAGGAGGTGTTAAAGTGGAAGGTATTGTATAGCCACTATATGACCCACCATTATCATCATAGTAAAGTTCTATATCATCTCTTATCTGGGCAATTTCTGATTTAATTTCAGTATCATACCCCTTGTTTCTTGCGCTATTCAATGAAACCAGAACAATTGCCGCCAGAATACCGATTATCGCAATCACGACCAGCAACTCAATCAAGGTAAAACCTTTTTTATTTAGTTTTGACATCTATTTCACCTCCTTTCCCGCTGATTTTTTATTCACTTATTTTAATGACTCTTTAATTTTCTTCTTTCATCCTTTATAACTCTCAAAAGTCTTTCAAAGTGAGAAAGAGCATTTGGCAGTTCATTGTATATTCTTTCGGCGATATCTTCATTGTAAGTACGAACAGTCTCATTCCTCATATCCACAAATTTAATCCAATCTTCGTCATAGTCTGTAATACCCTGCCGATAAGCCTGGCGAAAACACTCTTTGGGAGAAGCACAGATTACGCCTTTTTCTTCCTCAAGAAAAGACTTCAACATTTTCCATGAAATATCAAGTGTAAATTCAAAGCGCTGAATAGCCGAATCCCTCACAATGTCCGTCTTGGGCGCATTCAAGACCTCTCTCAGACGTTCTAGAGCTTTTTCAAATTGCTGAATTGTAGCTTCGAACTTCGTCATAGCAATTCAATTTTTCTCATTGCAACATCCCGGAATTCGGAAGACACTCTCTTGAAATCAACAACATCAATTTTATAAAGTATCGGCAGACCTTCAATCTCTTCTCTAATTTTTCCCATTACTTCTAAAGGAATTTCCTTTTCTCCTTCAATTCCAATATCAATATCGGATCGCTCATCTCCCCCTCCGCAAACTCTAGAACCAAAGAAAAAAATTCTATATTGACTAACATCTAAATGTTTTCCAATAATGTTCAAAATTTCTCTCCGCAGTTTCTGTGGAGAATAAAACTCCAGCCTCATACACACTTTGAAAACCAATTGTCTTTTTTCTACTAAATTATATCACCTTTACCTTATATGCACAAGACTTACCCACCACTCCAAAATCTAACCAAAAGAAGATACGGTTGTGTTTTAGAACTAGACACCCAGTGTCCGAGAAGCGTTGGGTGTCCCGAGTCCCAAGTTTTGTACAGAACTAACACTGCTGCCATTCTAATCAATAGCGACTAAAAAAGAGAGGAGGATTCTGTGACAAATTGTCATCCTGAGCGCCAGCGAAGGATCTCGTGTGGAGAAGGAATTTGTCATCCTGAGCCAAAGGCGAAGGATCCCGTAGGTAAAAAAGCGTAAACTATTCTAAGAAAGCTATCCCTATGAGTTCGGGATCCTTCGGGCTTCGCCCTCAGGATGACAGAAACTGCTGCAACCATCACTATCATAACGAGATTCTTCGCTTTGCTCAGAATGGCCTGAGCGAAGCTCGCAGCAATCTTCTCAGTTTTGATATTATAAAGCTGCCAAGAATAGTACCGACTATTTGGATATGAAAGGTAAATATCCCAGATAGAATCTATTTCCACCCTCCTATCTCTGCAGCAGCATTCTTAAATCTCTCACATTGGTAGAATAAATTTCAGCATTTTCTATAGAAATTTCTTTACTCTTAACCAAATTCGCCAAAGAAGTGTTCAGGGAAACCATTCCCTCATCAGCGCTAGTATTAATGATAAGATCCAGCTGGTGAATTTTCTTTTCTCTAATCAAATTCCTAACCGCAGAATTGGCAATCATTATTTCCACTGCAGGAATTCTCCCACCTCCTATTCTCGGAATCAGACGTTGAGACACTATTCCCAAAAGATTACCAGCAAGCTGCGCTCTTATTTGATCCTGCTGGCCAGAAGGAAAACTATCAATAATTCTGTCTATAGTCTGAGCCGCATTGTTGGTATGCAAAGTAGCAAAAACAAGGTGCCCTGTTTCAGCGGCTGTCACCGCAGTGCTTATCGTCTCCCAATCTCTCATTTCTCCCACCAGAATAACATCTGCATCTTCTCTGAAAACATTGCGCAAAGCACTCTTAAAAGAGCTAGTATCGGTATGAACTTCTCGCTGATCAATGATGCACCTGTCTTGAGTGTAAACATATTCTATCGGATCCTCAATAGTTATGATGTGCTCATACCTTTCATGATTTATTCTGTCAATCAACGCTGCCAAAGTAGTAGACTTTCCGTGTCCAGAAGGACCAACAATAAGCACGAATCCCTGAGAATGAGTAGTAAAGTCGTAAATTGAAGTGGGAAGGTTAAGCTCTTCAAGCGTTCTTATTTTGGAAGAGATAAGTCTAAAAGCAATGCTTATATATCCCCTCTGGTAAAAAGCATTTACTCTAAACCTTACTCTCCCTTCCAACTCATAAGAAAGATCAATTTCCTTGTCAGCAGCAAATTTCTTTCTCTGTTCTTCGTTTAAGAGAGCCTCTGCTATTTCTTCCGTCTTTCGCGCAGTTAAAATTTCTTTATTCATCATTGGCACTAGTCTTCCATCAATCCTAAGCGTCGGGTACCTGCCAACCGACAAATGAAGATCAGAGGCATTCTCTTGGGCAGTTGCTGTCAATAAGTCCTCCAATTCTTGTCTGGCATTTATGCTGGTCATAATTCAAAGCTTAAAAATTGATTTGTTTAATCCGCAATATCTGTTTATGGAAACGTAAAACCTAGAAGTCTCTTAAAGTCCTGTGCAACTTTACCCTTCTAGTTTTTCTTTTCTAATTTTCTCCTCAAAACGTCCTTAATTTTTTCAACCACCTCGGAAGGAGTAAAATGAGCTTTGATTATGTAGCTGTCAGCTCCCAGCTCAAGTCCTCTTTTTACATTCTCCTTCTGACCCAAATTAGTCAGAAGAATAACAGGGATCTCTTTTAGACTCGGGTTCTTCCTAATCATTTTCAGAACATTAAACCCGTCCATCTTCGGCATTACTATATCCAAGAGAACCACATCTGGTTTCTGCTTCTCTAGCATTTTAATTCCTCTAATCCCGTCATCGGCAGTTATGGCTTCAAAGTTTTCGGACTCAAGTTTAATCCTGTACATATCAGATATGTAAAAGTCATCTTCTATTATCAAAATTTTCTTTCTTTTATTTTCATTCATAGCTCTTGTTTAGAATTTAGGATCTTAAATTCAAATGATATAAATGCTTTACACATCAATCCTTTGTAACTCTCAAAACTTCTTCTATGGTGGTTATCCCTTTTAAGGCTTTCATTATTCCATCCTGCATCATCGTTACCATACCTTGTCTTTTTGCCTCTTTGGCTATTTCCGCCTCGGTAATTTTGGAGGACATCGATTGCTCAAGTTCCGGTGTCATTGAGAGCACTTCATAAATGCCTATCCTTCCTGAAAACCCAGATTGCTTGCACTCTTTACATCCCTTTCCTTCAAAAAACTTAATTCCGTTTTTGATATCCAAATCCGCCTTTTGATCAGCTGGAATTTCCCGCAGCTCTCTCATTACAATTTCCCTCGCTCCAGCCGACAACTCCACTTCCCTCCTGCAATAACTGCAAATCCTTCTCACAAGTCTTTGTCCCACTGCAACGTTCAGTGAAGACGCTATCAAAAACGGCTCAATCCCCATATCGATAAGCCGAGGTATAACACCTATAGCGTTGTTGGTATGCAGAGTTGACAAAACAAGATGCCCTGTTAGCGCCGCATGCGTTGCCAACTCCGCCGTTTCTTTATCTCTTATTTCTCCCACCATAATGATATCTGGGTCTTGGCGTAAAATAGCTCTCAGTCCTGAAGCAAATGTATAGCCTATTTCTGGCCTTATTTGGCTCTGGTTGATCCCAGGCATAAAATACTCCACTGGATCTTCCAGAGTCACTATATTCACACCCTCTTTGTTTAATATTTTGAGTATTGCATAAAGAGTCGTTGATTTTCCAGATCCTGTAGGTCCTGTTATCAATATAATCCCGAACGGTTTCTTAAGATTTTCCTTAATTATCTCAAGCCCTCTTTTCCACATACCCAAACTCTCAAGACTGCCAATATCAGAAGTTGTGTCCAGCACTCTCATAACAACTTTCTCTCCCATAACAGTCGGGAATGTGGAAACACGCAAGTCAACAGTTTTCTTCAAGCCGCCATTTGAGATAGTAAAGCGGAATCTTCCATCCTGCGGTTTTCTGGTTTCATCTATCTTCAAGTTGGAAAGCACTTTTATCCTGGAAATTATCGCTGGACTGATCCTCTTTGGAAGAATCAAACTATCATGCAAAATCCCATCCAATCTATATCTAACTCTCATTTCATTCTCCATCGACTCAATATGAATGTCGCTTGCTCTTCCTTCCACAGCATGAGTGATTATAATATCCACAATTTTGCTTACTGGCGCTTCCTCCACAATCCTTTCTATTTTTTCTTTCTTTTCTTTTTCGAGTTCCTCTTTTCCAACAATTTGCTGCTCAACATTTTTCAGAACACTCTCCAGTTCTTTGCCCAATGCCTTATACTGCTTCACAACTGACTCAAAACTGCTTTTGGAAGCAAGATAAATTTTGGTACTTATATTGTGCCTTATAGAAATGAACTTCAGGGCGTCTATGGCATCTAAATTTCCTGGATCAACCATAGCGACTTTTAGAACCTTGCCATCACTTTCAAAAGGCACAAATTTATAAAACAGTACCGCTTTTTCAGGAATTGCCTTCAAAACATCATTACTAATCACTCTCCCCTTCAGATTGACATAAGGAACATTCAAAAACTTTGCTTTGACTTTAGCCACTTCCTCCTCGTCAACTATTTTCTTCTTAATCAAAACATCAAAGATGTCCAAGTTGCTCTCTTCGGACTCCTTAAAACACTCATCTAGCTTCTCCTTATCTACTAATGATAGAGAAGCTAAATAATCATAAGCTTTTCTCAAATTCTCTTTGTTCGCAGTCATTTTAGCAGCACTAATTTCACTTGGCTTTATTCCTCAAATCCCTTTAGAGCAAGGCCTACTGCAACGGAAAAATAAGAAGATGCCTCCTTTAGCTTTTCAGACAGAATCTTGTCATAAATAATATTTCTCCAAGGATTGCCGATTTCCACCGTACTTCCCAGCTTGCTGGAAAGATAGTCAACCAAACCAGGAAGATTGGCTGACCCTCCTGTTATTATAACTTTATCCATTTTTCCCCCTAGAAGACGTGAATTAACTTCATTCATTTTCTTTATCTCTGAAATAATAATACTAATGGTAGGCAGTATGATCTCTGAAACTTTTTTCTCGGGACCGGAAAAACTGAGTCCAACATCTTTCTTTAACACCTCTGCCCTCTTGAAATTGACCCCCAGCCCTCTGCCTATTGTCTTAGTGATTTCCTCACCACCAGTACCTGATACACTATGACTTGCTAAGACAGAGCCGTCTTTCACAATGGTTATGCTAGTAGCTTTGTTTCCCATGTCGACAATAGTAAAAGATCCTTTGTCATTACCAACCAATGATCTTGCCAGTGAAAACGATTCCGTCTCCAGAGCAACCAAATCCAATTTTAACAGTGTAGCAATATTCACATACTTTTCTGCCATTTCAGAAGGTATTGCAACTACCAATACCTTTATTTTTTTTGCCTGCCTCAAAGCATTATTGCTATCCTTTTCTACTCCCCTTCCCACGATACTCCAGCCAAAAACAATTTCACTCATAGGTATAGGAATGTACTGTCTTGCTTCAAATTTTACAGCCTTTGGAATTTCACTTTCCTGCATATCCGGCAGGCTTATTATAAACGAAAAAGCTGATGACACTGGAACAGACATTACAACCTTCTGAGTTTCTATTTCAGCCTTTTTCAGAACCACTGCTAGATTATTTGCCACTTTTGTGTCAGATATGCCTATATTGTTCGCCCCACTGCTATCAACCATAACTTTCAAGTAATCACTGCTTTCCAGGAAAGCGTAGTTTGCCAGCTTTATTTTCTCGTTTTCCGATTTAAGCTGAACCACTTTTATGCCGGTAGTCCCTATATCAACTCCCAAGAAACTCGAAGATTTCTTTTTAAAAATTTCAAAAATACTAGACATTATCAACTTGCTAACACAGGTTATTATATTACAAAGTAAAGCCAGGAGTCAGTTTTCGCCAGGCCAAACACAGGAAAGAATTTCGAAGTTGTGCGACATCTGTCATTCTGAGCGAAGCAAAGAATCTCGCAGAAAAGAGTGATATCTATGACAATATGTCTTATCTACCTTACACACGGGATCCTTCGCCTTCGGCTCAGGATGACAGTATTTTTTATGTGTCATTCTGAGCGAAGCGAAGAATCCCGCAGGCAGGAGAAGCAATGCCTTAGTAGTATGTCTTACATTTCTCCAAACGAGATCCTTCGCTAGCGCTCAGGATGACAACATCTTTTCTCCAGACGGGATCCTTCG
>CAYWAL010000019.1:0-17610 GCA_964456605.1 uncultured Candidatus Saccharibacteria bacterium | reverse complement strand
AGTTAATGCGAAGATTTACAAGAAAGGGCGATGTAGTTTTAGATACTTTTTTAGGAAGCGGTACTACTCTTATAGAATGTAAAAGATTGGGAAGAAACGGTATTGGAATAGAACTATTGCCAGAAGTCGCCAAGATTGCAGAACAAAGAATAAACCAAGAATCTTTATTTGATGAGAAGGTGTTTACAGAAATTTTAGTTGCTGACAGCACCAAAAAGGAAACAAGAAAAAAAGTTGATGAGATTCTAAAAGTTAACAAAAAACAAAATGTTCAACTTATTATAATGCACCCTCCCTACCATGATATTATTAGATTTAGCAATAGACCAGGCGATTTGAGTAATGCCAAATCTATACAAGAATTCCTGGAATTGTTTGGCAATGTCGTTTCTAATTTTATTGATCTACTGGAGGGAAAACATTACTTAACTATTGTCATTGGAGATAAATATGCAAACTCAGAGTGGATTCCTCTGGGATTCTATGTAATGCAAGAGATACTAAAACGAGAAGAGAAGAATTTGAGACTCAAAAGTATACTAGTAAAAAATATGGTAAACAATCGAGCAAAGAGAAATCAAGAACATCTCTGGCGCTACCGAGCTTTAGTTGGGGGATTTTATATATTTAGACACGAATATATTTTATTATTTCAAAAAAAATAATATGTTGGTTTCAAAGAAAGAACTAATAAACTTAAAGTTAAATTCACTTAGAGCAAAAGAGCTAAAAGAGTTAGCAGAATCTTTAGGGATTGGTTCAAAAGGTAAAGCATCTGATCTTATCAAGAGATTAATCAATGTGCCAGAGGAGAAGATCGACAAGTTTATAAAGTTGAAGTATCGAGAATATGTGAAGAAAAGACAAAAGGTAATCTCAGACGAAGAGTTGAAACAGGAATTAATGAAAGTCAAAGAATTCAGATGGGGAGTAGTTCAAGGACAATTGGACCAAAAAATACAAGCTGAATATGTAAGAAAATTTGTAAGATATAATGATTTAATTGAAGGGGTAAAAAGCAAACTTCACGATGATATTACTCGTTATGTAATAGCTACATGGTTTAATCATTGGACCACAGTTTTGATTGAAGATCATATAAGTCAGCATCCAAGAGTTGTGCCAACCTTAAAAAATTATAAAGGAATTGATATCTTTTTTGACGATCAACCATTTGATTTAAAAATTACTTATCTGCCTAGGAATTATACTTTAGAAAAAGCCTTAAAAAATTCCAAAAATCTGATAACTTGGTTATACGAAAACCAAGGCGCGCAAAGATTTGGTGCAGACAATAGGCTTTTTGTGGTACTTGCGAGTAAGAATAATTTAGAAGAAAGCTGGAAATTAAAAAGAGATTTTGAATTTGTTTTTAGTGAAATTGATAAATTTTTTAACAAAGTTAAAGTTTCTACTAATGATGAAATTGTGTTCACTTTTAATAAAAGAACTTATACTGCTATTTCTAAAATCTTGATAATCGGCAAATGAATGTTTATCATAAACCAAGACAACACAATTACTATTAAATGCACAGATGACAAATGGAGAACATTTGCTTTTGAAGAGATAGATTTTGAACATTATATAAAAATTGGCGATGTTGAGTTAATTTATGATGATTTTCAGAGAATAGACAAAGATGCCAAAATTTGAAGCTGTGATCAATGGGTTAATTTCTTAAACAATTGAGAGGAGATGAACAAAGAAATAGTCCCTCTGGCTACGAGAAGATATTTGCTGAGCATTGCCAACAAGTGAAGAATTCGCATGATGCCAATGATATCTCCAAATATTCTAATTCCCTGTTTAGTAAGTTAAAGAAACTTGTATCTTCAAAAGAACAATTTATTGAAAATTTTGTTTCTGATTTAAGCTATCCAAAAGATAGGGATATTATCATATTAGCTCTTCAAGAAATAATGCAAAACGAAGATCCAGAAATAGCAATTAATAATCCATCAATAGAGCACATTCTACCATTAGAGCCTAATAAATGGGGTTTTAAAAGAGAAGATATTCAAGATTTTGTAAATAAGATAGGAAACTTAACGATTCTTACCGAAAGTGATAATAATAGGTTAGGGAATGAAACTCTAGAGACAAAAATAAGAGAAGTATATTCAAAATCGCATTTTAGAATAAATAAAGAAATAGAAAAAAAGTGGAGAGAGAAATTTTCACAAGATCCTAAAAAAGCTATTGAAGAAAGAAGTAAAAAGATAGCCGAAAAAGTAGAAAAGATATGGAGCCTCTAATGTCCGCAAGGAGCAAGACGAATAGAGCGGGGAAAGAAAGTCATTTGGTTCAATCAAATGATTGAATCAACAGATAGTTAAATCAACATTTAGCCTACTTTCTGTTGATTTAATCACAAGATTGAATTATGAGCTATGTGTAAATTTCTCTTTCGCGTTTTCGGAAATAAAAACTTACAAAACGTCCAGTTTGTTGCGGGACACCCAGTGTCCGTGGACACTGGGTGTCAAGGAACATTGTTTTGGATCACACCAGTCAGTTATAGATCTGTGCACAAAAGTTTTGATAAAATGTAAACAAAGATATATACTTTGTATACATTGTCAATATAGATGTAAACAAAATGTTAATAATAAAAATCGGCCAAGATAAACACCAAAAGATTACTTTAAGATTTTCTCCTTCCCGTTGGTTCAATCGTCCACGATTGAACCCGTAGGTTTTGATTTCAGGACTGACTGGGTCATAAACAAAAATGTTTGTTTTACAATCAAAACAAAATGGTTCAATTGAGGACAATTGAACCAACAGAAGAGAGATTTTTTAAAATGTGTATTAAAAACTGATAAACAGAAAATTATAGCTATAGTTATCTATCATTTAGGCAATCTGATTTTATTTTACTTATTTCTCAAATATCTAAATTTAGTTTAAAGAATAAATTTATGATAAAAGATAAAGATGATAGTCAGTCAATTGACAAAACAGAACTTATCTGGCCCGGCAAAAGAAAAGAAGTTGAACGGGTGGAGCTGCCATTTCAGACGATTGAGACAATAAATTTACCTCGTGGAGAAAGGCAGGAGGACCTGCTTGGAGACAGCGCGCCAGAAGCTTGGAAAAATCGGCTCATTTGGGGCGACAATCTTTTGATAATGGGATCGCTTCTCAAAGAGTTTGCCGGAAAAATCAATCTTATCTACATTGACCCGCCTTTTGCGACTGGCGATGACTTTTCTTTTACCGTCAACATCGGCGACCAAGCCGAAGTTACCAAGGAGCCGTCCGCGCTGGAAGTAAAAGCCTACCGCGACACTTGGGGCAAGGGTATGCAGTCATACCTTCAAATGATGTACGACCGGCTGGTTTTGATGAAGGAGCTTTTGGCGGATGATGGGTCAATTTACGTGCATTTAGATTATAGAGTTGTGCATTATATCAAACAAATAATGGATGAAATTTTTGGAAGCGAGAACTTTCACAATGAAATAATTTGGAAAAGAGGACGGGCAGTTACTCATACTACTGCAGAACAATTTTCTCGAATGCATGATACTATTCTTTTTTATACCAAAGCTACAAAATCAAAATTTAATCGCCTTCTTGCTCCTTATGCAGAATCAACATTAAAGCTATATAAATACAAAGACGAAAGGGGTACTTTCCGTCTTCAGGAATTGCGTGATTATTCACAAATTAACATTAAAAAATTTGAAGAAGAAGGAAGGATCTATGAGAAGAATGGAACAAAATACTTAAAGCAATACCTTCATGAAAAAGAGGGAGTAGCAATGGATGATGTATGGATTGATATTGGCTCTGTTGCCTATGAGCATAGGAAAGAAAGTGTTAATTATCCAACACAAAAACCTTCTAAACTTCTTGAACGAATAATTGAGGCATCTTCAAACGAAAACGACCTCGTCGCCGACTTCTTCTGCGGCTCTGGCACAACCGGCGTGATGGCGGAGAAACTTGGCAGAAGATGGATTATGTCGGACTTGGGCAGGTTTGCCATTCATACGACCCGCAAGCGGCTCTTGGATATGGGAGCGAAACCCTTTGTGGTGCAAAACTTGGGCAAATACGAGCGGCATCGCTGGGCGAAGCTGAACGGACGATACAAGGACTACATCAAGTTTATTTTAGAACTTTACCACGCCGAGCCAGTGGATGGTTTTACCCACTTGCACGGCAAGAAAGCAAAAAGTTTTGTCCGTGTGGGCGCGGTGGACGCGCCGGTAACGCTTTCGGAAATCCGCGAGGCGCTGGAGGAATGCAAGGAGAACAACATCAAAAAGCTGGATGTGCTCGGCTGGGAATGGGAAATGGGCTTGCACGACTTGGTAAAAGAGGAAGCAGAAAAATACGGCGTGAAGCTGACCACTTTGCAGATACCCAGAGAAGTTATGGATCTTTCCTATAAAGAAGCAAAAAAGCACGACATTCAATTTTTTGAACTTGCTTATTTGGAGGTTGAGCCGAAAATTGAAGGCAAGCGCGCAACCATAACGCTCAAAGATTTTATCATTCCAAATCCGGAACTCTTGCCGGAAGAAGTGAAAGGCAAAGTCAAAAGCTGGAGCGACTTTATTGACTACTGGGCAGTGGATTGGGATTTTAACGGCGACTCCTTTCACAATATGAACCAACGCTACCGCACCCGCAAGAAGCCGAAGTTGGAGCTGTCAATGAGCTACGATTACAAAAAGTCGGGCAAATACAATGTCCTTGTCAAGGTCATTGATATTTTTGGGAATGATACGACGAAATTAGTTGAGGTAAAGGTATGACCAAAGATACACCACAACTTTATATTTTCATAGATTCAAATATTTTTTTGAATTTCTATGATTTTCACCATGAAGATTTAGAAAGTCTTGTTCAGCTTGTTGAACTGGTAGAGAACGGCGGAATTAAACTCTTTACAACAAAGCAAATAAGACATGAAGTATATCACCACAGAGAGACAAGGCTTGCCGAGGCATATGAAAAATTTAAAGAATCAAAAGTTGCTGTCGAAATGCCCGTAGTGTGCCAAGCGTATCCTGAATACTCAGAAATAAGAGAGGTTCAAAGAAAACTATCCGCTATAAAGTCAGAGTTAAGTAAAAAATTGTGGTCAGATATAACCTCTAGGTCTCTAGAAGCGGATAAAATTATAAAAAGATTATTAGATGTTGCGACCGAGATAGATTCTGATAGCGTATTAGAAAAGGCCAAAATAAGATATGCGCTTGGCAATCCTCCGGGCAAGAAGAATGGCCTTTATGGAGATGAAATAAACTGGGAGTCACTGCTAGAATTTATACCATCTGATAGGCATTTTGTACTAATTAGTGATGATAAGGATTATAAAAGCCCGCTTAACGAAAATGAGTTGAGGGAGTTTTTAGTAAGAGAGTGGGAAGAAAAGAAGGGCTCAAAAATTCTTTTCTATCGCTCTTTAACTTCTTTCTTTAAGGAGCATAGGATAAACATTGAGCTGAGATGGGAGGAAGAGAAATACAGGCTTATTAAAGAGCTGATGCAGAGTCCTAACTTTGCTACCACTCATGAGATTATTAGAGAACTTTCAAGATTTATAAGTTTCTCTGAAGAACAGATTAAAAACATAGGCAGAGCCGCTATCTTAAATTATCAGGTTTCGTGGATAGCACAAGACCCTGATGTTAAGCAGTTTTACGAAAAATACGTCTTACCTCACCGTAGAATCTTTACAGAGGATGAATGGACCAAATTACAAAAAATATTCACGACACTCAAAGAGGAAGTCAGCGATTTACCGTTTTAATTGTAAGTAGATACAAATATGGTAGCAGAGATTAAACAATCAAACCTCCCACTCGTCCGCGCTCTCAAGCCCGCGGTGGCCGCTTGGCGCGAGGGTGGGTTATAGAAATTTTAATATTTTTATGGAAGAGATTAACATTTATTCAGATGAAAGTAGACACCGAGGAGAGCGATTTTTACTGTTAGGCGGTTTATGGGTGCGAACGCAAGATGTTGCTTTTGTAGAAAATAAAATAAGGAAAATAAGAAGAAAGCACGGATATAAAAATGATTCTGGTGTTTGGATTGACTTTCTCGGAGAATTTAAATGGACTAAAGTTTCGGAAAAATATCTGTCGATATATAAAGATATTGTTGATTTATTTTTCAAGTTGATTGGTGAGGGAGAGATTCGTTTTTGTGTAATGTTGATTGATACCCATAATCCAAAAATTCAGGAGTATGACAATATTAAGCGTAACGGATATTTCAAACTTTTGTACCAGCTTTATTTGCATAACTGTAAAGTACCTGGAATTTATAAAATTTATCCCGATAAGATCACCAATCCTCAACACAAGGTCAATCTACAAATTTTACGCGTAGCTTTGGATAAATCACTTGCGAGAAAGTTTTCTGAACTCCTTCCTTCAGAAAACAGACCAAAGGTTTATGTTCAAAATATCACTCCTGTTGATTCAAAGAAGATTCAGATTTTACAAATAGTCGATGTAATGGTTGGCGCAATCGGGTATTTTCAAAATCGGCATTTTCAACAGGAAAAGGCGAAGAGGGCAAAGGTGGAATTAATGAAATATGTCTTTGATAAATTGATTTATTCGGGCACAATTAAAATAGTTGGGAAAAAATTTTTGATAGCACGCTCAACCCGTTTTAATATATGGCTGTTTCGACCTAAAAACAAAAACAGCTTTCCGTAGAAAGCAGTTTTTGCGGAGTCCTGGGTCCTGGGTCGATGCCCCATGCGACATTAGTCGCAGGATACGCGACCCAGTAACTCCGTTATCAGTATAATATAATTATGAATTTTATGTCAAGTAAAAAGTCCACAGGCAGTAAAAATGTATCACCGCTTCCTCTCGTCCGCGCTCTCAAGCCCGCGGTGGCCGCTTGGCGCGAGGGTGGGTATAAAGAAGGCACAAGTGAGACGACTCGGCGGCTTTTGGAGTGGTGGTTTTTGGAAGACCACGAATTGAAAGATGGAACTTTGTTTGCTTTTTGGCGGGCGCAGAGAGAAGCGATTGAACACCCGATTTACTGTTATGAAGTTTTGGAAGCGCGGAGTTTGTACAGGCTCGCGCAACAGCTCGACGCCAGAGTGCCGGTTGATCCAAGCGCCGACAAGTGGCCAAAGTATGCTTTCAAAATGGCAACCGGCTCGGGCAAGACAATGGTAATGGCGATGGCTATTGTTTGGTCATATTTCAACGCCACCAAAGAGAAGCGGGGCGACTTCACAAAGGATTTTCTGCTTATTGCGCCAAACCTGATTGTGCTTGACCGCTTGATGGGCGATTCAAAGAGTCCGGAATTTTTTGAGGGAGCGATTTTCAAAAAATTTCCTTTTATTCCCCCAGAGTGGTTGGCAGATTTTCAGCTTGATGTGATTGGGCCTGGTGAGGAGCGGGAGAGCACCAAGCCGTCAACGCTTTATCTTTTGAACTGGCAGAAATTTGTTGAGCGGGAAAGCGGAGGAGAAGAAAATCCGGTGCAGGATATTTTAGGCCCAAAGCCGCCGAGCGAAATTGCGGTAACTTTCGCAAAACTCAAAGACAGATTGTCCCATCTTTCAAATGTGATGGTGTTAAACGATGAGGCGCACCATGTCTGGGACGAGGAGCTTGTTTGGTATAAGGCAATTGCGGACTTGAACGAGAGCGCGGGCTTGATGTGCCAGCTTGATTTTTCGGCAACGCCGAAAGACCAGAAAGGCAACCTCTTTGCGCATATTATCACCGATTACAATTTGGGAAGCGCAATTGAAGACAACATTGTCAAGCGGCCAAAGATTGCCGAGCTTGAAAATGTGCCCGAAATTGAGAGTAAAAAGGCGTCAGAAAAATACCGCGTCCAAATTGACGCTGGAGTCAATCAATGGAAGAAGATGCGCAAAACGCTTACCAAGACGGAGAAAAAACCCGTGCTTTTTGTGATGGCGGAAGACAACAAAGCGGCGGATGATGTGGCGGAGTATCTGGCGACTTTCCCCGAACTTGGCGGCAAAATTTTGACCATTCACTCCGGCAGAAAAAAAGACCAGATTGCGGAAAAAGATTTGGAGATAGCGCGTAAAGCCGCCCGCGAGATTGACTCGCCGGACAACCCTTACAACGCGATTGTCTCTGTTTTGATGCTTCGCGAGGGTTGGGATGTGCGCAATGTGGTGGTTGTTGTTCCTTTGCGGTCGTACAGCGCGAAAGCCAAAATTTTGCCGGAGCAGACATTAGGCCGGGGACTCCGCCGAATGTGGCCGGAAGACCAAGAACTCAAAGAGGAACTTATTGTCATTGAACACCCGCAATTCCATGATTTGATTGCGGAAGCGCTTGCCGAGCAAGGAGTCAAAATTGAGTTTACCTCTATTGAAGAAGCATACACCCCGCCGATAATTATTCAGGTTGAGAAAGACAAAGAAAAATTTGACATTGAAGTGCCAATGCTTTCCGGCGGACTTACTCATTCGGTAAAAGGAATTGAAAGACTTTCGGCAAGCGCTTTGGACGGAAAATTATTCAAGTATGATTCTTTAGAGGTGCGGGATGTAACCCTTCGCAAGGTGGATATGCTGACAAAAAAAGAGGAAGCCAAAGAAGTGCTGGAGTTTCCGTACGCGGACAATCCGCAAATGTATATTGCAAGTATTACCAACGCAGTCTTGCGGTTTGCGCGGATACCGGGCCACTTTGACAAGGTCGCGCCGCAAGTCAAAGAATATATTGCGAAATACCTTTTTGAGAGAAAAGTTGATATTGCAAATCTCGAAACCCTCAAAAAACTCAACCACCCCAGAGTGCGCGGCGCGATTGTTTCTGTTTTTGTTGATGCGATCAATAATCTGACAATTGTATCAGAGGAAGCAAAACTGGAGGAGAGAAAAGCGCGGGCATTAGAAATTAAGCCGTTTTCGTGGACAAAACTTGCGGTGGCAGCGCAAAAATCCGTTTTGAACTTTACGCCGGTTGATAATGACTTTGAGGCGAAGTTTGCGAGATTTCTTGACGGAGCAGACGATGTTGTGGCTTTTATTAAAAACGAGACAAGAACGATTAACCTCAAAATTCCTTATATCGCCAAGGATGGATTTTTGCGCCGCTATATTCCCGACTTTATCGTCAGGACAAAAAATGGTATGGTGATCGTGGAAACAAAAGGACGAGAGGATGTTGATGTGGCGGCAAAAGATTTACAGGGCAAGCGCTGGGCAGAGGAAGTAAGCAAGCGCCTGTCTGCGTGCTCCGCGCAGGCGGGCACGGGAGCAAAATGGACATTTTTGCGCGTTGACCAAAAGGAATTTGAAAAAGCAAGGTATAATAAATTTGCTGAATTGATAATCTAATCCCACCCATCATCCTTGTTATTTTCTCTTTAAATGCCAGCGCCTTCAAACAGAGTTATTAATTTTAGACTGCGGAATGCGGAGCATTGCTAATTTTTACTCTTTTGGTATAATGAAAACTAAAAGGAGAGAGAAAAAGACAGCAAATCAAACAGTTTAATTTTTAATAAAATAAGAGGAAATTATGAATCAAAACTCAAACAAAAAGGTCAAAATATTAGGAGCGGCTTTTTTGTTGCTTGCCCTTGTCGTAGCAGGCGGAGTTTATCTTGTCAAAAAGAGATCTGAGAGACCGTCTTCAGAAGTTTCTTCTCTTGAAAAAGAGATGAATTCATTAGACAATGATATGAATGATTTGGAAAAGCTGAATAATGATAAGATCCTGGAAGATGTTAATCAAAATTTGAAGGAAATTACCGGTGAAGAAAAAGAAAACAGCAATGAAGGAGGAGGAACGGCAGAAATGACTAACGAAGGAAATGGAAAAACGGAAAATGTTAAAGTGGATGATCTGGAGAAGGAATTTGCCACTGAACTTGGAAGTTTGACGACTGACCTGAACGATCTTGATAGCCTGGAATCCGATAATTCCTTAAGCAGTCTGGAAGGAGATCTATCAACAATTTCCCAATAGGGAAATTTGTAATTTTAAACAAAAAGCTAACTTAAAAGTATGAAGAATTTTCAAAAAAAAGTGGTTGCCCTTATTCTCATTTCAGCTTTGGGCGGTTCCTATCTTGCCAGCGCAGTTAACTTGGTTTCAGCGCGAAGTATAAAGAAACCTGAGACTATGAGAGCGAGATATCAAAAAGCACGACAGACATACTTGAATGAAGTAAATGCTTACAGATCCGCTCGAGATAACTTTCGCTCTGCCAAGGAAAGATTTAGAAAGTTTAAGAATGCTGAAAACAGGGCAAAGTATAAAAAAGCGGCCCAAAATTTTCTTTCCAAGTCTGTTTCTGTCCTGATAAGATATTTGGAAGCACTGAAGAACAAAGCAGAAAATGTGAGAGGAATTTCAGATGAAGAGAGGCAGAGCATTATTGCGGATATTGATGAGAATATCAACTGGTTAAAGGAAGAAGAATCAAAATTATCTGGAGATTTGAGTAATGATCAATTGAAAGAAGAGGCAAAGGCTATTAGGAGTTACTGGAAAAATGTAAAATTGACATTCAAAAAGAGCATAGCAAAAATTTGGATAGCCAGGGTCTCTTTTGTGGTGGATAAAGCTGAGAATTTTGCCAATCGTCTTGACTCCAAAATTCAGGAACTCAAAGAGGCAGGAAAAGATACTTCGCAACTTGAAGAATGGCTTGTTGATCTAAACAATTCAATTAAAAACGCGAAAGAAAAAGTTGAAAAAGCAAGAGAAAAAGAAAAAAATATATCCAAGGCAAATATGGATCAGATGATGAGAGAAATTCATCAGTTTGTGAAAGACGCAAATAATTACATAAGAAAATCCTATTCACAATTGGTCCAGATCGTAAAAGAAATGAAAAAAATGGGTGAATAGAGTGGATTCTTGATTTAGCGTGTCCGGTATATTGCTGGTGGGTCGGTATTTTCTCTACTTTCTTTCGGGAAGTTTGATTTAAGAAGAACTTGATGTAATAATTGGCAGCTCTATCTATCTGCAGGCAGGCAAAGCGGCTCCAGTTTATCAGCTGGAGCCTATTTGGTTAATCACTGCTTGAGAATATCTTTGACGAGCAGCAGTTACAAGAATGTATAAAAGTATATGAACTATAGTCTATTAAAAAAGCTCAAGAAATGGAGGGATGAGACGGCCAAGAAAGAAGGGGTGGAGGCTTTTCGCGTGCTGTCAAATAGAGCTTTGGAGGACATTGCCAAATTGAAGCCAAGAACGAAAGAAGAACTTATAGGCATCAAAGGAATAAAGGATAAGAAATATCGCAAGTATGGGAGGGAAATTTTGGCTATGGTGAAAAGTGAAAGCAAAGGCGCTGAAGATGATAGTGTCTCGCTGTTCTCAACTATGAATTATAGAGAAGGGGATTCTTCCGAAAATGTTGAAGAATATTCCAATAGTCTCTTCGCAGAAACAGAAATAAACAAGAAATTTTCTTCTGAATCCAGAGATAACAATTTCTTGACTTCTTCGCCGGGTGATTTGGCAAGAAGCGGTGTTGTTAGAAATTCTGGTTTAGAATTTTCGAGTATGCAGGAAAGAGTTTACACTGTAAGCGTGTTTTTAGACCTTATGAATGATATATTTAGATGGGTGGTTAGAGAGGTTAGAGTTAAAGGAGAAGTGAGCAATGTTGGCGAGAGAGATAGAGTTATATATTTTGATCTAAAAGATAAGGAAGATGGAAGCGTGCTTCACTGTCTCATCTTTCGTTATCAGTATGAAATATCCGGCGTTAGGCTTGAAGAAGGAAAAGAGGTTATTGTTTGCGGATTACCTGAAGTATATAAGCCTTTTGGAAAGTTCAGTTTAAAGGTGAGTCTTATTGAAATAACTGGTGAGGGAGCTCTCAAAAAGGCTTATGAGGAATTAAAGGCAAAACTTGAAAAGGAGGGGTTGTTTTCTCCTCAACGAAAGAAACCGATTCCGGATTTTCCAAGTGTTATTGGGCTTATAACATCTAGCAGTGGGGCAGCAATTGGTGACTTTATGACCAATTTAGGAAGTTACGGCTTTAAAATCAAATTTATAAATTCAACGGTGGAAGGCAAACAGGCTGTTTTTGATCTTATAAGAGCCGTAAGGCTGTTTAAAAAAATGAAGGATGTAGATGTAATAGTGATAGTAAGAGGCGGTGGAAGCCTGGAGAGTCTTCAGGCTTTTAACAATGAAATGCTGGTTAGAGAAGTGGCTAGCTGCGAAATTCCTGTTATCTGCGGCGTGGGACATGAAAAAGATATTTCTTTGGTTTCACTTGCTTCTGACTTGTCTGTTTCAACACCTACAGCGGCAGCCAGAGCAGTCCGAGAGTCATGGGATCAAGCTGTTCAAAGATTGAATCATAACCAAAAAGCAATTGTAGATTCATTTGAAAAGTGTCTTTTTGTTTCAGAACGCAGGATAGAAAAAATGTCGTACAATCTAATTAACCGCTTTAGAGAGATATTTTATAAGTTTGATGAAATTCAAAATCAACTAGTTATGAACCTTAGGAAACTATCGCTTTTGCTTGCTGGCAACAAAAAATCACTAGATCTTCTCTGCAGTCAAATTCTGTTAAGTTATGAGAAAGCACTTTCATCTGTTTGTGGGAAAATTAAGGCTATTGAGAATAGTATTAGGCTGAATAACCCTGAAAGACAAATTAGACTTGGCTATAGTATTGTGTTTAAGGGCGGCAAAGTTATAAAAAGCATAAAGCAAGTCAAGAAAGGTGATAAGGTTGATATAAAAATTTCAGATGGTAAAATTAAGTCAGTGGTGGAAAGTTTTACCTATGCTTTGGATAATCCTGGGAGAAATAAGATAAAGTGAGGAAAGTTGGTTTACTTAAGCGGAAAATATAATTAAAATTATGGAAAAAAAAGGAACAAATTTGAGTGAATCGTTGAAAAAACTGGAGAAAATTGTCAATTGGTTTGAATCTCAAGAAGAAATTGACGTGGAAAAAGGATTGGAAAAAGTGAAAGAAGGAGTTGCTTTAATCAAGGCTAGCAGGGAGAGATTGAAAAAAATAGAAAATGAGTTTGAAGAGGTAAAAAAAGAACTGGGGGAAGTAAATGAAACAGGAGAGAATGGCCTCTTGTAACTTCTTATGAGAGTTATCTAACTGGTGAGCTTCGGTCTAGAAAAACCTCGATAAACATTGTGACTTATGCGATGAGTCAGGCAAGGTTAAAATTTCCAAAAGACTTTCTTTGGGGAGCGGCGGTTTCTTCTTATCAAGTTGAAGGTGGAATTGAGAATTGCGACTGGTCAAAGGATTTTCCAGCTGGAAAAGCTTGCGACTACTACAATCGGTATGAGAAATATTTTGATCTTGCGAGGAAGCTTAATCACAATGTTCACCGCTTCTCTCTCGAGTGGTCCCGCATTCAGCCAGAAGAAGGAAGATTTGATCGCAGGGAAATTGAACATTACCGAAAGATGCTCCTTGCTCTTAGGAGGAGAAAAATAAAATCGATGGTCACAATCTGGCATTGGACACTGCCCTTATGGCTTTCTCGCAGAGGCGGTTGGCAGAACCGTCAATCGCCAAATTACTTTGATCAATTTGTGAGATTTGTGGTTCAAGAGCTTGATGATCTGGTTGATTTTTGGATAACGATAAATGAACCAATGATATATATTTCTCTTGCTTATCTCTTTGGAGAATTTCCTCCCCACAAAAGAAACATTTTAAAATCTTTAGAAGTTTTCAGGAATCTAGTCAAAGCACATAAGAAAGCCTATGTCACTATTCATGATTTTAACAGAAGCGCAAAAGTCGGCGTTGCCAGAAATTGCGCGTATATCACTCCTTTTAGGAAAGATTCAATATTTGACAATTGCGGGGTTTTGGCGTGGAAATATTTACACAATCGCTTGTTCTATGACTTTACAGACGGTTTCCACGATTATCTTGGTGTGAATTATTACTTTCATAACAGGATAAGATTTACTCCATTGAGATTTCCTTTTTTTGCTTGTGACAATGAGAACAAAAATATCTCTGACTTGGGATGGGAGATATATCCGAGGGGAATATATTATGTACTTATGTACCTGAAGGAATATAATTTACCTATTTATATTACAGAAAACGGCATAGCTGATGCGGCAGATAGAAAAAGAGAAAAGTTTATCAAGGAACATTTGAAATGGGTACATAAAGCCATAAGCGAGGGAGCGAATGTAAGAGGCTATTTATATTGGTCTCTTATTGATAACTTTGAGTGGACTCATGGATTTGAACCGAGACTTGGGCTCGTTGAAATGAAGTATAAGACACTGGAGACAAAGGTTCGTCGGAGTGCCTATGAATATGCAAGGATTTGCGAGAAAAATGAAGTAGTTTTTTGAAAAAAGAAGTCTTCTTTAATTTCCTGAGTTTATTACTTTCAGCTAAGTCAAAGCAATTCAAAACGGTGTCATCCTGAGCGCTAGCGAAGGATCCCGTTTGGAGAAAAGATATTGTCATCCTGAGCGCTAGCGAAGGATCCCGTTTGGAGAAAGGTAAGTTATGCTGCTATAGATAGTATAAATAGGTAGGTATTGCTCTTTTCTACGGGATTCTTCGCTTCGCTCAGAATGACGGTGAGGTGTCATCCTGAGCGACCAAGGAGAGGTAAGGATCTCGTAAGATAGATAAGACATACTGTTATGAGTATCGCCCTTTTCTACGGGATTCTTCGCTCCGCTCAGAATGACACAATGACACAGAGAAAACACTGTCATCCTGAGCGCTAGCGAAGGATCCCGTTGGTAGAAAAGCGTAAACTATTTTGAGAAAGTTATCCCTATGGGTTCGGGATCCTTCGCCTTCGGCTCAGGATGACAGGCGTAGCACAACCTCGGTATCCTTCAAGCTTCGTCCTCGGGATGACAATTTTGCAATTGCAACATAAACTTTAGATTCTAATTAGTTAGTATGGAATAGTTAGCTTTTATACTTCGTATTCTGGTTAAGATGAGGATTTGAAGTGTTTCATAATTCAAGAGGTGATTAACAAATGAGGTAGAAATATAGTATAACAGTCAAATAATGAGCAAATTTGACTTTCCAACTCCCAGACCGGTTAAAATGAAGGACTATTACATCCAGAGATCCATTGAGATGCTTCCCGGTGCTCTGACATGGTCCTTTTTGATTGCTAGTGTCTATGCCTCTTTTAGAGCGCCGATGGCGATAGCTGTCTTTATTATAGTTTTTGACTTATATTGGATGGTGAAGGTTTTCTACATAACAATCTTTGCTGTTTTTGGTTACAGAAGAATGAAAATTTGGGATGAAATTGATTGGCTTTCCAAGTGTAAAGAACTGAGCGGAAGAAAGGATATAAAGAAAAAGAATATTCTGAAAGATTGGCGAAAAATATATCATTTAGTCATAATTCCAGTCTATAAAGAAGGGCTTGAAATTTTGGAGCCGTCTATAGATTCAATTTTAAACTCTGATTATCCAAAAGACAGAATAATTCTAGTCGTTGCTTTTGAAGAAAGAGCTGGAGAAGAGATTTGGGAAAAAGCTAAAGCGCTTGAAGAAAAATACTTTGATAAGTTCTATGCATATATCACCACTGTTCACCCTGGCAATATCGCAGGAGAAGCAAAAGTAAAGGGCGCAAACACAAGTTGGGCTGCTGAAGAGGCAAGAATATTTCTAGACGAGAAAAATATCAAATATGAGAATGTGATTGTTTCCGTTTTTGACTGTGATACCTGTGTGCACCCCAGGTATTTTGCTTGTCTTACATATCAATTTATGATTAATCCTAAAAGACATCAGCACAGTTACCAGCCTCTTCCTTTATATAACAACAACATTTGGTTCACAAACAGTATTGTAAGGGTTATAATGACCAGCTGTTCTTTTTGGCAGATTATGCAAAGCATCCGCCGCGATAAGATGGTTACCTTTTCGAGTCACTCAATGAGCTTTAAAACCCTTGTGGATGTTAACTATTGGCCAACTGATATGATTTCTGATGATTCCATCATCTTCTGGAAGTGCTACGCGTTTTATCATGGTGATTATTATGTTCAACCTATCTATCTTCCTGTCTCTATGGATGCGGTTCTGGCTGAGACTTTTTGGAAAACAATAGTGAATCAGTATAAGCAGCAGAGGCGTTGGGCATGGGGGATTGAAAATGTTCCGATTATTTACAGAGCCTTTTTGAAGGACAAAAAAATACCTCTGACAAAAAAGATCAAAAGGGGATGGGAAGAACTTGCAGGCAGAATTTCTTGGGGGCTTACTCCAGTTGTTATAGCTCTTTTTGGATGGCTTCCTTTGATATTTGGCGGGGAGAAATTTAATCAAACGGTTTTAGCTTTGAATTTGCCAAAGGTATTGGGGTACCTTATGACTTTTGCAATGTTTGGACTTTTAGTTTCAATGTTTCTTTCTGTTTTGCTGCTTCCACCCCCTCCTCGCAAAACAGGGACATTGAAGCGGTTGGCAATGATCTTTCAGTGGCTGCTAGCTCCCGTTATCGCTGTGCCGCTTGGCGCGTTTCCTATGATTGACGCTCAGACAAGGATGCTGCTCGGCAGGCGTATGGAATTTTGGGTAACAGAGAAAATTAGAAAGTAGAAACCTTCTCTTGCTGTACAGTCAGGATTAGACATTATCAAGATAAATCAGGTCTTATCTAACAGGAATAAGTTGTTGCTCTTTTTTAATTTGCTTTTACCAAAACTGGATTTAAAAAAAAGAGGAAATATTTTTCCTCTTGTTGGTTATTTTTAGTTATTTTTAGGGGAGATTAACTCATCTCCCTTAATATTCCTCTCCTTTTCCCAAGGAAAACTTTTCATTTTTCTTTCGCCTCCTTTTTCTTTTTTTCTTTTTTCGTTTTTTATTTGTGATAGTAAAAAGGGGAAAAACAAGAAGTGGAAGAGAACTTTTGGTTCCCTTTCTTTTTTTGAGAGCTGTTTTCTCTCAAACTTTTTCCTCAGCTCTTTTGGAGCTGAAGACTTGTTTTTCCCTTTCTAATAAGCCTCTGGTAAAAATACAGGCATCTATCTATCAGAGAGTCACTAGAAAAGGAGAAACAAAAGAAAGTGTTGTCTAAAGAACTGGGTTGTTGTTTTTTTGCTTGCCGTAAATAGAGATAAGTCAAAAATAGACAAAACAAAAAGCCTACTATCTTTCGTAGCTTGCTTTTAGTTTCTCCTTCTTATTAATTATAAGTATGTTTTTTCTTTGTAGGGTTTGCAGGACAAACTAAAAGCAAGCTACCTCCCTAGTAGGCTAATTCTTACCACCACAAGAAAGCTTCCTTTCATCCTTTGCTGTTTTTTCAATTGTGGTGTGTAGTTGTTCATGCTATTCTTCCTCAATTACAGCTGTCTTCTGAGGCTATTTTAACAAATCATTCTAGTCTGTCAAGAGCTTATAGGTTCTATATAACCTAATATGATAAAGTGTGGTGGATAACTACTAGGAAAATAACAGAATATAATCAATGAAAAGTCGAGTCTTCTTTTAGGCAAATCTGCTGCTTTTGCAGGAAAGCATGCCGCTAAATTGCTGAGTATCTGTCTTAAACCGTCAAATGCAGTCTTTTAAATTCCGCTGGTTACTAAATCCAGGCAATCTAAAACAATGTCAATGTTATAGTGTCATCCTGAGCAACTA
>CAYWAL010000018.1:0-17778 GCA_964456605.1 uncultured Candidatus Saccharibacteria bacterium | reverse complement strand
ATACACAGCTTTCACCTCATATTATATCATTGTTTTCAGTATAACTGACTGAGTGCCAGCGAAGGATCTCGTGTGAAGAAGGATAAAAACACACTACTGAAGGTATCACTTCCTATCTACGGGATTCTTCGCTTTGCTCAGAATGACGGAGAAGTGTCATCCTGAGCGTTAGCGAAGGATCCCGTCTGGAGAAAGGTTTGCCATCCTTCGCCTTTGGCAAAGAATCCCGTTGATAGAAAAGCGTAAACTATTCTAAGAAAGCTATCCATATGAGTTCGGGATCCTTCGGGCTTTGCCCTCAGGATGACAACTCTGTGTCATCCTGAGCCGAAGGCGAAGGATCCCGTCTGGAGAAAGACAAGACATATATAGATATTGCCATTCTTGCGGGATCCTTCACTGCGTTCAGGGTGACACGATGACACAGAGAAAACACTTAAGCACCAGCGAAGGATTTCGTAGGAAGGTGGCAAAAAAACGCAGCGGCGCTTAACTGTTGTTTTCTTTACCATATGATTCTTCGTCGTTCTGTTCCTTAGGATGGAAAATATTGCAGACTTTGAGGTATTTGCTGGTTCAAAGCAACTGATAGCCAATAATAAAAAGTAATGAGAAAAGTATGACAATTGAGAAGCGGCTAGCCAGTCTTAAAAACAAAGTAGACAGGGAACTGGAGAAGTTTTTTGCTCTCAAGATCAAGCAAATTAAAAATCGGGAAAAGAAAAACAGCCTGCTTGAGCTAACGGAAGGTGTAAAAGATTTTGTTTTGAGATCTGGCAAAAGAATGCGTCCTATTTTATTTTATTATGGATACCTTCTTGCTGGCGGAAAGAATGAGAAAGAGATTATAAAAGTATCAACCTCAATCGAACTCATACATTCCTATTTTTTGATCCACGACGATATAATTGATCAAGATAGTCTCAGACATGGAGACCTGTCAATGCACTGCAGATATGAAGAGAAATTCAGTAGCAAGTTGGGCAAGAAGGACTCAAAACATTTTGGAACTTCAATGGCGATTATTGCAGGCGATCTAGCTTCAGCTTACGGATATGAAATTTTAACCAATTCTAATTTTTCAAGTGAGTTAAAGATAAGAGCGCTAAACAAAATGAATGAAATAATTTCTGACACAATAGGAGGGCAATCTCTTGATTTGACTTTACAGGGGCGTAAATCTGTTAGTGTGAGCGAAGTTTTTGAAATGCAGAAGCAGAAGACTGCAAAGTACACCATAGAGGGACCTCTTCATCTTGGAGCAATTTTAGCTGGAGCCAGCGGCGGATTCCTAAAGTCTTTAAGCGATTTTGCTGTGCCTCTTGGCATTGCTTTTCAAATTCAAGATGATATTATTGGGGTTTTTTCTGACAGCAAGAAAACAGGAAAACCAGTAGGAGCTGATATTAGAGAAGGAAAGAAAACTTTTTTAGTTGTCCAGGCTATGAAAAAGGCAAACAAGAAACAAAAAGATATTTTAAATTCGGCTTTAGGAAATAAACAAGTGGGAGTCGGCAAAATTAGACAGGTGAGAAACATTATTGTAGAGACAGGTTCTTTGGAATTTTCAAAAAAGAAAACCAGAGAGCTGCTCGAGCTTTCCAAAAAGAACCTTGAGAAAATAAAAGTCTCTCAAGGAGGTGGGAGACTTTTGAAGGATTTAGCTGAGATAGCTGACTTTATTGTGAAAAGGAATTACTAGACTCAAGACTTTGCAGTCCTTTCTCTTTCAACGCTTACAAATTTCACTCTTTTATAATTTCCATTGAATCTTCTTATCTTTCTTTCAGTAAATTTTACAAATCCCTCAACTGTTGAGAAGAGCGTATAATCCCTTCCTTGTCTCACATTCTTTCCTGCTCTAAACTTATTTCCCATTTGTCTCACTATAATACTTCCTGGCTTTACTGCCTGATTACCAAAAACTTTAACACCTAAATACTTTGGTCTACTATCTTTTAAATTAGAGGCTGTACCTCCTGCCTTTTTATGTGCCATACTAGTTGAGGTTAAAAGTTATATGGGCGCTGTTATTTGTTCTCGAATATAAGTATTTCCCGTGCCACAATTTGTTTTGGTCTGTCATAAATTAGCGAGTTTCTATCTGTTGTTTCTATTCCAGTTGCAGTTAGTTCTTTATTCAAAGGGCATATGACAGAATAACCTGTTTTTTTCAATCTGTCAATAAAAGGAGCAAGTATATATCTGTGCGGCTTCATTTTGTAGGCTGGGATAGTTACAATCAGCCTCGATTTTTTCCTAAGAACTGTCTTGGCAGCTTGAAAGAGTTTTAAATACGTTTTTTCGAGTCTATTATAGTTTTGCTTTATTTCTTTTTCCTTTGGGGTTTTTCTGTAGATTGGTCCCAAGGTTGATTCTGTTACAATAGCGTCAACAGAATTTGGCTTTATTTTTTTTGTTATATCACTGACGTTGGCTTGGAAAATTATGTAGTCGGGATATTTTATAAAGTACTTGCTAGAAAGCCATTTTAAATTTTCTTTTGAATTCAACACTTGTTTTGCGTCTCTGTCGCTGCCTATAACTCTGTAGCCGCTAAGCAGTGCTTCTTGTAGAATTGTTCCAGTTCCACAGAATGGATCAAGGATAATTTTTCCTGTTTTAAGCTTGGCAAGATTAATCATAATCTGAGCAAGCTTAGGAGGAACCATTCCAATTCGCGCTTCTCTTGCGGGTCTGCCGTAATCACGGTTTGAATAGCTTTCAATATCCTGTACAGCTATTGTTTTTGATAAAATTATTTTTCTCTCTAGAAATATAAAATTAAATTCTGCACCGCTTTCCAATATTTTGTTTTTAATTATAGAAGCGCTTTTTAGCTCTAATCCTCTCTCTGGAAAGACAATTCTTATGGTTGATTTTTTAGCGTCTTTAATAAAAGACCTTTTGATTCGAAGAAAATTTTTCTTTATTTCTCTAGAGATTTTGAGAACTTTATCTTTGCCTGTGTTTTTGGTAAAATAAACACTGTAGCCAATATTTTTTTTACTTTTCTTCTGCCGCTCCAGTTTTTCAAGAGAGAGAACTATGTTTTCGAATGTGTTGCCAAGTTTCTTGTATTCTCCAGAAACTCTGGAAATTTTAATTGTTCCTCCCATAGAAGGAAGCATTTTCTCAAAATCAATTTTGCTTTCTACTTCTAAAATCAATAGTCTTTGGTTTATGAAGTCTGCAGAATATCTAACTTCTCTTTTTTCTAGGACTGCCTGTATCTCAGCAAGAGAAAGTGCTGGAAGGCGCCCTAAATGGAAAATGTGTTTCATAGTATAATAAATGATTTTTGTGTCTGGTCCTAAAGCTATTCGGTTTAAAAAAATAGTAACATCTTCAAGGTCTGCAGTTGAGAATGTGCTCGATCTTCTGGAAAGCAATCGAGAAAAATTGCTCCTGCTGGCGGGTTTTTTTCTAGTCCTTTCTGCTGGGTTTTTTTCAGGATATTTTTATTCTCAACAGCAGGTCGGTGGAGAAAAGGTGATAATAAAAGAGCCACCTAGAGATTGCAAAAATTTATTCAATCAAAAAATTCCATCAGATAGTCTTGCTGCTGGTTTAGTCTCTGAACATTCCGGGCAAGCAAAAACAGAAGAGAGTAAATTAGAAAACAGAAACTTGCAGGACAGAGCCGAAATTTTTGTTGCCAGCAAAAATAGCAAAGTTTATCACCTCCCTAGTTGCAAATACGCGAAACGGATTAAGGAAGAGAACAAAATTTGGTTTAGATCGGAAGAAGAAGCAAAAAGAATGGGATATAGGCCGCATAGTTGCGTCTTGGATGGAAAGTAGCAGCAGAAGCTATTTTTCTTTCTTTAGGCTTAAACTTTTGAATTCCTTTTTTATTTCCTTGGCTTTTTCTATTTCTTTCCTTTTTTCATATGGGAGTTGGGAAAGGACTTTTTTCAATTTTGCAGGATCAACAGAAACTACTTCTTCCCATCTGCCAAGCGGCTTCAGAATGCTTTTTATTTTTTCCAAATCGTAACCATATCTTTGTTGCAGAGTTCTGGTTACATAAATTCCGTCTCCAAAAACTCTCTCAATGTTTTTATCGTCACAATAGTCGTTTATAATCTTTTGCAGTTCAGCAATTCTCTGAGAAATTTTTTTGTCTTTTAATTTTAGTTCGTAATATTCTTTCAAAACTGCCTGAATATTTGTATCTTTGTCTTTTCTAAACTTATGCTTGAACATTGGACAGTGTGGCTGATATTCACACCAGTCGCAAAGGGGATTTGGAATTGGAGGAAAGTCATTTTTCTTTATTTCCTCAACTATCTCTAAAATATGTTGCTTTGTGTCTTCTATTTGCTGCCTTGTTCTTATAGTTGAAAGTTTGATGTTGTGTTTGAGGAAGTATAGGCTTAACTTAATTGGCTTGTTGAGTTTTGGCCAGCGGTTGGTTACTGCCATATGGTAGATTGAAAGCTGAAAATCTTTGTCAACTTCTTCTTGTGAGGGAAGATTTTTAGATGTTTTGTAATCTATAACTTCAAAGGAGTCGCGATCTGTGCGATCAATTCTGTCTATAATTCCGCTTATTTCTATGTCTTCGGTTATGCTAAAGCTAAACTTTGTTTCGAGATTAACAACATTGAAGTTTTTGGGATTATTTTTCTCATAGTAATTTTGAAGAATTTTAATTCCTTCAGATAGAGCAGCTGCTTCTTCTTGCTTGTCTTGATAGATTTCACTGTTCCATAAATTGTTGTAGCGCTCCAATACTTCTTCAATTGTTGGAGGAGTGGTGCGAGGGGTGTGCAGAAATTTTAGCACACTGTGAATTATACTGCCAAAAACAGCCTCCTTTGATTTAGGAGCCTTTATTTTGTCAATCTCTTGGAATTTATATTTCAAGCGACATATTTTGAAAGTATTGAGTGCTGAGTAAGAGGTGCGCATAAGTTTTTACGTATGGATATTGTTATTTTGCTGATTTAGCTCAGGATATTTGACTTTGAACCAGTAAGAACAACCCTAGTAGAATCATAGTAATGCCCATTAGGATTTTGACAATCATTCTGTTTTTTTTGCGCATCTGTTCCAAACGATTGACATTAAATCCAAAGGCACTAACCAGCAGGATGACAACAAGAGGAAAGACGAAAATAAGGTTGTATATAAAGAGGTAGAAATATCCCTGCATTTTTAGGCTTTCTTGACTCAGTATGCTCAGGATTCCAAGGTAAACCTGTCCTGTACAAGGGAGTTCGAAAGCTGAGACAAGAATTCCTGCAACAAACACTGATGGAATGGTGGCTTTTTTCAAAAATCGAGTGAAAATTGGCTTTGCCTTTTTTGGTATAACAAGTAATTGTTTTCCGTTCGGATTAAGTCCCTCTTTTATTTCCACAAATCCTGCAAAAAGAACTAGCACGCCAGCGATTATACTAACTTGGGAAGAAATGTTAAACCCGCTGATGGCTCCGATTAGTCCAAGACCTGCCAAATAGTATGTTATAAAAACCGCGCTGATGTATATGAAGCCGATTTTTATCATTCTCATCCTTGACGCTTTGAATGATACCAGCACTGTTAAAAGAAAAATAAGGACAGCAATGGCGCAGGGATTTATGGAGTCGACGATGGCTGCAAATATGACCACTCCAAGCGACAATTTTTTATAAGTGTTATTGCTTTTGGTCTCTTTACTGTCTTCAATCTTGAGGTTGCAGTAGTCAACATTTGCATCTGCGTCACATACAGAATCTGCCTGAGGAGTAAAATCAATCTTTTTGACATTGGGCCAGTCGGCAAGGAACTTATGGCAATCAAACAACAAGTTTTCTTTGTCCTTTATTTTTTGATCAATTTTTTTTATTAGGTTGTTTTTGATATCGTTTACACCGACTAAATAGTCCTTGCCTACAAAGACTATTGGGACTTTTGCTTTGTTTTCAGGAACATTATATGCTTTTAGAAAGTTAAAGAACAGCTGTCTGCATTTCTCTTTTTCTCTGACATTGTGCTGCAAGAATTCAATTTTATTACTATACTCGCTTTTTACCTTTTCAATGAAAGGCTCTATTTTTTGGCAGTTGGGGCAACCCTCGGCGTAAAAGTAGATTACCCTGATTTTTGTTGGGGAGTCTTGTTCTGCAAAAACTTTATTGTTTGGTAAGATTAAAGTTGAAGAAAGGACAAAGAAGAGAATAGGAATAATACTCAGAGACAGTTTTTTCATAATTTATCAATTTTAGTTAGCAGTTTTTCAATGTTCTTAGTTATATTACATTATAATTTTAGGTTAGACAAGAAACCGTATTAGATCACTCTAAGAGTATAAATGTGGTCGAAAGGTATGGTTGTGGTTTGGAAAGTAACCAATTTGGAGTGTTGGGCATTTCCTCTTGACTTAGAACGGTGAATATATATAATGTGCCTGGATTCACAATGAAAGTGAAGCGTTAGGGTATCAAAAAGTTTCTATTTTGTAATTCTGGAAGGATAGCAGAAAAGCGTTTTTCGAACCTATGTACGCACAGTTGCAATTCAAAAATTCATCTCTATCATTATCCAGCTCATCTTGTTTTGATGAACTGTTTTTATGTGTCTAGGTTTTGCTGCAGACCTGCTAGATATACAAAAACAGTTCATCTAATAAAAAGGTGGGCTGTTTTTTTATAAGCAATTTCGGAGGGTGAGAAATGAAAAACAAAATCAGGAAAGAGGGAAGAGAGCTTGGTGCCAGCGAACTGGTAGAATATTACCGTTCTTCTAAGGACAAATTACCACAAGAGGATCTTACCAAGCTCGTTGAGGAACTATCTGCTCTTGGACTAGCATAGAGACGAACCAATAAAATAAAAAGGCTAAACTGTTTTGGTTTAGTCTTTTTTAGAGATTACTAGTTTTTTGCTATAGAGAGATAAGCGAAGCAATCTCTTGTCAGGTTTTGAGATATGGGCTATATTTAGAATGCTGGTCTTGTATCTTTTGAAGCTTTTGGAGAGAATTACTGTATTAAGATCTCTATCAAGTTTCTTGTTTATTGGTAAAGCTTTTTAAGAATTATCATAACGATGTTTTTATTGTCGCTATACTACTTCTTTCTTGCTGTTTGCTCAAGTAGGTAAAAATTCCAAAGTCTAAAGTTCAAGCTATTCCAAAGCGACGTCAAAGATACCAAAATCCCTGTCCGAAGGTTTAATCTGTGTGCGTCCAGCTTTATTATAGTCGTAAATCTCTATTTGCGTATTTACGGGGGATTAGCATTCATTGCTTTGTTACAAAGATGTCCTGTGGAAGATACAGTCTGTTTGCAGAAAGATTCATACTCCACTCTTGTGATTGCTTGTGTTACTACAACCTGTTTGGGTATTCTGTACGACATTGATTTTAGTTGATTTTTTAATTCAAATAAGGTAAAATAACTTGTAGAATAGAAGAGCCATATATACACATAAAAGATATCTTCATTGCGGCGCTAGCTCAATAAAGACATAGAACACAAGTAATTTGAAAGGAGGTGAAAAAAATGCAATATCACTTAATGTCAGACTATTATTGGGCGATGCTTGATCAGATGGTGAATTTCTACCGCTCTTTGCTTTCGAAAGGTATAGTCTCTGCAGTGGTTATTTTGGCTATTGGTGTAGTGATTGCAATTGAGTTGGATAGAGTGACAAGAAAAGTGATTCAAAAAGTGGGAGTTGACAAGAGCCTAGAGGCGGTAGGAGTAAAGAGCTTTCTTAAGAGAGCGGGAATAAGATTTTCTGTTTCTGATGCAGCAGGGTGGCTTGTAAAGTGGTTTGTTATTTTGTTTGCCCTGATGGCATCTGTTGAATCTCTTGGATTGCCGCAGGTTTCTGAATTCCTGACAAGAATTCTGGATTATATGCCGAACTTAGTTGGTGCTTTGGCAGTCCTGACAGTCGGTCTGATTATTGCTCAAATGGTTTATGAGGCAATAGAGGGCGGAGCAAAGGCTGCTGGTGTCAAGTTGTATAGCCTGGTAGCTGTTGCTGTGAAATGGATAATAATAATTGTCACCTTTTTAGTAGTTCTTGAGCAGATTGGAATTGAAACCACTGTCCTGCGAATTTTTGTAGGAGGGTTATCTTTGATGATTGCCTTAGCAGGGGGACTTGCTTTTGGTTTAGGGGGTCAGTATCATGCAAAGGAACTATTAGATGAGATTAAGAATAGGGTTTCAAGGCATGAGTAGCCCAAGCAGGCAGGAGTGATGCCAGAAGCGAATGCCCACTTTGTCTCTATCATAAAACAGATGCGCAGTGCTCGTATCTGTTTTATGGCTGTTGTAAATTAGATTTTCTGGCAATGCTTTCTGGCAAGCTCTGTTTTCAGCTTCTTTTGAGTATAGAGTAAAATTGTGGTATGATTGTGACAGCAGGAGACTGGCTCTCTTGAATTGTGAAATACAGCAGTGTCATTCTGGGCACTAGCTAAGGATCCCGTTTGAAAATTGGACAAGACACATTGCTACAGTCATTCTTTCTGCTGTGGGATCCTTCGGGCTTCGCCCTCAGGATGACAACTCTGTGTCATCCTGAGGGCTAGCAAAGGATCCCGTTTGTAATAAGGCACAAGACACACTGCTGAAGGTATTACTTTCTACCTGCGGGATTCTTCCTTCGCTCAGAATGACACGATGATACGGAGAAAACACTGTCATCCTGAGCCGAAGGCGAAGGATCCCGTGTAGAGAAAGACAAGACATACTGTCATAGATATCACTCTTTTCTGCGGGATTCTTCGCTTCGTTCAGAATAACGGAGAATGCCACCCTGCGGGCTGGTGAAGGACTCCGTAAAATGCTGGCAAACGTACCAGACTCTCTTCACTTTCCTAAAAGCTGAAGCTTTATTTTCTCTAAAGTATTCAAGATCATTGTATAATATAAATACGATTGCGTAGAGCAGTAAAGTAGGGTATAGTATGGTAATAAGATCTTGAGGCACTTTTTGAATAATCGCTTAAAAAGCACAACTATGCAAGACAAAAAGAATTTAGCACTGGCAGGAGGAGTTGCTTTGCTGATTTTACTTGGTGTTAGTATTTTTGCGCTGGGAAATAAAGAAGACAGGCAACCTGGTAAATATGATTCTTTTGCTAAATGTCTTAAGGAAAAAGGAGCAGTGTTTTATGGGGCGTTTTGGTGTCCTCATTGCGAAAATCAGAAAAAGATGTTCGGCACATCGGCAAGATTTCTTCCCTATGTCGAGTGTTCTACTCCTGATGGGAAAGGACAAACTGCAACTTGCAAAGAAAAGCAAATCAAAGGATATCCAACATGGGAATTTGCCGACGGTTCAAGAGAATCTGGGGAATTATCTTTGAAACATCTTTCGGAAAAGACTGGATGCTCTCTGCCATAGTGCTAGGGATTAAGTCAAGAATGCGGCTTTTTATATAAATTACTTTGGATGACGGAATACTATCTTCGGAACTTTTACTGTTTAAATCCAAGCGATCCAAAAGCAATATGAAGAATTCCAGCTGTAGCAAGGTAAGCCATGCCGTGGCAGTTGTTGCTCTTTTCTGCGGGATTCTTCGCTTCGCTCAGAATGACACAAAGAAAACACTGTCATCCTGAGGGCGAAGCCCGAAGGATCCCGAACTCATAGGGGTAGCTTTCTTAGAATAGTTTACGCTTTTTTACCAACGGGATCCTTCGCCTTCGACTCAGGATGACAAGTTCTGTGTCATCCTAACCGAGCTGAATTGAGATATTTTACAGTTCAAGAAATTAGGTGATTAATTGCTATTTGGTATGACTGGATTTCTAAGATCTGTAAAAAATAAATGTTTACAAATCAGCAATTTTTCAAGTTTTGAAGGACTTGAAAAGCTAAAGGAATTCTGTGTTGTTCTGTTTATCATTTTTTCAGGCTTTTTCGTGACTGCTATTTTTAAGCTAAATAATTTCTACACTTTTCCAAGTCTTGATGAGATGCTTTGGCATCTAAGATCAAGGGTTTTTTGGGACAAGATCTTTACTTCTAATCTTTCTGGGCTTGTTCAATCTTCCCAACCGGGTATAACGGTTTACTGGTTTACGGGGTTTTTGATGAAGTTTATAGACTTTGATTTCACGGATGTGACTAGGCGCATTGCCGAGAAAGAAGCAGAAGGGTTGAATTTTAATTATGTTGTAAACGCCAATGATCCAGTTATATATGAAATATATAAACCAATAAGCTTTGCTTTTAATGTTCCTCTACTTATTTTGACGGTAATCTTCTTTGTATCTTTCTACTACCTTCTTAAGAAACTCAAGTTTGGAAGGGTAGTAGCTTCTTTTTCTCTTTTGTTTCTTGTCACTAATGTTTTTCTTTTCTATTGGAACACTCCGAGTGATAAGATGTTGAATATTTTTATGACTCTGAGTTTTTTAACTCTTCTTGTTTATCTCGACGGCGTTCGCAAAGAAGAAAAAGCTCTTGCAAAAAATTCAGCTTCCAAAAAATACTTGATCTTGTCAGCTATACTAGGCAGTTGGGCGGTTCTTTCCAAGCTATCAGCGTTGTTTATTCTGCCATTCTATTTTTTTGTTTTTGTTTTTTATCATCTGCCAACTGACAAAAAAAAGGCAAGGTTGATAGCAAAAGACTATCTGATATGGATAGGAGTTTTTGTGCTTGTGAGCGTGATTTTTCTTCCGACAATAATCACTCATCCTCAGGAAGTGTATGAGTTGATTTTCAAACCGAAAAACATTATTGAGGAAAATTATCAACCTACAAGTTATTTTCATAGGTTCTTTTTCGACTACCTTCAACTATTCTCCTTTGTGATAATTGGCTATATGGCGCAGGGTTCATCATTGTCACTGGTTGCCTATTTTGTTTTGAGATTCAAGAAGAAATATAAAAATCTCTTTGATTGTTTTCCACGCAGGCACGTGAAGGTTATAGGCGCCTATATATTGCTTTTTGTTGCGATGGTAAGTTTGATAAGCAAGAACCACGACATCAGGTTTATGTCTCCGGCTCTAGTGATGATGAGCGTTTTTTCAGCAATGGGGCTTTATGGGGTCGTTGAAGTGATAATGAAGAAGGCAGATCTAAAATCTGAGCTTAGGAATCACTTTTATGCAACAATAGCACTTGTTATAATATTTGCTCAAGTTATATTTATCGTATCCAACGGCGCGTTAATGGATAAAGCGCTGGAGATTTACTTGAAGTAGGTTGGTTAAGTTAGTAAAGTATGAATTTTAAGAACGCTGTTTTTAGGAACAAAGATTTAGTGCTTGTATTTTTGCTGACATTTGTCTTATTTTCCGCTGTTCAGTTTTCAACTGAGGATCTTCTGGGAAATGACAGCTATTTGTATGTGAGACTGGCGGAACTGACGAAAAACCACGGTTTTTTGAGAGAATTTCCGTGGTTGAGTGCTACGATTATGAAGGACAACTTCACCGGTCTGCATTTTCTATATTACGTTCTGCTTATACCCTTTACCTTTTTAGGAGATTTAATTTTTGGAGCAAAAGTTGCATCGTTGATCTTCCTCTCCACAATGGCGGTTGTGTTTTATAAAATGCTGAAGGTTTTGAATTTGAAGCATGGTTTTTTCTGGTATATTTTTTTACTCTCAAGCTCTGGATATTTTCTTTTAAGGATGAACTTTGCTCGGCCGCTTTGTCTTTCGGTTATATTTTCTCTTTTAGTGTTCTACGCTCTGGTGAAAAACAATAACATTCTCCTTTTTATAGTTTCTTTCTTATTTGTATGGGCACATGGCTCGTTTCCTCTGGCTATATTTATAACTATGGCTTTTGTTCTAGCAAGCTACGTTTATAGTAAAAGAATATACTACGGGGCATTTCTATCATCTTTGTTTGGTATAGCTTCTGCTGTTATTGTAAATCCGTTTTTTCCTGCTAACATAAACTATTTCAATATTTACTTTTCCACCTCAATTCCGTATTCTGCAACTTCTGTTATCTCTGAATGGCAGCCAATAAATATAATTGATCTTGTTTTTTTTGACGCTCCTCTTGTTTCTCTGCCGTTTCTAGCTTTAGTCGCTGTCTTTTGTATGAAGTTTGTTATAAATGTTGTTGATAACGAAAAAAGGCAGGGTAAAATAGAAGATGGCAAGAATGAAATGATAATTGCTTTTTTGGCTGTTGTTTCAACTGTGTTCTTTGTAATGACGCTCATCATTGGAAGGTTTATTGATTACTGGGTTCCGTTTGGCATTTTTTTTGTAGCAGCGTATTCGGAGTTCTTGTATAACGAACTTTCAGAGTCTTCCTTTTTTGAAAAAATTAGGACGCTGAGATGGCCCAAGTTCTTTTCGGCTGAAGATGCAAGGCTTACTGCCGTTATTCTTATGTTCTTTGTTTTGGGATTGTCGCTGTGGAACAAAACAAATTTCATTCTACATAGCGCAAAGCATAGCGAAAAGGAGAACAGAGTTATTAGAGAAGCTTCTTTATGGCTGAGAGAAAATACGCCCAAGAATTCAATAGTTTTTGATGTGAATTGGGGTGATTTTTCCAGATTATTTTTTTACAACACCCATAATTACTATGTAGCTGGACTTGACTTGAAATTTCTCTACCTTGTTTCTTCTGAAAAATACTGGCTTTATAACCACATAGGAGAAGGAGTTGTATGCGGAAAGGAGGTATGTGAGGAGAAAGACACAAGATCAATTTATGATGTGGTGAAAAAAGAGTTTAATGCGGACTATGTTCTGGTGCCAACCATTTATAAGGAGTTTGATTACGCGAACCTTATAAATTATCTGGATTCGGATCCAAGGTTTAAGAAAGTGTATGAAAATGAGGGAGAGGTGATATGGGCTGCGCAAATTCCTAGACACCCAGCGTACCAAGACACTGAGTGTCGAGAAAGCGAGTGTCATTCTGAGCAAAGCGAAGAATCCCGTAGAAAAAGCAATGTTGTTCACATAGTTAGTACACTAATGTCGCAAAAGCTCTGTTTTCCTGTCATTTCTAACTTGATGGGAAATCCAGATGAAAATTCCTCGTGCGTATTTTGACAAGAGAATTTTAAAAATTCAACCAATCTTTTTGAAAAAAGCATAAAACTTTTTAGAAAAAGTGATAACCCTCTTACATCTTATGCTTGTTTTTTGGACTTGTAATTCCTGTGGCTTATGATTGCAGCGAGAACAAAAATGAGAGATATTGTTGTTATTCTTGCGATCGTTCTTATCGGTCTTTTGTTTTTGTCTTTTTTCAAGATTAAACATTCAATGACATTTCTAAACCTTGACGAACTTCTATGGATGCAGCGTTCAAGGTTTTTTATTGATCGTATCCTCACTTTTGATTTTTCAAACCTGATTCAATCTTCCCAACCCGGCATTACGGTTATGTGGCTGACAGGACCTTTTATGAAAATGGTGGACTATGAATCTATTAACTCCATTTCCAGCCTTCTAAAAAACCTTAACGATGCCGGAATTCCATACAATATCATCAACGACTATAATCCCCAGCTATATTTGAAATACAGCAAGATGAGTTTCCTATTCAACCTTCCAGTGTTGGGAATAATTTTTGTATTTTTGTTTTCTCTTTACTACCTGCTGCAAAAAGTTGGTTTTAATAGGTGGGCAATAATCTTCTCTTTATTGCTGATAGTAACTACTCCGTACTATATCTATTTTACTACCCCGACTGATAAGCTTGTTGGAATCTTTTCCACTCTAAGCATTCTAAGTTTGTTGGTATATGCCAGCAAGGAAGGAAAAAAGAAATTTTTAATTCTCTCCGCAGTTTTGTGCGCGTTGGCGGTGCTTGCAAAGCTATCTGCTCTGTTTTTGGTTTTGTTTAGCTTTTTTGTGTTAGTATTTTATAGATGGGAGTATTCGGCTTTTAGGCATCTTAAAATTGCGATTGAGGATTATTTGATTTGGCTTGCTGTTTTTTTTGCAACAAGCGTCACTCTTCTTCCAACTATCATAACAGATCCATATTCAATTATAAGCTTTTTTGCGAAAGAAAACTCGCAAAGAATTATCGTAGCAAGCTCAAAAGGTTATGATATTTTTTTGAATGTTAAAATTATGCTAACCTATCTGTCAGATTCGTTTATATTGTCATTTAATCTTTTTGTTATAGCGATTTTTATAGCGTTTTTGTTTTTGATTTTGAAAGATGTTTTGGGCAATGAACGTTTGAACGGCGCAAAAAAAGAAGCAGTCGCAAATAAAGAAATTATAACACTTGCCGTTTATTGTTTTTCTTTTTTTGTTTTTATAACCTTCTTCAGCAAAATTTATTCGTTTAGGTATCTTGTTCCCGCTCTGATTGTTTTTCAAGTAATAGCTGGAGCTGGAATTTATGAGTTCTCTAGCGTTTTGGCAAGAAAGATGAGGGGAATTAAGAAAACTGAGGTTTATGTCTGGGTTGTTGTTCTTCTTCTTATCTCTCAAGCTCTCTTGATATATTATTCAAAGGTTGAAAAAATTGAAAACTTGCCTTATTTTGGGTAGCTGCAGACGCAATGCGCTATAGACAAGGGTGATGCGCCGCAGAAAGGAAAAATATTATTTCATAGATTCAGGTGAATAAGTTTTTACAATGCATTTCTTGAGGAGTCATTCTTCCAAAATAGTCCTAATTTTGATTCTCTTCCTGGCTTTCTTTTCCAGATTTCACTTTTTTTCTCAGGAAGGGTTTATCACAACTGATGGAGCAAGATACGCTTTTGCGGGAGGGAACTTGATTGAAAATGGAAGATACGAAGTTGCAGGCAAGCCAGAGCTTACTTTTCCTCCCGGATATCCACTGGCGATAGGGGTGGTGAATCATTTCTCTGGCGATCTTCTTTTCTCTGCCAGATTTGTCTCTTTTGTCGCCGGCTTGCTGAGCGTTCTTCTTTTTTATTTCGTTGGAAAGGAACTTGACAATAAAGAAACAGGACTGTTTGCTTCTTTTTTTGCCGCGACTCATTGGATGCTGATAGTAGCGTCTGTGGTAACTATGTCCGAATCTCTTTATTTGTTTTTTGTTTTACTTGCGGTCTATGTATATTTGAAGATTGCCAAGAGATGTAAAACTTTGTCAGCTTCTACTCCTATAAGAAGAGAGGTTAGATTAGCGATATTTCTGGGTCTAGCAATAGGAATATCCTATTTGATTCGTCCGGAGGGAATGGTGTTTTTAGTCCTGGCTTTTACGCCTTTGTTTCAAAAAAATAAAGACCTAGATTTTAGAAAGGTGGTTAGTATACCACTAACAGCTTTTTTGGCTTTTTTTGTTGTTGCCGCTCCTTATGTTTATTTTCTTTATCAAAATACTGGAAGAATAAGTTTAACTGCTAAGTCAAAACCGAATTTGGTAACGGGAATGATTTTTGCAGGAGAAGCAATGGAGAATGCAGGAGAAAGCACTGCTGATTTTTATGAAAAAGTTTTCTTCCATTACGATGAAAAAGCGAATGCTGTAAGACTTCCGGAGAAATTCAGGAACGCCGGTATAGCCGAATCGGTTATTAAAAAGCCGGATGAATTTTTAAAAAGGTACAGAAGAGGAATTGAGTCGGAAATTGGCGTGTTGTTTGACTATTATATAGGTTGGATTCTTCTAATCCCGCTTCTTGTCTTCTCTGTTTTTGTCGCTGGGAAAAAAGAGCAACTAGGAAAGCTCTCTGCTCTTTTCTTGCCGGCGGCGCTTCTTGCGCTGATATTTCCCGCTTTTCATCTTGAAAGCCGCTATCTTTTGCAAGTTTTTATCTTTATCATTTTGGCGGCTTCTTTGGGTTGTTCTCTTGTGAATAAACTTGCTCTCCTCGCGGCAAAAAAACGCAAATTTGTCAGCGCGGTATTTTTTGGCTTTATAAATTTCATTGTCATATATGCAACTCTAGTTAGTTTTGCGGCTTCTTTCTATGCCATTGGAATACCACGTCATCCAGAACACAAGAAAGCGGGAATGTATCTGGAAAACAAAATTGGGGAAAGCGCAAAGAAAATAGTGATAATGTCAAGGAAACCGTTTGTCGCTTTTTATGCGGGAGTTGAGAAAAATATTCCTATTCCATATACAAATCCGAAAAATACTATAAAATTTGCCAAGGCGAGTAAAGTTGATTATATTGTAATTGACAAGAGGTTCCTTGAGGCTAGAAGTAACTACGATGAAATGATGAATTTGGATAAATATTCTGACGATGTTAGTCTTTTTTATGAAGACGATTCGGTAAGTCCAATCAAGATATTTAAGCTTTCCCACAATGGGTCAAAATGAGAAAGAAATATCAATCGTAATTCCAGCTTATGACGAGGCTGAGAGTCTGCCGATTTTATACAGAGAGATAAAGGAAGTGATGAAGGAAATAACAAGCAATTATGAAGTGATAATTGTGAATGATGGCAGCAGAGATGAAACTCAACAGGTGGTGGAAAGTTTATTGAACGATGACAGAGGACGCCTAGTAAGTATTCAGCTGCGGTCTAATTTTGGAAAGGCAATAGCGCTGAAAATTGGCTTTGAAGAGGCGCGCGGAAAGATAATTATTACAATGGACGCTGATTTACAGGATGACCCGAGAGAAATTCCAAGATTTATTGCCAAAATAAGAGAAGGTTATGACTTGGTTTCAGGCTGGAAACAGAATCGCAAAGACTCCTTTTTAAAAAATATGAGTTCGGTGGTTTTCAACATTGTAACTTCTCTTTTTTCAAAAATTAAACTGCATGATTTCAATTGCGGCTTCAAAGCATACAAAAGAGAAGTTGCCAAAGGGTTGGATTTGTATGGGCAACTTCACAGGTATATTCCAGTTGTGGCGGCAAGCGAAGGGTATAAAATTGCAGAAATTCCTGTCAACCATAGAAAAAGGAGATATGGAAAGTCAAAATATGGACCTTCTAGATTTCTAAACGGCTTTCTGGATTTTCTAACTGTTATGATGCTCACTAGGTATTTCAGGAGACCCGCGCATTTCTTTGGAGGAATAGGAGCTGTGTTTCTAGGATTGGGATTTATAATTGGGCTGTATATCACTTACTTGCGATTCCTCTATGGAAGTATTCAAGGAAGACTTCCCCTCTTGATTGCTGGAATTTTGTTTATAATGGTCGGAGTTCAGCTTATCTCATTGGGTTTAATGGGGGAAATGTTTGTGAAAATTTCGGGAAGAAAAGATGACAGTTCTAAGATTAAGAAAATTGTAGGAAACTGAATAACTTGTGTGTTTGATCCAATTCAATTGAGTTCGATGAAGATTCATATTTATAAGGGCAAACTTGAAGGGAATCTGTACAGTTTTTTACGCAGGTGCGGATATGCTCCGTTCTACGACAGTTATGTGAGAGTTTTGTCGGCTAGCGGTTATCCGCGTTTTCACCTGTATGTGAACGAGAACAGCGACCAATATGTTCTTAACCTGCATCTTGACCAAAAACGTCCAAGTTATGGAAAAGAAACAGCGCATAGCGGGGAGTATGAAGGGGAGGTGGTGGCAAAAGAAGCTGACAGAATAAAACAATTGCTGCAAACTGAAAGTTAGAAATTTCGCAATAACTTGCGGCGCTCGCGATAAGCGGTGTTTGTAGAGAAGAAAAAGGAAACCAAGAACAAGTTTCTCTTTTATTGGTATGGAATGAGCATTAAAATGAGTGTTAACTAACGGGGTGTGGCGCAGCTGGCTAGCGCGCAGCGTTCGGGACGCTGAGGTCGCGGGTTCAAATCCCGCCACCCCGACCAAATGCAACTTTTGTCAGTTTGAGGAGAGTTTGTTTGCTCGCTCCGCCTCGCTGACGCTCGGCTCCGCTCGCAAATTTCCTTATATTTTGGTATTATATCAAACGGGC
>CAYWAL010000017.1:0-18176 GCA_964456605.1 uncultured Candidatus Saccharibacteria bacterium | reverse complement strand
CCGAAGGCGAAGGATCCCGTCTGTAAGATAGATAAGACATACTGTCATAGATATATTGCCATTCCTACGAGATTCTTCGCTTCGCTCAGAATGACAGTAAGACGTCATCCTGAGCCGAAGGCAAAAGGATCCCGCAGAAAAAAAGTAAGACATACTACTAATAGAGTATTTCCGCCTTTCCGCCCCGCCGCAGTCTCTTGCAAGAGAACTGCAGCACATCTTTCTCCCGCTGCAGTCACTTACAAAGATTGCCGCAGAGCAAGAAATATTTGATTCTTTGATACCGTATACTAATGCCGTGTAATTTCAAAAAGCAGGTTGATTGCTAAAATAGATTAGAAATAGAAAAGCTAAATTCTATCTATTAACTGATCAACCAGCTCTATGAAAAGTGAAGCACAAAAGTTCTCATCCTACAATAGCGACAAGGAACTGCAAAATCAATCAAGAAGGAAACGCTGCAGCTTTGTACGCCAAAAAGCCGCTTTTGTCAGCAACAATTTAGTAATGTTTCAAGAAAAATATACAGATATTTCTTTTTTTCTTAATTCCCGGATCACAATTAGGATTATCCACATTTTCGAGACGCGCTGTCAACTCAAACCAATCGCCCGTTGATTTATATCCATAATAATATTCAGGATCTTTGGGATCAACCGGGATATCCCTGCCATAATTAGCAGACTTAATTTCACGTACTACTTCATTGTCCTCGTTAAGCTTTACAGTTAAAAGACTCACGGGATAGTTTCCATTCTTCAGTCTATACTGTAAAAGCATAGAGGAAATTAAATCTAAGTCTGACAGACGCCGTCTATCTCTTTTTTCCACAGAAGTCAAGCTCCTATCTGGAGAAGGAAGATTTGTACTCCAATCATTAGAAGAAAAACACTTTCTGCCTTCTTTTTCAAATTGAATGCAGATTTCATAACCCCTACCGTTGTTCAATCGGTGATACTCATAAGGCTTTCCAGTTTTAGGATCTTTATAAATAAGATTATTAAGGCCCAGATCACTCAGCGATTCTGGATATTCTTTTTTCTCTTCGTAATACAGCGACAAACTAGTCTTAATGTTGTCTAAATCCAAAGAACGTATAAGATCCATCTGTCTGCTTCTTACATTCGAAAGCAACGCTGAAAAGGTAAAAAGGGACCCTCCTACTATTAGCACCATCACTAAACCTCCTAGTGCGCCAACAGCAATGAAAAGCTTCTTTTCCTTTGCAGAAGGTTTCAGTTCAAGGCCGCTCTTAACTTTCTTCAAGTGTCTGTAAGTAACAAACAAGTAAGACATCGCAAGCGGAATAACAGCGCTGAAAACAAAATTGCTTGCTAAACTGGTTAAACTAGCGATGAATTTTCCCAACATAGATTCTTCTGCAGGAAACATTACCAATGATACTACAAACTTTGCCAGCAGACCAACTCCAAAAACCACCAACATACCACCGACCATAATCACATACAAGAATAAAAACCGCCAAAACACCTGCCACCAATAGCCTCTGACATATTCTCTGCTTTTCAATACTGCATCCATTCCCTTTAAATCTTCACCAGCAACAATAAAAAATGTGAAGGCAAACCAAACAGCGAAAATAATTCCTAGAATCACAAAAAAAACGCCGCTGCCTATTACTATAAACATTGTCAATATAGACACCCAAACAAACGATCCTATTTTGCGCCATCCTCTCCTATACGATTCTTTTATTCCTATGTCTTCATCATCCTTAATTGCGAAAATCAACGCAATTTGACTCCAAAACTGAACAAAGGCCATCCCTAAAATTAAAACCAACAAAAAGACTATCCTACTGCCAACACTAATATCATAATAATACTCAAAAAGCATTTCATAGATCTTAAAAACAAGCAGGACAAACAACACAGGAAGAATCACTACACCTAAAAATGTCTTAAATCTTGATTTATACAACTTCCAAGCTTCGGACAATAGAGCAGTAGGCTTAGGAAGAGATGGCAAGTCTTGATTGGAAAATGATGACAAGTGTGAAGAGGACGAAGAATCAGACTCAAAATTTTCTTCTGTATAGGACAGATCGCTTAGATCGCCCTTCATATCCTTGTACACACTTCCTTTGTTAAAATCAGTCTCTTTTGAATTTGCTTTCATACCTTTTTAGTGAGTTATTTACTTTATTTACTTTGAATTACCTATAAATTAAGTCAAGTGTTTAAAATTACGAAAGTGTCATCCTGAGCCGAAGGCGAAGGATCCCATATGGAATCTGATAAGACGTAATGTTGCTTAGCGGTTATTTTAGTTCCTTAGTTCCCACGAGATCTTTTGGGCTTCGCCCTCAGGATAATGCTTCTTCTGTGTGCTAACGAGAATGCCTGCCTTGAAAAATCACCTTTGTTCTATCGGTAAAAGAACTCTCACCACAGATCCTTTGCCAATGCCATCGCTGTGAAATTCAATCTTTCCATGATGTGCATCAACTATTTTCTTAGCTATAAACATCCCTAAACCGCTTCCTGAAGCGTTTTCTTTAGCCGCATTCTTGCCCCTAGTAAACTTTTGAAAAACCTTTTTTTGATCCTTCTTGCTCATCCCAATCCCTGTATCTTTTATGCTGACCTCAAGACACTTCTTGGTCTTTCTAATGTTCACTTCCACTCCCCCTTTTCTTGTATATTTGCAGGCGTTGTCAATCAAGTTTAGAAACACCTGCCTTATATAGTTTGGCTCTACCTCTATTTTTGGCAGGGACTTGTTTTTGGCAGTGAATTTTATATAAAGGTTTTTACTGACAAAATTCGGCTTCAAAGTATCTATTGTTTCTTCCACAATTTTTTTCAAAGACACTTTCTTGAATTGAAACTTCATAAATCCCCCTTCGAGCTCAAGAGCATCAAGCATATCGTTTGTTATATTGTTTAGTCTCTCTGCGCTTATACATATTCTCTTCAGCATTTTTCTTCGCTCCCGCGGAGAAAGATTATCAAAATCTCCCTCATACCACATCGATATCATTCCCCTAATTGCTGTCAGAGGAGTTCTAAGCTGGTGAGAAGTGATATGTAAAAACTCATTTTTCATTTTCAAAAGTTCTTTGAGTTTTTGATTGGCTTCAGTTAAATTCTTGTTCAATCTTGATAGTTCTTTCATTTGTCGGTTTGTTTTTTCATAAAGCTGTGAATTCTCAATCGCAGAACCAATGTGTGAAGAAAACATATAGAGTATATCTTTATCTCTCTGTGTAATTGTCTTTTCAGGCCGAGTTCCAACAAAAACTATAGCACCCATAACTTTTCCTCTTGAGAAAAGAGGAATAGAAACAAAGGACTTCGCCCCAACAAGCTTCTGAATCAGTCTGCAAACATTCTTACTTACTGTTGGGGCTATAAATTCTTCCAGTCTGCCGCCAACATATATTTTGCCGGTTTTTATAGTTTGAATTACAAAGTTGTCAGCATCGTCAATACACTCAGAGTGCTCCAAAAACGGTTTGTCGAGCAGCTTCTTTGCTTCCTGTGCAATTTTTGACTCTGTGATAGCATAGGTATGAACAACTCTCTTCTTTCGATTATAAAGCACAAGAACTCCGCCTTTATATCCCAAGTGGCTCAAATTAACTGGAATGCTGTCCACAATGCTTTGAGCTATTTTTCTAGAATCAAGAGTTTCAGAAGTCACATCGCTAATTTCCAAAAGAGCCTTCAAATCCTTATTCCTTTCCTCAAGATCAACATTTGCTTTTTCCAGCTCTCTAACATATTGGTTTATTTTCGCATAGCTCTCTTCCAACTTTGCTTTGGACTCTTTTTCTTTTTTAATGCTTTTTACAAGCTCATAGCTGAAATACAAAAATGCAATCAAAATTCCTATTTTCAAAAGCCGTACTACAATACCTTCTGACAAAACCAGTACGTCAAGCAAAAGTATAATTGTGATAACAACTATTAAGGTTTGAGTGACTAAGGTTTTTATTCCCATCAACTCATGTTTCGTGATAGCATAGGCAGTAAGCATCAGAAAAAAGATAGCAGAATCATTCCCTATGTAGGCATAAGGAATCATACCTAGTCTGGGAGAGAGAAATACATTAAAAACAAAATTCATCGTAATGAAAATTAACAATCCAAAGACAAAATAACTGACCTTTGCTTTCTCTTTTGCAGAAAGTCCGAAATACTTTCTAAAGATGATTTTGAACATTATGCAAAACAAAAAAAATATGACTAGATAAATGTAGTACCAATAATCACCAAGAATAGGAGAAGATGATTCTTGACCCACTTCGGCACTTTTTACTAACAGGTCAGTGAAAATTGTAATTAAAGAGAGAAAAACCACACTTACTAACACTATTAGACTTACTAACTTGTTTTCTGCTCCCTTCTTGGGAAAATAAATTAGAAAATAATAGGTACTTGCTAACCACAAAAAAACTCCCAAATAAGCCAATTTCGTTCGCAAGACAACTTGAGTTATTGACTGATTTGGAAGAGTAATGAAATAGCCAAAGGTAATCCAGAGCAGTATTCCTACTGTCAGCAAGAAGAAAATTTGATTTACCTTATTTTTCCGATTATCAAAGTATACCCAAAAAGCTAGCCAAACACCCGTTACAACAATTAGAAAAGTAGCGATTTTATTAATCAAAAAAAATTCTTCCATCGTTTATTTGTATCCTATGCTAGTCAAGTGCATAATTAAAAACTTTTCTAATTTAGAAGCAACTTCCTTAACATCTACAGACTTTATTTTACTATCAAACTTTTTTACCTTAAAATAGCAGTCCTCCCATCTTTTTAGAAGTTCTTTTTCAGCTCCTGACCTCTTAATTTTTCGTATAATTTCAGTCTCGTTATTACTATCTAAATCATCATAGTTAACAAAACCAGACTCTATCGCATAAGCAAAGACACCACTTGTAAAATCATCTTCCTTCACTTCTCTTTCCCATGTACTGACCCAATTTCCAATTCTTAGCATTTTTTGCGAATACCAAGAAATTTCCCTCATTATTCCTAGCTCCTTGGAGTTGAATCTGGGAGAGCACATTAAATCAATAGTTATACTTATCACCGCCTGCATGTTAGCAGGGAAATAAATATCATATTCAGTCTCATTTATCAATAGAGGGTTCTTATGAATTAAATAAGAATATCTTATTGAATTTAAAAACTGCCTGTAATCATAGGCAAAGATATCTTTAAACTCTTTGTATCTGGGGTATTTCTTTATTTCTCTGTTAACAAAATTCCATGCTTTTTTTATCAAACTAACATATTGTACTTCTTCCTTTTTAAGTTTCAAGTTTTTAGTATAGTTAGAAAAAATACAACTATTAATTGTCTCTTTAAACATCTTTTTGTCTTTATTCCTGTCAATAATATCATCTATCAGAATGTCTATGATTATACTGACAGTCTTAACAACATAGATCGATTTCCTATACTTTTCCGGAACACTAGGTAAGGTATACACCTGCATTCCAGCATAAGTCCACTTTATAATAAAATCATCCCTTTCTCCCCCAACCTTCTTATACTCCCTTACCCAATTTTCCAATTCTTTCGGAAGCTTTACTTTCTGCACTGCTTCAATCTCCTTTTTTATCCTCTCAGGAGTAAGCTGTTTTAGAATCTTGCTAACCACAGGATATTCTTTTGCATCTTCCGCGCTGAAAGAGTAATAAGAAAAAAGAGAATCATCTTTTTTCCTAATCTTGTTTGTCTTCAAATTTTTTGTTCTCATTTTTTATGTCCGCTAGATTAGATTATGCAAATTAGCCAGCAGTTTTAACTGCAATTTGATTTTTATTATAACACAAAACAAAAAAGCGGCAAAAAGCGTGTTCAATTCTGACACCCAGTGTCCAAAAAGACACTGGGTGTCCCGTCCTTTATTATCCCTTTCCCAACCTTTTCCAGAAGCATAGCTTTAATAGAAACATTCTCCTTCCCAAAGCCAATTTTTAATCCTAAAAAGACATATAGTCACCCTCGCTATACCATCCTTCTCCAACCTTCCAAATCTAACCTCGGACAGTCATCTCTTAATGCGGCAAAGCAGAGGTTATTTCTAAAATTTTTGGCCAGGAAGCAACAAGTCTATACTCCATAAGCTTCATTAGAATCATAATGTGCCTAAGTTCAATTTTCGCTTCAGAAGGATGGGATATAAGTTCTTTTATCTCTCCGCCTAAATCTCTTAGATATTGAGGAATCGTTTCAGAGTTAACTTTTTCCTTTAGAGCTGATATTATTTTATTCAACTCATCTTTATCCAGCCAAACTCCACGACATTCTAGGCAGACATCAATCATAACGTCCGTATTTTGGTATTTAATTTTGAAAAGCGGTTTCCCATCACGAGGACAATCAACTGACTTTCCACTCACCACGAGTTTGTTTTCGTTTTCCCATAGGTCAAAATCAAGCCAGCTTAAATTTTCATCTCGATGATCTCGAACAATTCTAAGCTCATCTCTATCAAACCATAACCCGCCACAACTTTTGCAATAATCAACTTTGACATCATTGACATTTATTTCTTCTAACAAATCTTCATTGCACTTTGGACATTTCATAGGCTCAAACTTCTAAAAAATAAACATATACCTAAGAGGCTTCAGCTCTCCACAAACACAAATGCCGAACAGATTATTCCACCGTCACGCTCTTTGCCAAATTTCTTGGCTTATCAATATCACATCCAAGCTCAATGCCCATATAAGCCGCAAAGAGATGACAAGGAATGGCAGTCAGAATGGGCGTCAGCATTTCCAAAGTCTTTGGAATATAAACTACATCGTCAGCTATGTCTTTTATCTTGTCATTTCCTTCCGTAGCAATAGCAATAACTTTTCCCCTACGGCTCTTCACCTCTTCTATATTAGACCACATTTTCTCATAGACACTATCGCTCGGAGCAATAAAAACACAAGGAAAATTTTCATCAACCATAGCAATTGGGCCATGCTTCATCTCTCCGCCGGCATAGCCCTCTGCATGAACATAATAAGCAACTTCTTTTAATTTCAAAGCTCCTTCTTTGGCAATTGGATAATTGTATTTCCTGCCTAGAAAAAGAAAATTCTTATACCTTGAATACTTTTTGGCTAAACTTCTTATCTGCTCGTTTTTCCTTAGCACCCTTTCCATTAAAAGGGGTAGTTTTTGAATCTCGCTCGTGATGCGCTTGCCCATAACAAGCGACATTTGTCTCATTCTGCCAAAATAAACAGTGAACAAAGCTAGAACAACCATCTGAGAAATAAAAGCTTTAGTGGAGGCTACAGCTATTTCAGGTCCCGCATGGTTATAAACTCCTGCTTCCGTCTCTCTGGCAACAGTGCTGCCAACAACGTTGACAATGCCCAGAGTCAACGCTCCCTTCCTTTTAGCTTCCAGGAGTGAAGCCAGCGTATCCGCTGTTTCTCCTGATTGGCTGATAGCCACAACCGCTGTTCTGGAATCCACAATCGGCTTGCGATATCTGAATTCGCTGCCCAACTCAACCTCAACAGGAATTCCTGCGTATTCCTCCAACATATACTCGCCAACAAGCCCGGCATAACTCGCTGTTCCGCAAGCGATAAAGATTAATCTCTCTATGTTTCTCAGCCTCTCCTGATCAACAACTTCTAGTCCGCCCAGTTTCGCTAACCCTTCTTCCAAGATAATTCTTCCTCTTATCGAGTTCCTGACTACATCAGGACCTTCAAATATTTCTTTCAGAAGAAAGTAATCGTATCCTCCTTTTTGAATTTCCGCAACATCCAAATCAATGACGCAATGCTTGCGCTGCACTTCATTGTTGTCCACAACAGAAATAATCCTATAACTGCCGTCAGTAATAATTCCAAGTTCCTTATCCTCAAGATAAACCACTTTATCCGTGTATCCAGCAACTGCGGAAGGATCCGAAGCTATAAAGTTTTCACCATCCCCAATGCCGACAACAAGAGGACTGCTGTTTTTTGCTACTATAATCTTTGTTGGTTCTTCTTTTGCAATCACAGCGATAGCGTACGCACCTTCTATATGTTTCAAAGCATTCAAAACAGCCTCCTCCAAGTTGCCGCTAAAGTGACTTTCTATCAAGTGCGAAATTACTTCAGTATCCGTATCAGATTCAAACCTATGCCCAGATTTGACTAGCTCCTCTCTTAGCGCCTTATAGTTCTCAATTATACCATTATGTACAACATATATATTGCTGCGGCAATCGCTGTGGGGATGTGTATTTCTTTCACTTGGACACCCATGAGTTGCCCATCTGGTATGAGCTATCCCAACCTGCCCGCTCATATTTTCTTTCTCTAATCTTTCCTCAAGTGCGCTAACTCTGCCAACCGTTCTTACGCAATTCGGAACGCCGTCAACCAAAACAGCCATCCCTGCAGAATCATATCCTCTGTATTCTAGTCTTTTCAAAGCATCCAATAGAAAACTGGAGGCTTCATTTTTACCTATGTATCCTGCGATTCCGCACATATTTAACCTTAAATAGTTACGAAATACCTGTGGAACAATATGACTAAACAAACCACATTTTTATTCATTCCCTTCCTCCATCACTTTCCTATCTTGGAATCATATACTTTCTTCCCGTTCCATAATCCTTCATAAAGTTGCTTGAATTAAAAATGTTGGTTTTTGCTTCATAGTCAACATGGTCAACTTCACCTGAAAATGGTGCCAACCAACGAATTTCAAACTTCCATCCATCTCCCGCTTTCATTGTCCATTGATCCGTCTTTCCAGCAGCAATTGGCTCACCAGAAGCATCAAACAGCACCACATCTATATCCACCCTAAAGAAACTATACTTTGAAACATTCTTTGTTACTCCAGACACATAATAGAATTCCCTTCCATTTTCAAGAGGTCCATACTCCTTGTTTCTAATCACTATAATATCTCTGCTTAAATCAGGCAGGTCTCTTGGATCTTTTATTTCCCCCCAATTAAAATCAGACAATTCCAAATCAACCTTTCCAATGTTTTTTTCTGTCTTAAAATCATTTTCAATTATATAGTTTGCACCTTCGCTTTTTATGAACCCCTTGGGCATAATATATGATTCCCCTCTTCTTACACCAATAACTTCTCCTTCCTGGCTACGTACAGTAAACTTGTACTTCATAGAAGAAATTCCCCACCGCTCATTGCTGTTTGAGAGCTTCGCCACTAAGTCATAATTATTCTCTCCGTCCTTAACATACTTCACCCAATCAATCTTTATGTCTTGCACCTGGGGAGGTTTGAGAGGAGGAGGACATTTCTTCTCGCAAAAACCACCACAGTCAACACCTTCTTCGCCAATATCCTTAACTCCGTTAAAACATATCTCTTTCTCAGGCTTATAGAGAAGCCAGCCAATAGTTACGATGATCAATAAGAATATGCTGAGAATTGAAATTTTTTTAAGCTTCCTTTGGGTTTCAGTCATATAGTTGACCAGCAATTTTGATTTAAGAGTTGACTGCAGAGCGCAAGTCTATAACCACAATACAGCAATAATTTTGTACTCTAGGCTCTGCACTTTCTCTGCTGTCCAATTCAATTGATAATACAGATGGGCATAAACCTGCAATACGAAGCTCTGTAGCTTCATTATAGCCTTTTTAGACTTTCGGTCAATAAAACAAAAAGCAACAAAAAAATCCCCGGCAATGGCCTACTCTCCCGGTCCCGTGCGGGACAAGTACCATCGGCGCTGGCGGGCTTAACTTCTGAGTTCGGGATGGGATCAGGTGTTTCCCCGCCGCTCAAATCACCAGGGAAATTCAAATTAAAAAGCAAATTCTGCGACCATTAATCGCTAGTTAATTTTGCCGCAAACTCAAGACATAAGCCTCAAGTATGCGACAGCATCAATAAACATCGATCTATTAGTAGCGCTCGGCTGAACGCATCACTGCGCTTACACCTGCGCCCTATCAACCTGATCATCTGTCAGGGATCTCAAACGATACCTTATCTTGAAGAGGGCTTCACGCTTATATGCTTTCAGCGTTTATCCCTTATAGACATAGCTACCCAGCGATGCTCCTGGCGGAACAACTGGTACACCAGAGGTCTACTCTCTTCGGTCCTCTCGTACTAGAAGAGACCCTTCTCAAGTATCCACGCCTGTGGTAGATAGGAGTCCAACCTGTCTCACGACGGTTTGAACCCAGCTCGCGTACCGCTTTAATTGGCGAACAGCCAAACCCTTGGGAGCTTCTCCACCCCCAGGATGCGATGAGCCGACATCGAGGTGCCGAACCGCGCCGTCGCTATGGACGCTTGGGCGCGACTAGCCTGTTATCCCCGGAGTAGCTTTTATCTGTTGAGCTTCCTCGGTACTACAACCGAAGGTCGGATCACTAAGTTCTGCTTTCGCAACTGCTTGACCCATCAGTCTCGCAGTAAAGCCAGCTTATGCCTTTGCACTATCAGCCCGATTTCCATCCGGACTTAGCTGACCTTATAAACGCCTCCGTTGCACTTTAGGAGGCAACCGCCCCAGTTAAACTACCCACCAGGCACTGTCCCCTGACCGGCTGACGGCCAAAGGTTAGAGCTACAGCATTGGAAGAGTGGTATCTCACATTGCGACTCCGCTTCAACTGGCGTTGAAGCATCAAAGTCTCCCACTTATACTGAACATCCAAAACCATAGCTCAATACCAAGCTGTAGTAAAGCTTCACGGGGTCTTTTCGTCTTACCACAGGTAAACGGCATCTTTACCGCTATATGCAATTTCACCGGGTTCCTTGTTGAGACAGTCCCCAAGTCGTTACGCCTTTCATGCAGGTCACTAATTAGATGACAAGGAATTTCGCTACCTTAGAACGATTATAGTTATCGCTGTCGTTCACCAGCGCTTAAATCCGAAGCTTTCACCCCGGATCTTAACGTTCTGGCACTGGACAGGCGTCAGCTCCTATACGTCCTCTTGCGAGTTAGCAGGAACCTATGTTTTTGGTAAACAGTCGCTCGGGGTCTTTCGCTGCGCCCCCAACCATTGCTATGCAGTGGAAATTCTAAATCTTGAGCAGATCCTAAATCCTAACTTCCAATTCTTAAATCACTTTTCAGAACTTGCGACTCCAAATCTCACAACCTATTCAGCTCGCAATCTTACTGCCGATTTAGCACTTCCAGCGCATAACAATGGCGGGGGAGGCCTTATCCCGAAGTTACGGCCGCTGTTTTGCCGAGTTCCTTAACAAGGATTCTCCCGTTCACCTTGGTCTACTCGACCTGTCCACCTGTGTTGGTTTGCGGTACGGATGCTTTTGTCTCTATCTCAAGCTCGCGCCCAAGAAGGATAGAGGTTTTTCTTGGAAACTTGACTCACTTGAGTTATCTCTCCCGAAGGAGAAAGTCCCAGTTATTCTCGACCTTGAAGTTTTCCGGATTTGCCTGGAAAACAAGCCTAACAATAACTGACGCAAATCCAATAATGCGCTCAAGCTATCATGTTTCGTCACCCCATACCTTCGAGACAAAAGCAGTGCTGGAATATTAACCAGCTACCCATCGACTACGCCTTTCGGCCTCGCCTTAGGACCGACTAACCCTGGGATGACATACATTGCCCAGGAAACCTTGGACTTTCGGTGATTACGAATGTCACGTAATTTTTTATTACTCATGCCAGCATTCTCACTTCTATACGCTCCACTGCTTCTTGCGAATACAGCTTCAGTGCGTATAGAACGCTTCCCTACCGCGCCGCTGTTTAGTTGTCCAAACAGCAACGCCCGCGTCTTCGGTATCAAATTTGAGCCCCGTTAAATTTTCGGCGCGATCTTTCATAATCGAGAAGTGAGTTGTTACACACTCTTTAAAGGATGGCTACTTCTAAGCCAACCTCCTGCCTGTCAAAGAAAGATCACTTCCTTTGTCACTTAATTTGAATTTAGGGACCTTAGACAGCGGTCTGGGCTGTTCCCCTTTTGAGCTCCGATCTTAGCACCGGAGTTCTGACTACTGCGGATTTGACTGACTAGAATTCGAAGGTTGGTTGGAGAGAGTAGGCAAAGCCCCTCCACTCCATCCAGAGCTCTACCTCTAGCAGGTAACCGCAGCGCTAGCCCTATAGCTATTTCGGGAAGAACAAGCTATCACCGAGTTCGATTGGAATTTCACCCCTAACCACAGCTCATCCCCCAGTATTGCACGGCTGGTGGGTGCGGACCTCCACTGCGATATTCTCGCAGCTTCATCCTGGCCATGGCTAGCTCACCCGGCTTCGTGTCTTATGCATGCTACAAACGGGCTGTTAACCCTCGCTTTCACTTCAGCTCCGCCCTGTCGGGCTTAACTTAGCAACATACATAAACTCGCTGGCTCGTTCTACAAAAAGCACGCAGTCACCGTGCTACGCACGGCTCCTACTCTTTGTAGGCGTATGATTTCAGGTTCTATTTCATCTCCCTCACCGGGATGCTTTTCACCTTTCCCTCACGGTACTAGTTCACTATCGATCACAAAAAGTATTTAGCCTTGGCAGATGACCTATTAGGCATCCAAAAGAAGATCGGAAGCCTAATAAGCCATTTTAGTAGGACTGCCGGATTCCCATAGGATTTCTCTGGTCCTATGGTACTCAAGGACAACAGCTGGAAGTCCGCTTCGTTTTCGCCTACAGGACTATTACCTTCTTTGGTTAAGCTTTCCAGCTTATTCGGCTAACAAAGCAGATTTTTTACTTCCTGGACATTCTTAAGATATTTTGCTGCCGGCATAAAAGCTATGCTGGAAGCTAAACAATCTTAAGATTCCACGCCATTGCCTTACAACCCCTAGCCGCGCGCGAAGCGCCGCTAGGTTTGGGCTCCTCCCCTTTCGCTCGCCACTACTTAGGGAATGAAAGTGCGTTAAGATTCCATTAGCAGAAAACTGCTAACGGCATCATTAGCACACGCATATTTTTCTCTTTTCCTCAGGCTACTGAGATGTTTCACTTCGCCTGGTTGTCCTCCATATCCTATGTGTTCAGATATGGATGCGCCGAGATTAGTCGGCGCGGGTTTCCCCATTCGGAAATTCCCGGATCACACCCTGCTTGGCGGGTCCCCGAGACTTTTCGCAGCCATGCCACGTCCTTCATCGTCTTTTTGTGTCTAGGCATCCATCATACGCCCTTACGTGTTTATTGATGCACATTAACTAGCGATTAATAGCCGCTAGTCTTATATTGTTAAAGAACTTTCCTTAGCAACCTGAAATTATTCTCCACCACTATTTGCCGACACAACCGACAAGAACAAAACCCACTATCTTTCCACACCTTAAATGTTCAAATCGCCTGCAAAAACAGATCCGCCAAGCCCGCTTCAAAGCGCAATACCGCAACTATTTCTCCCCAACTTGTTAGAGAATAATTACAGATTGTTAAGAATCCTCCGTTTACCAGTGAAACTAAAAAACACTTCTTTTCAGAGAGAAGAAAGCGTTTTTGTTCTAAAAATAAAATTGAAAATGGCTCCCAACTTTCTTCTCTTTGCCAGATTTGCTTTCTTCTGCCTTTGTTTCTGACAAAATTTACCTGCTCTCCATCGTCTCCTGCCTTCCTCTTCCTTTTACTGCAGTAAGGAGGAAGACCTGTTTTCCCACAACCACCACCGACTGCCGAAACCGAAGATCGAGAAGCATAACAACCTCACCTAACTCGAGAAACCAATTGCCTAGTTATCATAGCATAGTCTACAATGCTGTCAAGGCTCTGTATAAATCCTCATTCCGTGAGGACCTCTCCTATCACACCAGAATAGCAACATACCATATCTATTGTGATAGAAAGAAGCCAGAGTTGTTTTTTCAACTTTGCAGGATGCGGGACACCCAGTGTCCGTGGACACTGGGTGTCAGGAAACACGTTTTGGACCACACCAGAGATGGTGTGTTATGCGTCAGTGGCCACACCAGAAATGGTGTGATAAATTTGTCACTGCCGACCCTCATCGGGAATCCAGGTGAAAACTCCTTGCTCGCGTTTTGGAAACAAAAGCTTTTTTGAAAAAGCAGATTATAGCAAAAATAGCAGAAAAGACAGTTTGCGAATCACAAAAATAACCTGGAGCGACTGCAAGTTTTTGTCAAAATTTTTTAACCCCTATATTACTTGCCAAAATCGCAATTCCTATAACAAAACTCCCAGCAAAAATGAACAAAAGTTGATAGCTAAAAAAATTAATCAAGATCCCTGAAATTAAAGCGCCTAAAGCTACTCCCAGAGGAGAAAAAACAGTGTCTATTGCTCCAGCTTCTTCTGGACTCTTTTTTAACCTTCGAGAAACAATTCCAGAACGGCTGGAGTTACAAACTAAAGAACCAGTCAACCTTCCTAAGTCAATCAAAAGAACACTAAAAAAATTCAAAACCGGCATCAAAACACCAAACAGAACTGAAAAAATTCCAGCAGTTAGTCCTCCTTGAAATATATTTTTTTCATTTCTTCTCTCTCCTAGTTTCTTAATGACAAAAATAGAAACAGGCAAAAACAAAAGCGAAGACAGGGGAACAAAAAACAAAATCAGATTCTCAGACCACAGAAGTTCGTCTTTTAGGAACAAAACAAAGAAAGTTCGATAAAAACCAGCCAAAATCAAAACCGAAAAAGAAACTAAAACTAAAGGAAAAATATCTCTCCTGCTAATAATCTCAAAGGATTTTTGGTAATTTTTCTTAATTTTCTGAAAACCTAAGGAATGATCTTGAGAACCTATTCTGACAGTTTTTAGTCTGGTGAAACAAAAAATCGCGGTTAAAACTTGCAAAAGCGAGCTGAAAATAAAAACGCCTAAAAAATCAAATTTCCAAATGAATAAAGCTCCAAATGCTGGAGCAATAGCGTCGGTGTAAAAAGGAGCCGAGTAAAACCAACCGAAGGCTCGGCTGTAGCTTTCAGGACTTGAAGAAATTAAAATTGTTCTAGCGGAAACAAAAAATAAAGCTGCGGAAATTCCCAAAAGAATTTGCAAGAAATAGAAAAGAACTGGATCAAAAATCAAAATCATCCCCAAGGCATAAAAAGCATACCCCAAAATTCCCAAAGTGGCTAAGACTGCTGGATTTATTGTATAGCTCAAAAAGCCAACTACCGGCGAAAAAATGGCAATCGGCAAGTAAACTAGAAGATAAATATAACCAACCTCGGGAAGAGAAAATCCACGGCTTACTAAATACAAAGGAAAATACAAAGAAAAAAGTTTGTACCCAAACATCAAAGAAAAATGCGAAATCGTCAAATCCCGAGTAATTTTTTCAATCCTAGGAAAAATTGACATTGACTTCAAACAATATTTTTATAGAAGTTAAAAAACAAAAATTGGCAAATATAAACACATCAGAAAAACTTTGCCAAAAACAAAAAGATGAATTTATCATCTTTTTGATATTTAGTTATTTACTTCGCTTGCCGTTCTAAGACTTAAAAAAATAGTCTTCTATTATTTTTGGGCAAAAACTCTTGCAATTCTATATAAGCAGCAATAAGTAGGCTGCTGTAAGTCTGAAAAATCCTTTTTGTTGGGTCTATCTCCAAGAAAATGGAGATATTTTCCAGAAAGTCTTTTATCTTTTCCTTTTCTTTCTTGCTGATGTTCTTAAGGTTATTCTTTGCACAGCGCCAGTACTGCAATTCAGCCACAAAGCCCGGCAGTAGCCACTTTGCTATCTTCTCCCGATCTCCATTTAAAGAAGCTGGGAGACTCTCTTGCAATTTTTTTCTGGTTCTGATTACCTCTTCATATTCCTGAAGCGTTCTCGCTTTTCTGAAAGCCATTTCCAGCCTCGCTGCATCTTCTAGAATTTTTTCTTCGTTACTTTTCAATCCTTTTCACCTCTTTTTTATTTTACAAAGATCATTGAGCCTGATAACTCTCTCCTTGCTTTTTGACAATACCACGCAACTTTATCCCTGTCAATTAAATAAACCCCACTTCGTGAGGACCCCATCTATATCATCTATTACATCAAGAGTTCTTAGCAACGACGTTATATCACTATGATAGAAAGAAGCAAGGGTTGTTTTTTTAACTTTGCAGGATGCGGGACACCCAGTGTCCATGGACACTGGGTGTCAAGTCAAGTATTACTTATCACAGCATTTCTGCTGTGGTCCAAGTTCTTTTATTAATAGACGGACCACGCCAGAGGTGGCGTGTCGGTGGTGTATTTTTTGTTGCTTCAATCGCGGGATTGAATCATTTGTTTTGATTGTAAAGTAAATAGTCAGTCCTGAAATCAAAACTTTTAGGTTCAATCGTGGACGATTGAACCAACAGAGAAGATAGTGTGTCGGTGACATATCAGTGGATCACGCCAGAGATGGTGTGATAAATTTGTCACTGACGACCCTCATCCGGGAATCCGGGTGAAAACTATCTGTACCTGCTTTGGCAATAGAACTTGTTTGGATTCGGGTCAGAGATACTGAACCCAATAGAGATGACATATCAAACAAACTCAGACTATCCGAAAACTCTTTTCTGACGATTCCTTGAAAAATTATTGGCTAATTTCAGCATGGTTAGCCTTCAAAACTTAAGTTTTTTGGCAGTCTGTTTACTCACTCTATTAAAGTCGTTGAATCTTTACTTTATAAAATCATAAGCTGCTAATGAATAAATTTTTGTTGCCTTAATTATGCTGTCAATATAAACAAATTCATTTGCTCCATGGAAATTATCCCCATCGGGACCAAAACCACAGATCGTTGGAATTCCTTTTGCTATAAAAAAATGAGCATCGCACCAAGACCCAGCAACACTTAATTTTGATTCTTTTTTTAAGATAAGTCTTGCGTTTTCTTTGAGAACCTTTACAATTCTTTCTTCCTTTGAAATGTAAACAGAAGGCACAAACATTAAATCCTGAATTTTAACCTTCAGTAGAGAATCATTTTTCTTTAACTTTTTAATACATGCTAAAACCTCTTTCTTAACTTGCTCTTTCGTCTGTCCTGGCATTAATCTTATGTCTACCGTCGCTTCGCAATAATCAGGAACGATATTTATTCCACTTCCCCCTCTAATTAATGTCCCAGGTGTTATAACAGGCTTCCTTTCTTCAAACAGCTTCGTCGGCTTAAAGCTTAACTTCAATTTTTCTAATTCTAATAAAACTTTAGCCATTTTTGTTACAGCATTTATCCCCTTTTCTTTTCTTTCCCATTTGCCTGCGCCAGTTGAAATAGATTCACCTTTTGTAATTAGTTTCAACCTGTACCCCCCTTTCGCGCCTATACAAATTTTCTTCGTTCCAGGTTCACAAACTATACAAGCGTCCCCGTTTAATCCTTGATCTAACAAATATCTAGTCCCTAATTCAGAATGCGCTCCCGGTTCTTCATCAACAACAAAAGCGGCTATGGCATTCCCACTTATTTCCGACCTAAATTCAGAAAGAACTGCCAACGTAAAAACCATCGCAGATAAGCTCGCTTTCATATCGCAAGCTCCTCTTCCATAAAGCTTTCCGCCAACTATCTCTGCAGAAAAAGGATCAACTTTCCAATCCTTCTTACTGTTAACAGGAACAGTGTCCATATGGCCGTTTAATATTAAAACTGGCTTTCCTTTGTCTTTGAGAGAACAAATAATATTTTGCCTATTCGACAAAGCAGAAATAAATATTGGCTTCAATCCAACTTCTTTTAATTTTCCATAAATTAATTCGGCAATTCCTTTTTCTATAGGCTCATTTATTCTTGAACTAACATCCGGCGTGTAAGGATTAACGCTTTTCGTTCTAACTAACTCTTGTGTAAATTTTATAATTTCATCTTTTCGCTTTTCTATTCTGTCAATAATTCTTTGTTTGATTTCCTGCATAATTATATTAAGAGTTTTACATTAATTCGGTTCTACCGAATTGGAAAAATCAAGCAAAGCGCAGATTTCCCGCATATTTGCCGTTATCTGCCCCGTAAGGGCAAGGAGCACAACGAAGTTGAGCACCGCAAAGTTCCCGCAAAGACGCGCACTATTTTTTAATGCTTTGTTTTTCTTCTATGATGAAAATAAATTCTACAATTGATTTTATTCTTCTTGCAGAATTCTTTGATTTTCTTTTCTTCAATATCCCAATAATTACTTTTCGTCGAATAAATTTCCTTGTATTTTTCAACAAGTTCTGATTTGTTCTTTTTCAGGAATTTATAAATTCCATCTTTAATAGATGGATAAAGGTTA
>CAYWAL010000016.1:0-19137 GCA_964456605.1 uncultured Candidatus Saccharibacteria bacterium | reverse complement strand
GATAATGGAGCTTGGAATATTTTTGGGCGAAATCTATGGTAAGTTGCCAGTTTGGGTTATGCCATTTACACTTACAATGCCTGTTTGGCTCATCCTACCTTTTTATTCTATCTAAGAAAGCTAAATTTAAAATTAAAAGAGGAGATAAAACATGTATAGTAAAAGCACTTCGCCTAGCAGCGGACATACGGCTTCAGTGCTTTGCGCCATCGCTCAAATTTCCCTTCAGGAAACTTCGTATGTTCACCAAACGTTAGGCGAAATCAGGCGGTGGCTTACTAGGAAAATATTTACAAAGAAGAGGTTGTGTTATGGATTATGAAACTAGCCGATGAAGTAAAAGTGGCTTTAGTAACTGCAGCTTGTTTAATTAGCGTTGCAATTATATTCAAAAGCATCCTTCGCATTCAAGCTGACTTTATAATATCAAAAGCCTGATTTATTTGTTTATGGTTTATATTATTACAAGAGACCAAGCCAAAAATTCAAAATGCGACGAGCATTTGTATTGGAGTTTAGCGATAACTTTTATTACATTGTGTACCATAGCGTTATACGTACTATAAAGTAGGAGATAATAAAATGGAAAAAACAAAAAGCGCTATTAGAGGAGGAATAGCAGGGGCGATTGGCGGCGGTTTAGGTGCTTGGATAGGAAGCTCTATAGGTTTTCATCCAGCGCTTACCGGACTATCAGCAGGTATTCTTGCTCTTGTGGTATGGGGGGCAGTTAAATTTATTTGGAAAAAAATAAAAGAGATTTGACTATGATTGTAAATAAAAACCAAACAAAAGATAAAATCTGGGTACATGGCTTTTTAGGATTCCTAGGATTCCTTGGTTTTCAAGCCTTTACCCTACACAATCCTTGGCAGTTGTTCTTCTTTACATTCTTCAGTTTCTTTTCCTATTTCAGATATCTTAGGGAAGAACTCAAATATTTAGGACTTATTGGATTAGTAGGATTGATTGTTGCCATCTTGGGAATTTTGGGAATAATTGGAGTGTAAAATTGGAGTTTGGAATCTACTTAGGCGTTATCTTGGATAGAAACTCCCACTTTGGTTTATGGCCGTTTTCTTATTAATGCCTATTTTGTTTATACTGCCATTTCTGATTTGGTTGCGGAAGTTGTCGCAAGAAATAAAACAGAAGAGGTCCAACCGCCTACGGACAGATAGTGCAAAGTCTGATGCTTGCTAGGATATAAGTTGCTCCATCAGTTCAGATCCCTCGCAACTTGAATAGTAATAATCAAAAAAAAGAGAGAAAATTTTTTTGAAAATCTCTCTTATTTTTTGTGTTGTTTTTGTTGGTGGTAATGTTGGTGTTGGTGTCGGTGTTGGTGTTGGCGCTGGCGATGCTATTGTTGTTGGTGATACTAGGGAGGGAGAAGGGGAGCATTGCAAAGAAATAACCCCTCCTCCTCCTTTCTCATCGGTGTATCTAATTACCACTGCCACCGATGGAGATACCGATGGAGATGATGAAGTGGTATTAGTGAATAGAAACAGAAACCTGAAACTGACATTGACTCCCCCTGAGGGAGTCTTAATATCAAATTGAAGTTGTCTACAATCCTGGCTGAACCCCACCTGGGGAGGTGGAGCTCCCATTCCTGCTCCAGCTGTTATTGGATACAGCAGGAGCAGGAGCATTAGCACTAGTATCTTTTTCATTTTCTCCTCCTGAGCTTAAACAGCCCAAGCTGTTTATCACTTTTGTGATAGACAGATTGGAGTGTTTAAGCCTTCAATTACTGGAAATTATACATTATTTGTAAACTTTTGTCAACCTCTTGCACTAGTCCATAACATTTGAGGCTCTTTAACTTTTTCCTGTCATTCCCTCAAAACTTATCCCCGTGAAAACAGGGAGCGAGAATCCAGAATGCAATAGTTTTTGAACTGTGAATTAGAACTGAATGAAAACAGTTAGAGGTATTGGTATGGAAAAAATAACTTGTCTCAGATGCAAATCAAGTAAGCTGATTAAATTTAAATTTAACGACCTTTCTCTCTCTATTTTACCCCCTAGAATTTCGGTGCCATTTTATATTGCAGAATTAATACCTTTTTGGTGTCATTTTAGACCGCAGAATACGCGCCTTGATTTATAAGCTAAATCTGGTAAGATAATAAGAACAGTGAAAACTTGAAACTTAATCTGCATCTTTGCACATTTGTTAAGAAGAGCTATACTAAGAGATGACCATAGTTCATAATTATTATATTGACATTAACAGGATTGTGAAGTTAAATCATAAAATGTGCAGGGATTTATTTATTTTGTATCTAAATCACTTTAACTTGAATAAGTATGCCAAGACAATATCCAATTAACAAAGTGCGTAACATCGGAATTATTGCTCATATCGACGCGGGAAAAACAACAATATCAGAGCGAATCTTGTTTTACACAGGAATAAGCCATAAGATTGGTGAAGTTCACGATGGAGAAGCTATAATGGATTGGATGGAACAAGAAAAAGAGAGAGGAATAACAATCACTTCAGCAGCAACCACCTGCATCTGGAAAGAACATCAGATAAATCTGATTGACACACCAGGTCATGTCGACTTTACCGCAGAAGTAGAAAGAAGCCTAAGAGTTCTAGACGGAGGTGTGGTTGTTTTTGATGGAGTGGCAGGAGTGGAACCGCAAAGCGAAACAGTTTGGAGGCAAGCAGACAAATATTCTGTCCCTAGAATTTGCTTTATAAATAAGATGGACAGAATTGGAGCCGATTTCTACAAAAGTTTCGATTCCATTCGCGAAAGGCTAAGTAAAAATGCCATTGCCCTGCAGCTTCCAATCGGATCAGAAGAAAGATTTGAGGGAGTAGTGGACCTACTAAGAAGAAAGGCATATTATTTTGAAGGCAGTGCCGGCGAACAAGTAGTTGAGAAGGAAATTCCGGAAGAGATGAAAGAAAAAGTTGAAGACTGGCGAAGCGAAATGGTGGAAAAAGTTGTTGAGCACGATGATAAACTAATGGAAAAGTACTTGGCGGACGAGGAAATAACAGTGGAAGATTTGGAAAAAGGAATAAGGAAAGCAACGATTGAAAACAAAATCTTTCCGGTCCTCACAGGGTCCGCTCTGAAGAATAAAGGAGTCCAGCTCGTGCTTGATGCAGTTGTAAAGTATTTGCCTTCTCCAATTGACATTCCTCCTGTAAAAGGAATCCACCCAAAAACAGAAGAGGAGATTGAAAGAAAAGCCGATGACAATGAACCTCTTTCAATTTTGGTGTTCAAAATTGCTACTGACCCCTTTGTTGGACAGCTTGCTTTCTTCAGAGTATATTCCGGAGTGTTGAGAGCTGGATCATACGTTCTAAATTCAAACACTGGAGAAAAGGAGAGAATTGGAAGAATTTTGCGAATGCATGCTAATCACCGAGAAGAAATTTCTGAGGTCTATGCAGGAGGAATAGCTGCTACAGTAGGACTGAAAAACACCACCACAGGAAACACTCTCTGTGATGAAAATAATCCGATAGTGCTGGAAAAAATCTCCTTTCCCGAGCCTGTCATTTCAGTTGCCATCGAGCCAAAAACAAAGGCGGATCAAGAAAAAATGGGGATTGCGCTTAAAAAGCTTGCTGACGAAGACCCAACCTTCCGTGTGAAAACAGATGAAGAAACTGGACAAACTATAATTTCCGGAATGGGGGAATTACATCTTGAAGTTCTAGTCAATAGGATGGTGCGGGAAATGAAGGTGGAAGTAAATGTGGGAAAGCCAAGAGTTGCCTATAGGGAAACAATAAGAGATGTTGCTGAGGCAGAGGGAAAATATATTCGCCAGTCTGGTGGACGCGGACAGTATGGACACGTATGGCTGAGAGTTGAGCCATTAGAAAGAGGTAAGGGATTTGAATTTGTTGATGAGATCAAAGGAGGAGTTGTTCCACAAGAATACATAAAGCCGACTCAAAAAGGCGTTGAAGAAGCGATGGAAAAAGGAGTTATTGCAGGTTATCCCGTGACTGATGTAAAAGTTACTCTTTTTGATGGTTCCTATCATGAAGTTGATTCGTCGGAAGTAGCTTTTAAGATCGCCGGTTCTATGGCTTTTCAAGAGGCTTTCAAGAAAGCGGATCCAGTGCTGCTTGAACCCATTATGAAAGTGGAAGTCACAACGCCAGAAAGCTTTATGGGAGATGTTGTGGGAGATCTAAGCTCAAAGCGCGGACAAATTGAGAGTATGGGAGAGAGAGGACAGGTGAAAGTCATTGACGCTTTGGTTCCTCTCGCATCAATGTTTGGATACGCAACGCAGCTCAGGTCTATGACACAAGGGCGAGGAAACTACACAATGGAATTTGACCATTATGAGGAAGTTCCAAAGAACATCGCCGAAGAGATTATCGGAGAAAGCGGGAAAAGCAATTCCTGATAAGAAGCGTTTTGCAACGAGATTCTGATGTTCTCATATAGAGAGCGTCTACCTCTGAAACGCGTTGGATGTAGCATGTTGCAAATGTATGCTGTTGCGCGGGACAATCAAGAAAAATATATGGAATAATACAAGGCAGTATGGGCAAAATAGTGTGTTATTTGCATTATTGGACAGTCATAAACTTTATTGCACAGAACATAAAGGCGGGCAGGTGTTTGCTCGCCTTTATATGAAATGATGAATAAGAATAAAAATCACAGTCAAAAGTCAAAAATGAAGCAAGAAAATTGGCACAATTTGAACTGTAAGGAAGTCATGCGCATCTTTAGGTCGTCAAAGTCTGGACTGTCAAAAGCTGAAGTTGAAAAAAGGCTGAAGAAATACGGCAAAAACGAACTTCCCAGAAAAAAAAGATTTTCCCAACTAAGCATTCTGGCAAACCAGTTAAAAAGCCCGCTTGTTTATGTGCTTCTAGCGGCAGCAGTTGTAACTTTTCTTTTGGAAGACTTTGTGGATACAGGAGTTATTCTGGCAGCTGTCTTAATCAATACAGTTGTTGGCTTTGTACAGGAAACAAAAGCTGAAGAAGCTTTGGAGAAATTGAAGCAGATGGTTAAACACAAGTGTCGTGTTATTAGAGAAGGAGTCGAAAAAGAGATAAATACAGCAGATATTGTTCCTGGAGACATAATAGTGCTGAGAGAAGGAGACAGAATTCCAGCTGACGGAAGAATTTTGGAAGCTTATGAACTTGAAATTGATGAGTCTTCTCTCACAGGAGAATCGATTCCAGTAGAGAAGTCTGTTGAAATAGTGGACAAAAAGGGCACTTCTGAAAGCAAAGAGAATATGGCCTATATGGGAACCTCTGTGGTTAAAGGAAAAGGATTGATGGTTGCAACTTCAACAGGCATCAACACAAAATTTGGCAAGATTGCCCTTCTTGTGAAGGAGACAGAAGAAGAAAAAACTCCGCTTCAGGTGAAGTTGGCAAACTTTAGCAAGTTTTTCAGCATCTTTATATTTCTGATTATAGTTGTCATTTTCTCTATTGGAATCTTGAGAAATCACAATCCTGTTGAAATGTTTACTACTTCTGTGGCAATTGCCGTAGCGGCTATTCCCGAAGGATTGCTAGTTGCTGTGACAGTGATTCTGGCAATAGGAATGAGAAGGATTCTAAAGAGCGGATCGCTGGTAAGAAAATTAATTGCGGCTGAAACTTTGGGGAGTACAACTGTAATCTGTACAGACAAAACAGGGACGCTTACCAGAGGGAAAATGCAGGTTGACCATATAGTTACTCTGAGTTCAATTTTTTCCTTGAAAGAAGCAGATAATAAAATCAAAGAAGAGGAAAAGCGAATGCTGGATCATATAATCGCTATTAAGATTGGAATGATCTGCAACAACGCTGTAGTTGAGAATCCTGCCGATGAATTGAAAAAATGGAAGATTCATGGAGACTATACTGAAAGAGCTCTTTTGCAGTCTGGAATAAGTGTCGGATTCAATCCGCAAAAAATCAAGAAAGACTTTGTTAGATTAGGAGAAATCCCGTTTAATTCGGAGAGGAAGTTTATGGCCACTTTGAATAGGTCGAGGGCAGGTGAATACACGATGTATGTGAAAGGCGCTCCAGAGGAAATTATAGAAAGGTCAAAATATGTTCTCGTGAAGGGCGAAAAAAAACGGATGACAGAAGAAAACTTGAAGTTTTTGAAAAAGAAGCACAATGATTTAAGCAAAAAGGGACTTAGAATCATAAGCGTCGCTTTTAAGAACATAGATAGCGCACTAGCAAACGATTTCAAAAGTGAAGATGACAGGTTAGTGAATGAGCTTGTATTTGTGGGACTAATGGCTCTTAAAGACCCTCTCAGACCAGAAGCTAAAGACACTATTAAGCTCGCCAAAGAAGCAGGTATCAAAACTGTAATGATAACGGGCGACAACCGTCTTACGGCAAAGACTATAGCTAACGAGCTTGGTATGGAAGTTAAGGATGACAATATTCTGGACGGGAAACAGTTAGATCAAATGAGCACAAAGGATTTTACCAATGTTGTCGGCAGAATTAAAGTGTATGCGAGAGTTTCTCCCCACCACAAGTCCAGAATCGTAGATGCGTGGCAGAGCAGGGGAGAGGTAGTAGCTATGACAGGAGATGGAGTAAACGACGCTCCTGCTCTTAAATCTGCGGATATTGGAATAGCCCTTGGCAGCGGCACAGAAGTGGCGAAGGAAACAGCAGACCTTGTGCTTTTGGACAACAACTTCAAGACTATTATCATCGCCGTTGAACAAGGGAGAGTTATATACGAAAATATAAGAAAAGTTATTCTGTATCTTGTTTCTGATAGCTTTAGTGAAGTCGTTATCATTGGAGGAAGTTTGCTTCTGACTTTTCCAATTCCTCTTACTGCTGCGCAGATTTTGTGGATAAATCTCGTGACGGACGGTTTTCCAGATGTTGCCCTTACACTGGAACCAAAAGAGAGCGATATTATGAAAGAGCCTCCGCATAGAAAAAACGAACCGCTTTTGAATCCTGAAATCAAACTGCTGATCGCGAGCATCAGTCTTGTCAGTGGTCTTCTCAGCCTGGCAATATTCTGGTATGTTTACAACTTAACTGGTGAATTTCAAAAAGCCAGCACTCTCACATTTTCAATCCTGGCTATTGATTCTTTGGTCTACGTTTTTTCAGTTCGCTCCCTGCGTCATTCGATTTTCCAGAAAGATATTTTCTCAAATAAGTACTTAATCCTTGCAGTGACTGCAGCTTTTGTTGTTCAATTGCTTGCAATTTATCATCCTTTTCTTCAAAGTGTGCTGCAAACAGTTCCCCTGAGTCTTGTTGATTGGTCAATAATTCTACTTGTTTGTACTGTGGAATTAGCACTGATTGAAGGAATAAAGTATGTTTTTCTACTAAAGAAAAATAACTAGAATACCAGCAAGATTGACCTCCCCTCTATTGGCGAACAAGCTTATAGTTCGCGGCTGTTTGAAAACTAAAAATTGACCATTTATTGAAAACTGAGTGAGGATTGAAAATTTCCTATGTTGTATAGAATCAAACAATTTCTGAGAAGAATTCTTCCATATCGACTCATTTTGCTTACTCACAAAGCAAGGGCTGTTTTGGCTGCCCTTTTTTACGGTTTTCCCGGAAGAAAAATGAGAGTTATTGGCGTCGGCGGAACTAAAGGAAAGACCACAACTGTTAATATGATCGCCAGAATTTTGGAAGAAGGAGGATACAAGGTCGCTATGCTTTCAACCGCAAACTTTCAGATCGGCAGCAAAAAGTGGCTTAATGACGTAAAACTGACAACGCCGACTCCCTTTTATCTTCAAAGGTTTTTAAGCACGGCTTTGAAGGAAGGATGCAACTATGCGGTTGTTGAAATCTCTTCCCACGGCCTTGTTCAACACAGGCATTGGGGAGTGCCGTATAGAGTAGTGGTTCTCACAAATATGATGAGCGACCACCTTGATTATCACAAGACTTATGAAAATTATAAGTATTCACATTGTGCTTTAATGACAAAAGATTTGGACAGTCTGGTCCTAAACTACGATGATGAAAATCTGAGAAGCTTTCTAAATTTTGAAGCAAGAAAAAAATATGCTTTCAGTTTAAAAGGATACAAAAAAATAGAAGTTGCGTGTTCTGCAGAACGTTCAGTATCATCTTATAAAGTAAATCTCATAAAAGCGGAAAATATTGTTTTGGACGAAAAAGGATCAGAATTTGATATTGTGGAAGGTGAGAGAAAAGAAAACATAAAACTGCCGTTGGTTGGCGAATTTAATATTTACAACTCTCTAGCAGCTGCTTCTGTTGGTTTGGCAGAAGGCGTGGAACTAGAGAAAATTGGAAAGGCGCTGGAATCTGTACAAAGCATCCCTGGCAGGCTGGAAAGAATTGATGAAGGGCAAAGTTTTGAAGTGATAGTTGATTATGCCCATTCTCCAGACTCGCTGGAAAATGTTTACAAGGCAATTAGACCATATGTAAAAAACAAAATGATAGCTGTTTTAGGAGGAACAGGGGATAGGGATAAGACATATCGAGCTAAGAGCGGCGCCTTGGCTGACAAGTATGCCGATATAGTCATTGTGACTAATGAAGACCCATATAGTGAAGATCCACAGGAAATCATAACTCAAGTTATGTCCGGAGTAAGAAACAAGAAACTGGAGAAAAGCTTGTTCAAAATTTTGGACAGAAGAGAAGCTATTAGAAAAGCAATTAGTTTGGCTAAAGAGGGTGATTTAGTAATTATAACTGGAAAAGGATGTGAGCAGTTTATAGTTTGCGGCGAGAAGAAAATTCCATGGGATGACAGAAAGGTAGCTAGAGAAGAAATTAAAAGAATTGCGCTCAAAATGAGATAGATTTTTATCAGTTTCAGTTGTTGTGCCTTTTATACCGCAGCTGGCGTAATCTATAAGGGTTATCACACAGGCAAAGTCTAATGGACCACAGCAGATATGCTGTGACGGTCGCCTCGCATCAGTGGCTAATTATATATTCTACTGCGAATAACACATTACGCTTTTTTAGTTTTTTAGTTATCCACCACACTTTTTTGGTATAGAACCTGACAAATGTTGCATATTAGAACAAATTGTGTTATCATTAAGACGCTTTAGAAAGGTAGAACAAAAATATGTCAAAATCCAACCCAATAGTGCATATAGTGACTAAATGTCCAATGTGTGGCCTCAAATATGAAAAGAAGGATATAAAGGTAATTAGCAGTAAGGATGGAACAGTAACTCTTTACTTGAATTGCAGGAGGTGTAAGAGTTCTATAGTAATGGTGGTTGTATTAGGAGGACTGGGCATAACTTCTGTTAGTATGGTCACCGACATCAGAGAAGATGATTTCGAAAAGGTAAATCGAGAATGCGTCAAATATGACGATGTTCTGGAGATGCATAAATTTTTCCAGTCACAGTTTAAAAAGGAAAATTGATTTAAATTCACTCTGTCTGGTTCTCCCTCCAGAAGTCTCATTTGTCGCAGCTACTCGCCGGTATCTCCGGTGTTGAAATCCAGGCTCCGAATCTCAATACTTGTCAAGTCAAAGAGAGAACGACAACTATAAATAAAAATAAATTGAGATAAACGCAGTTCAGTGAAAAAGAACATAAACATCATAATACTAGGTCAGCAAGGCTCAGGAAAAGGCACACAGGCACGACTTCTTGCAAAGAAATACGATCTCCAAATTTTTGAGACGGGAAGCATTTTGAGAAATCTAGCCAAACAGGATACTGAGATAGGAAGAAAGATAAACGAGATTATCAATGTAAAGGGAGAAATTGTGCCGTGGAGTTTTATGAAGGAAAGGATACTCGGACAGGAACTGAGTAAATTTGATAGCCAGAGAGGTATAGTGTTTGATGGTACACCAAGAATAATAGAAGAAGCTCAGTATTGGGACAGGAAATTGAAAGAGGTGGGAAGAAAGATTGATTATGTTTTCTATATAACCGTTTCAAAAGAAGAATCTATAAGGAGATTGTCCACAAGAAGGCTGTGCAGGAAAAATGATCACCCTTTGATCGTCGGGAAAGATATAAAAGAAAGTGATACAAAGTGCCCAATTTGCGGCAGTGAAATATACAAAAGAGAAGACGATACTCCAGAAAGAATAGCAAAACGTCTTGAGTGGAATGAAAAACTTTTGAAGCCTGTTATTGAATATTACAAAAAGAAAGGTATGCTGATAGAGATAGACGGCGGAAAAAGTATTGAAGAAGTGCACAACGAGATTGTAAGCCATATAAAGTAGCAATCATTGTCTGTTTTTTGGAAGGGGCTCATAGTTCAGTGGCTAGAACGCCTGCTTTGCACGCAGGAGGTCGGGAGTTCGAGTCTCCCTGAGTCCACATTTTGCAATGATAAAATATCAATAGGAATGAATGCTCTTAGAGAAGTCAAGAGCATCAAAAAAATGCGCTAAAAAAATGCGTTAAACAGATTACGGGAGCAATCTGTTTAACGCTTTTATTTTTTCATTTTCTTCTTTGCTATTGTCTTTTCTTTGTTCTTCTCTGATTTCCTTGATTTCCTTTGGAGACAAATACACCGACATTGTCTCACCTCTACTATAAAAATTATATAGCTTCTTTTTTATTTGTCCAGTAGGTACGCAGGTTCATAACATTCTGGAAAGTCCAAAAAATAACACACAGGACACCCAGCCATTGCGAGACACCCAGTGTCCGCGGACACTGGGTGTCGAGTATTCCGTATGTCGTAAAAGCTACCTTGTGCGACATATGATTTCCCGCTTTTGCGCGCACTTTCCGCCAGAATAGAAGAAGTCCTGACAAAAGTCAGGTTCTTTCGCAAAAACAAAGAATCAATATATTTTTTCTCTTTCCTCCTTTATAAAATAAATCCACTCTTCGAATATCTCCACAAATGTCTTAAACGGAGCCTCTATTATAAAGTCAAGGACAAAAACAAAAACATTCACATTAGAAAGCTTGATTGAAAGCCATTGACCCATTTGCAGAATAGGAATTGAAAATAGATCGGTTATAAAAGTTATAATTCCTTCTTTTCGCTGAACAACTACTAATTCTCTCACATTTCTAGATATTCTCATTCCAAAATAACTTACAACACTCAAAAAAAACAAGAATATGATAATGCTCATAACGTTAAAATTAATTTTTCGAAGGACCCACACTATTATTCCAAAAGAAGCAATAAATACCAGCATGTAGAAAAATATGAATATTTTGGAAAAAAAAGAGCTTCTAGATAAAATTCCCTTCATTATAATCGGAGGGCTGCTGTATTTGCCATAAACCATTTCTTTTATTCCTGAGACTATAAGTTTGGTGTTTTTCTTGCTTGGAACTTTAATTGTCGCAGCAACCAATAACATTAACAAGGGCGGGAAAGCCACATTTATTCCTAGAGCAACATAGTTGATATGACCAAGAATATATTTGTCAAAAGGCAGTTCTATGATAAAAGCAAGAATCATCTTGGTTATAAAAATATAGAGTATGCTCCTGACAGCCGCTCTTCTCAATTTCGTCTTTGCTTCTTTATATTCCCGCAGGCATGCTTCCTTAATTGCATCTTCGAGATAAAGATGATAGGAAAATATCTTGTCTATAGTTTTTATGTTATTCGAGATAACATCTTGCAAGATTATAAAGTAGGCAAGATTTTTCTTGACAAAGTTTGAAAAGTTTTCACTCAGGGGGTGATTAATTTGCTTCTCTATTTTTTCGACTATCCTATTTATGTTCTGCGCCATTCTTGTGATTGATTCTTCGGAAGGAGCAAAGAACCAGCTGGGATATTGCATCTTAAACAACTTGTACCTGATTAAAGGAATATCGGATTTTGTCAGGTTTCTCAGGACCGCAATATAAATTTGAATTTCTTTATCTTGCTGATTCATCAGTCTTTTCGGCACCTTCAATTTCTTGTTCACTGATTGACAGGCAAATTCAACCATTGCACTTTCCTTCTTATAAGGAACAATTTTTTCTTCTATCTCACAAGCGGCAATTCCAGTGATCCAATCGTATAAGTATTCAATGTCTGTTTCCTTGCCGTCTATTTTTCTGGGAATTTTGTTAATGAGTAGAGTGTATTTTTCAATGATTTCCTTAACATCGTCTATTCTTTTTTGTGGAATCTTATCATTCGGCAAGTATCTGGCTCTTATTAGTTCATAAATCAAGAATTTAGCCACATCAAACTCATTCTTCTCAGTCATTAGCCTTCTTTTCAAGATTCTTTCCGTCGCACTCTTTCTAAGCAAATACTCTTCTTGGTAGTCCACTGTATTCCTAATCTTCTCATATAAAAACGCTAGTCTGCTTGAAACCTGATGGACCTTTATTCTTTCTTCGTCCGTTTTATCATAGTTCTTCTCCAGCTCCAGCATTTCTCTATAAGAATCTATGAGTTTTTTTGTTTCTGCTGATATCTGATTGGACATAAATAAAATGTTAATTAAAGATCAGCACAAATTATCTTCGGCTTCATATCAGCTATAACTCTTTTTGCAGTTTTGTCAATATCAAGCTTTTTCTCCTGCTCCAAAATCTCACCAAGATCAGCTTTCGTCTCAGGGTGCTTGGCAATAAAAAAACTACAACAGTCTTGGTATGGAAGAACAGAGGTTTCATAAGTTCCAATACTCCTAGCTAAATCTATTGTTTCCTGTTTATTCATGCCGATAAGAGGTGCAAATACGGGATAATCTGCAGCATCATAAATAGCCTTTATATTCTCAATGGTTTGCGAAGCAACTTGACTCAAGCTATCCCCTGTCACAAACCCTTTTGCCTTCTCTTTTTCTGCAATCATCTTCGAAAGCGTGAACATAATTCTTCTGTAAATTATCATTCTGTTTTTGGCAGGAATTTTAGCAACAATTTCTTTTTGAAACTCTTCAAATGGAACAATGTATAATTTTGACTTGCCTTGAAACCTACTTAGTATTTTAATCAGCGTTTCCACTTTATACTCCCCTGCTCCACTGCTTGTTATGGTCCTATTTTTAAAATGGACAAAAACAATTTTTGCCCCTCTTTTCATCATCATAAAGCTTGCTACTGGGCTGTCGATTCCTCCAGAAATTAAACCTATCAATTTCCCCGCAGTGCCGACAGGAAGCCCACCGACACACTTTATCTTTTCAAGATATATATAGCAATGCCTGTGTCCTATATCTATGACTATTTCTATATCTGGACTGTGAACATCCACTTTTAGCGCGGTATTTTTCAATACATACTCCCCCACTTCTTGGTTTATTTGCGGCGATGTTAATTCAAATTTTTTGTCAGATCTCCTTGCTTCAATTTTGAAAGTTTTCTTTGTTCTTGTTAGAGCTAAAGAATCCAGAAGTTCAACCGTTTTCTCTTTGATTTTTGCAAGGTCCTTGTCCGTAGAAACTGCGGGAGAGAAATTTGAGATTCCGCAGATATTTTTTAGCATCTTTTTCATTTTTTCCAACTCGGTCCTGTCGCTTATTTCCATAATCATTTTTCTTCCTTCTTTGTATATTCCGGCGTATCTTACATTTCTGGCGAGTTCCTTTATGTTGTCTTTCAAGACACGTTCAAAAAAAGGACGGTTTTTTCCTTTCAAGGCAATCTCGTCATAGTGTATTATAATGTGGGAATATACCATAAAAGTCAATCCAAAAATTTAATGAAATACTCCTTGGGTTCAGATTCCTCCCGTAAGACCTTTCTCCACCTCCCATCAATATCTGAGACTCTTCTTAGCTTGCCGCCGCAGACCGTAAGCAGGTCAACAACCCTTGATTTACAAAAAGAAGGCAATAAACCGCTCTACATTCCTGAAATTTCTCTCAGTCTTTTTACTTTCTCAGCAAGAATTTTCAAGGTATAGTCAATATCTTCTTTTGTCGTATCTTTTCCCAAAGTAAATCTCAGACTGCTGTGGGCAATTTCAGGAGAGATTCCCATAGCAGTCAAAACATGGGATGGCTCAAGTGACTTTGAAGAGCAGGCAGAACCTGTTGAAACTGCTATTCCTTCTTGATCAAGCATAATAAGCAAACTTTCTCCTTCCACACCCTTAAAGCTGAAGTTTGCATTGTGAGGAAGGCGATGCTCTCTTGAACCGTTCAGTTGAGAGGCCGGAATATTTTCTAATACCTGGTCTATCAGATAATCGCGGAGTTTCCTTATCTCATCCATCTTCTTTCTGTGTTTTGGAACCAGTGATATAGCTTTTCCAAGACCTACAATTCCAGGAACATTATGGGTTCCAGCGCGGAGATTATATTCTTGTTCCCCACCCTGCTGAATTGATTTTATTCTTGTGCCGCGCCTGATGTACAGCGCACCAATGCCTTTTGGCCCATAGATCTTATGTCCTGAGAGAGAAAGAAGATCAACGCCCAAATTATTGACATTGCAGTCAAGATAGTTTACCGCCTGCACTGCATCAGTATGAAAATATATTTTCGGCAGGTTGTTTTTTTCCCTCTCTAAATTGATATTCTTCAACACCTCTCCTATCTCAGCGATTGGCTCAATAGTTCCAACTTCATTATTAGCATACATAATTGAAACAAGAATTGTGTTTTCTCTTATCGCTTCTTTAACATCTTTTGGATTAACAAGCCCGTCTTTGTCCACTCTCAAATAAGTAACATCCGCGCTATTTTTTTCTACAGTTTTGCAGGAATATAGGACACAATGATGTTCAATAGATGAAGTGATTATATGAGGATTCTTGAGGCCGCTTGCCTTCAAGATTCCTTTTATAACCATATTGTTGCTTTCAGTAGCGCCGCTGGTGAAGATTATTTCCTGTGGACTGGCGCCCAAAAATTCTGCCACTTGCGATCTTGCCCTATCCACTGCCTCCAGCGCCTCTTGACCAAAGCTGTGAATGCTTGAAGGGTTGCCAAACTTTTCCAAAAAGTAAGGCATCATTTCCTTCAAAACTTCTTCATCCATTGGCGTGGTAGCCGCATAGTCTAGATATATTTTTTTCATAATTGTAGTCTTATAAAATTAAATTACTCTTGTGGAACTTCGCAGATCTAATTTCTCCAGTTTTACCAGTTAGAACCTCAAGATTCCCAAGCTCAACTCTGTTACTATCACTCCTGCAATCATAACTCCAAGCAAGATTAATGGCAAGGCTTTTTTGGGCGGGATTCCAAAAACAAATGCAGCAAGTGCTCCACTCCAGCCGCCTGTTGCAGGAAGCGGAATAGCAACAAAAGCGATTAGCGCCAGCGCTCCCCATTTTTCAAAACTGCGACTGTGTTTTTTTCTGGTTCTTTTGAAGAGCCATATAAAGAAGTTGTGAAAAATCTTTGATCTCCGCATCAGGTACTCCGAAACAGGTTCAATGTATTTTAGAATGAGAATCACAGGAATCATATTGCCTGCGACTGCTATCACGTACGTTTGAAGAGGATTCAAGTGATAAACAGCCAGTGCGGCAGGGATCGCTCCCCTCAGTTCTGAAATCGGCAGCATTGAGATTATGAAGACAGCCAATTCCGGCGGGAAATTATTTAACAAGACTAGTGGCATAAGTAAAGATTAGATAACAATATTCAATTGAAACTTCTCCTCTGAGCATATCAATGATTTTGGCAGCAATTTATAACTCTGGATTTGTTTCAAATTTAGATCCAAAAATATCCATATAAAGGGGAGAAAAATTTTCTGCTTTCTCTTTCTTCTGACGCAGAATGCGCCGCCGCTCTTCATCCCCAATCCGCTTTCGAAGGACAGAACAGGCAGGCAAAAATTTCTTTCCCCAGCCTGTCCGCCTCTCGTGGAACTTCCTTCCTTTTTGTCTGCTTGCTTGAACCAGATTGTCCGAAAACTACTTTTTGAAGATTTTTTGAAAAATTTTTGGCTAAATTTAGCGCAGTTAATTTTCAAAACCTGAGTTTTCGGACAATCTGAGGAGGCGGGTTTTTAATCCCAATTAACTTTTTCGATTTTAGGATTAAGTTTACTCATTGAGGAATACCATATCTTGAACTTTCCTTTAACATCTGCTCTTTGTTCTTCATTTGGGATTAGTCTAAAACTCTCAAATAATCTTTTCGGGCTACCAATAAAAATCCCTTTCTTCCAGAAAGAAACTAATTTCTCCATTGCTTCCAATAATTCATTAGGATTATATATAGCTAGTGCTTCAATAATTTCTTCCGTGTGCGTTAACCATAACCCATCTTGGAGTTGAACTCGTTTTTTCTTTTTTAAAAATTCAGAAATTTTAGATAACATTTGCTTATACCACTGAATACAAATATCTGGTTTGTCTTTTATCCAATCACCTATGATCCTTTCGATATCATCATAAATATCTTTTTGATAGGGTTGTTTTAGCAGTAAGTCAATATAAGGTTTGATAGTTTCAAACTCGTTTCGGTTTTCATTCAAAATCTTCCATAAGTGCCAGACAATACTTGCTTTGAGCTTTTGGCGGCTTTCTTCATTGTTTTCTAATACCTCTTTCAATTTTCTCTCTAATTTTTTACCATCAAATTCAATAGGTTGATTTTTGTAATGCCTTTGACGAAAAATACCAAAATATATAAACAGCCCCGCTGATTCTTCTGTTATTTTTAATGCATCTAAAACCTTTTCTGCTTCTTTCGTTGATAAATCCTTGTAATAGGCGAAAACACGACACAGCCATTTTGCAATAGCTTTGTAGTTTGAATTTTCTTTAACAAGATTAACTAAATCAAAAACTATCTTATGGAATTCTTTGTATTTTCCTTCTCTCGGTCTTTTACCCCAACCTTCAAGCCATTGTCTCCGCCCCGCGATTTCAATAAGAGGAATAATAGCTTGCAACTTCACATAAAGATTTTTGTGGGATAAAAGCTTTTTGGTATAACCTAATGCCTTGACGATATATTTTTTACGCACCGCAAGTTTTTGAATTACCCAGGCAAAATGTCCTAATACGGTAGTTATAATATGGGGATCTTCACCATTAACAATTTGTTGATGATAATTAAATTTCGGATCGCCAGAATACTTTTCTGGATCTTCCGGATCGGGATCGTTTATAAATTTGTCAATAATCCAAATAACATCATTAAACCTTTCTTTTTCAGCTAGCCATATACCCAGCCGTACCATCTCCTCACGGACGAAACTATTATCAAAAATCTCATAAGGTTTTTTGTCTTTCAAAATCTGCTTCAAAGAATTGAATAGCTTTTCTTTAAAATCATCTCTTAGTTTAGATAGTGGATAAAACCAATCCATAAATAACTTAATTTTCTCTTTTGTAATCGGTTGTAAATTGCCTTTGTCAAATGAACTCAAAAAGTCTCTTTTGTAAAGTAAGCTATGAGAGAATTGGCCGCTTGCGCTTTCAATCTGAAGCCATATTTCGTCTATATTTTTATAGCTCAATAAATCTTTGTATGAATAAGTAAGGGCTTCAATAAATTCTGTTATCCTATCCCCAAAAATGTACTTGTTTACCAATAAGAGAATTCTTTTATCTGCGTCTTTTGCGCCTAATTGTTTATCAGCGGTGGCAATTTTAGGACCAATGTTTTGATGTATAGTCCCTGCGGGATTGATCCATCTGACAGGACCCATCGTGGCAGCTAAAATTACCTTGGTTTCTTTATTTTCTGATTTACTTATTATCTTGAAATCTCCTATCCCATTTATACTGAATTCTTGTTGATTATTTTTAACTGCGGTGATAATCTTCCCGGCAACAATTTTTTCTTCCCCTCTTTTAACTTTTAAATTCCAAGGATAATCTAGATAATAAACCCCTGGTAGAGATTTCTCTTGCCGTACTAGTTCGTCTAATGCTTTTTGCAACCTTCTGACGCTGTAACCAGTTGCCGCCATCCTCTCAACCTCTTTCCTCTCATGTACTTCTTTTATTTCAATCGCGATTTTCGGCTGTACTAAAAAATAATCAGGAGCTTTTTGTTGATTACTCTTGTCAGGACAATCAATATCAATCTCTTTTATTTTTGGGAAATAAGAAGACAAATAAAACACAACAAATGGTTTTATATTTCTGTTTTCTTTCTTTTTGTAGTGAATTGTAATCTTCATATCTGATAATTTATTGTTCACTAATTATTGTTACTATATCTTCTTGTTCCAAAGGCTGATTACAATATTTTTGGAATTCTCGTAAGAAGGTTTTTTTAGCATCACTAATCATTTTTTGAGGATCATGATTTTGAGATGTCTGATATGAGACGTGATTAATCGCGCACCAGTTTGAAAATTCAATCAAAATATCTTTTATTTCTATCACTCCATTATTTTGCTGAATGGATTTTAGGATAATCTTTAGAAATTTATTCAGCAAATCTTCTTTTGTGAAAGCGAAATTTATATTAAATACTAAATCTTTTACATACTTTTCTATCTTAGAAATACACAATGCTTCTAATTTTTCTAAATCGTCTTCAGTGTTAATTTCTAAAACCTTACAAAAATTAAAAAATAACTCTTTATCTTTAATTCTCCATTTATTACAAAAGTCTTCGAAAATTTTATTTTTTCTTTTACTCTCTTGTATTTTCTTTATCTTCGATATCACTTCTGCAATTTTAGAAAAGTACGAAGGATTTACTTTTAAAAAATAAAAAGACTGGCGATCATGATATCTTCTGAATACCTCAAACAACCTAAGAACTGCTTTTTTAATTTCTGTCTCATTTCTTGTAAATTCTAACCCACTTTTAACCTCATAAAACCGCTTTGGATTTTCTGTATCATCTTGAGAACTCACTTCTAGCACTATATCGATTTCTCCTTCTTTATTTATACCTAATTCCTGCAAAGGGCAGTCAATTGTAATTTTAACAATTGAATCTTCCAAAGAATCTAAAATTACATAAACACAAAATAAGTTTTGATAGTAAAATGCCAATTGTGCACTTCTTCCACCATTCATAGCTATTTGATACTAAATAATTCTTTTACCAACTCATCATTTTTCTTTTCTAATTTCTCAATTTCTTTTTCTTTGCCCTCTTTTTTTAGTCGGTGACATTTTTTGGAAATCCCAGAAAGTTTTTGATGGAGTGGATTTTTAGGGTCAAATTTTGGAATGCCAACATATTTCATTACCGAAGGCGTGCCAAAACCACGACCGGCAGATGAGAAGGATTTAATAAAATCCCGCACCGGCTTGGAATTGATAATGGCACAAAGATAGTGAGC
>CAYWAL010000015.1:0-19440 GCA_964456605.1 uncultured Candidatus Saccharibacteria bacterium | reverse complement strand
GATAATGGAGCTTGGAATATTTTTGGGCGAAATCTATGGTAAGTTGCCAGTTTGGATTATGCCATTTACACTTACAATGCCTGTTTGGCTCATCTTGCCTTTTTTATTCTATCTAAGAAAGCTAAATTTAAAGTTAAAAGAGGAGATAAAACATGTATAGTAAAAGCACTTCGCCTAACAGCGGACATACGGCTTCAGTGCTTTGCGCCATCGCTCAAATTTCCCTTCGGCAAACTTCGTATGTCCACCGAGCGTTGTACGAAAGTAACTTTCGCCATTTAGTGGCGACTTTTATAAAAAATGGCGAAAAATAATTTCTGAAAGCGAGTCCCTAGACTGTCCAAAAACTCAGGTTTTGAGAGTTAACTGTGCTGAAATTAGCCAAAAATTTTTCAAAAAATCTTCAAAAAAGTAGTTTTCGGACAGTCTGGCTGGCAGATCTTGCCTTCAGCGAGATTTACCTAACGCGACGGTGCTTCTTCGTCTAACGATGGAAAAGCAAAAAGGAAAAATTTTCTACATTTTATTTTAGCACGCGCCCTTTTCTTTATTAAGGAATGAAAATTTTTCCTTTTTGCTTGCTTTTGCTGGCACAAAAGCGCACCGTCGTTTATCTGTTACTTATATTCTACTTTACTTTTATTATACAAATTGATAAAATGAAGTCAAATAAATAATTGCATAAATCTAAACAATTTATGACTGAAATTTATCAGATAGTAGGGAAAAAAGTTAGAAAACGAAGAAAAGAACTGGGGCTTACTCAAGAAAAACTCGCAAAAGCAAGCGGGCTTCACCGTACTTATATTGCTGGAATTGAAGCTGGTAAGCGAAATATTTCGCTCAAAAATTTAGAAAAACTAGCAAAAGCACTCAAAGTCAATCCAGATGATTTACTAAAATAGTTTTATTACTCAACAAATTATGGTGGATAAAATGTTTCAAAATTATATAAAAGACGTATATAAACTGATAAATCAAGGAGATGCTACAGAGGGAAGTTTTTATGGTGCTTTACAAAAATTGATAGAAAATTATGGACAATCTCTCGGGAAAAAGACATTTGTCACGGTTTTGCCAAAGAAAACAGAAGCCGGAAATCCTGATTTTCGTATTTGGGATGGGGAAAGCATAATTACAGGTTATATTGAAGCAAAATCTCCTTCTACAAAACACTTAGAATATATTGAAAACACTGAACAACTACAACGATATAGAGAAACTTATCCGAATTTAATACTCACTAATTTTTTAGAATTTAGATTGTATCGTAACGGAGAACTCTGGAAAGAAGCAAAAATCGGAGATTATAAATTAGCAGAAATATCTTCTGCTCAGCCAGCCGTCATTCACAAAGACGAGTTTGTCAAACTCTTAAATTTGTTTTTCGAATTTACTCAGCCAAGAATCAAAACTCCTAAAATATTAGCAGAAATTCTATCTAAAAAAGCTAAATTAATGAGAGATTACATAATCTTACCCGCTTTAACAGAAAAAGAAGAAAAATATTTCACACCCTTATATAATTCATTCAAAACCCATCTCTTAAAAGATTTAACTCACGAAGCATTTGCTGATTTATTTGCTCAAACTTTTACCTACGGCTTATTTATTGCAAAATATCAATTTGAGATAGAAAAAGAACCCACCTTGTTTTCAAAGAAAAAATTTAAAAGCATTCCTTTTACCACCAAAACAGCTTATAGTTTCATCCAGCAAGGTTTCGGAATATTGCGAGAAGTTTTTAGAGTGATCTCTACCGAAGATATGCCAAAAAATTTAGAGATAATAGTAGATGATATTATAGACATTCTTAATCATACTGATATTTTTAAACTCTTAACTCACTACAATAAAGGGAAAAAGAAAGATCCTATTTATCATCTCTATGAAACATTCCTTTTTAATTATGATCCAGAAAGAAAAAAGAGACTGGGTATTTTTTATACTCCGCCGGAAGTAGTTTCATTTATAGTAAATTCTGTAAATTTACTTCTTAAAAACCGAAAATTATTTAGTTCGCCTGACGGTTTAGCCACTTATAAAAGTGATTCTTCGCAAGATTCTATCACTCTTTTAGATCCAGCAGTAGGAACTGGCACTTTTTTCATAGAAGCGATAGATAAAGCATTAAAAGAAGTCAAAAATAAATATTCCAAATCAAGAGATTTTATAACCCAATTTATTAGAAATCATATTCTAAAACACTTTTTTGCTTTTGAAATTTTAATTGCTCCTTATGTAGTTAGCCACTTAAAAACTCTATTTCATTTAACTAAACAAGGTTTTGAATTTAAAGAAAGCGATAAATTAAATATTTTTCTAACTAATACTTTAGAATTTCACAGAAAAGAGACCGAAGGCGGTTTTGTGGGGCTATTTGAAAAAGTACTAGTCACTGAGCAGGAAAAGGCTTTAGAAGTAAAAAAGAATATCCCTATTTTAGTTATTATAGGTAATCCTCCTTATTCAGTAAGTTCTCAAAACAAAGTAGATTCGAAAACTCCTTTCGGAAAATTCTATGAAAGCTATAAAGAAAAAGTAAGAAAAGAAGAAAAAAACATTCAACCTTTATCAGATGACTACATTAAATTTTTGGCTTTTGCCCATTGGAAAATACATCAAACCGGAAAAGGAATTGTAGGAATGATTACAAACAATTCCTATCTTGATGGGCTTATACATCGCGATATGCGAAAAAAACTTTATGAAGATTTTGATTTAATTTATATTCTTAACCTTCATGGAGATGCTAAAAGACCTAAAATTACTAAAGATGTCAAAAAGGATGAAAATGTTTTTGATATTAAACAAGGAGTAACCATTGGAATTTTTGTGAAATCTGACAAAAAAATTAGAAAACAAATTCTTTATCACGAACTCATTGGCGAAAGAGAAGAGAAATATAAATTTTTAGATACCCATAATGTTGAAAATATAAAATGGGAAAAATTGGAACCAAAAGAACCTTACTGGTTTTTTGTGCCGAAGGAGTTTGAGGGAAAAGAAAAATATAAAAGGTTTTATTCTATAAAAGAAATTTTTAATAGATATACCAGAGGAACTGTCACAAGTAGAGATGAGTTTGTTATCGATAGAGATAAAAGTGTATTAGCAAATAGGATAAATTCATTTATTAATTCTGATCTTTCCTTAGATTTATTAAAAGAAACATTCAAGTTAAAAGATGCAAGAAAATGGAGAGTTAAACATGCTCAAGAGTTATTAAAGAAGAAGGGATTTGATGAATCTTTTATATATCCATATTCTTACAGACCCTTCGATGATCGATGGATCTATTACGAAGAGATACTTTTAGAGCGGTCCAGAAGTTCTTTGATGAAACATATGCTAGCAGAAAATGTTGCTCTCATAGTAATGAGACAAGTATATTGGAATAATTATTCTCACTTTTTTGTTACCTGTAATATTACGGATAGTAGAATTTTTATAAGCAGAAGGGGAGCAGCAGACATTTTCCCTATCTATCTTTACAACTCAGAAAACAAAGCCCAAAATCAATTACTTCTTTCAAATCTCCCAGAAACTGAATCTAAAAGAACTTCAAACATTAAAAAAGAGATTATTGATTTACTCTCTTCCACTTACAAAAAATCCCTATCTCCTGAAGAGATTTTTGATTATATTTATGCTGTTCTTTATTCTAATATCTATCGCAATAAATACTTAGAATTTCTTAAAATAGATTTTCCTAGAGTTCCTTTTACAAAAGATTATAAAATATTTAAAAAACTTTCAGAGATTGGCAAAAAACTTATAGATATTCATCTTTTAAAATCTCCTTTATTAGATAAAACATCTTCAAGGTTTAAAGGGGAAGGCGAGTTAAATTTAGTAAAGAAAATTATTTATAGTCCAGAGGAGAAACGGGTATTTATTAATGAAAAACAATATTTTGAAAATATAGAACCTGAAGTTTGGAATTATTTTATTGGTGGTTATCAGGTGCTTAATAAATGGCTAAAAGATAGAAAAGAAAAGTATTTAAACGATGAGGAGATTAAAACCTACATTAAAATTATAGAAGCCATAAAACATACTATAAAAATCCAAAAAGAAATTGATACAATTTATCCTCAAATTGAAAAAAACTTGCTTACATAAATGTTATCAATCCTTTTTACAATTTTAGAAAAAATAAAAATTGATCAGGATTTGTTGCAGGTCATAAATATGGCTTTTTTAACTATTTTAATTCCGGTAGCCATAGCCATCTTTAGAGATAGAAAAGAATTTGAAGATTTGGATAAAAATGTAATTTTAGAATATGTAGTTCAGGCTAAATATTTTTTATTTTATTTAGCTTTAATGTTTCTTCCATTGCTTTTTTGGAATATTTCATCGGGTAAACTTCGTCTTTTTGAATTATTTATTTGGATTTTGGGAATTTATTTTATAATCAGAATTTTACACCGTTCTTATTATTGGATGAAGGGCAATAAATTTGTTTTGAGATTTAATTATCTTTCGAATTTAGAGAACCGGAGAGAAATGGAAGAATCGTGGGGTTCTGTATGGAAAACGCAAAAAATAACCACTCAAAATGAAGAGAATTTCTTTGAAATTTTTTCTTCTACCATTAATAAATTTTTAGGGAAAAAAGATAAATTTTTAACTATTGTTTCTAAACTATTAGGTGATTTTAATAATTTTGTAGAGCTTCGTTCCACTATACTTTTAACAAAGCCAAGGGGAGTGTTTTCTCAGATTTTAGAGTGGCACTTTATAATTTGGAGGGAAAATTATAAGTATTTAGGAGAAAAAGATAAATTAGACGAGTGGGGAAATTATAACGAAATATTAAGAACATTAGATTCTATTTTAATTCAAATTCAAGAACGGGCACTCCAAGAAAGAATGAGCTTTTCTTTCTTTGACAATTTAAAAAAACATGTTGAAGAGTATAAAAAAGAGCATATTGGAGATCATTGGTATGTGGATTATTTGTTTCATCTTAATGGTTTTTGTCAAAAACTTTTTGAGAACATTCCTAATTCTCCAGAAAACCATATCATTTGGGATCATTATTTCCCGAAAGAATGGAAAGTAGCCAAAAAGAATTTAGAGAAAAACAAGATAATTTCTCGAATAATGTTAAATTGTTTTTTAGAGTGGTCGCGGGATAGAATTTGTAGAGAGGACTCAGAAAAATACGATCCAACCTTAGACGAGGTGCTTAAGGAGTTATTTCCGGAAGTAGATCCAGTTATTTTTACAGATATTTTAGTTTTTGCAATGTGTCCTTGGTCAGGAAAAAGGACTGAATATTTTATTAACAGGAAAAGAAATTTTGGTTTAGTGGGAAGAGTAAGAACCTTTGGTTTTAACTTTGATCCATTTGACGAAGAAACAAGAAAGAAAAAAGAAAAAGAAGCCTTTGAAAGAATGGAAAAAACAGAAAAAGAGGAAAAACAAAAAGCAATAGAGTTAGGATATTATTTATTTAGAAATCAATTTACCTCTCAGAAATTAGAAGAATATATAAAGGAATTAGAAGAATTGAAGGGAAACTATAAAGAAGATTCAATAGAAGAAAATAAAAGAAGAAGGTTGGAAAGGATTTTAAGAGAAATGAGTAAATTAGTAAAAAGTTAATAAGGGTGGGAAAGCAGCGGCGCGCTTTTGTGAGCAGGCAAAAAGGAAAAATTTTCATTCCTTAACTGGAAAAAAAATTTTTAGAGGCGCACAGAAAATAAAATGTAGAAAATTTTTCCTTTTTGCTTCTCCATCGTTAGATGAAGGAGCACCATTGCGTGGTAATCAAAAGTCAGCGTCAGGATTTTCTTTAAAATAAGTTCGGATTTTGTTCAATAGATGGAGCCAAGTTTGACGACACGAACTTGCCTATTTTTGTCAGGTAAGTTTAAATTTTTGCCGACTTTCAGACAAAACAGACACCCCGCCTGCTATTTTAGGCTTAATTTTAAGCTTAAGCAGGCGGGGTGAATTTGTTGCAGGGTGCATATTCAACACTTGAATAGAGTAGATCAAAGTTAGGCAGTATTCAGACTAATTTAACTAATTTAAAATGGAGCATTGCGGACAATCAGTCAGAAGAGAGTATATCAACACTATACCGTTTATAGCTTGCTACAGCTTGTTATTTCATCTGCCACCTTATATATATCCCCAGCTCCCATAATTAGCAAAACATCACCAGCTCTAGTCTTTTTATCTATTAATTTCCTAGTTTCATTTAGATCCTTAGCATAAAATATATTCCTTCCTGTCTTTCTACTCTTTGCCTGAATATCGTTCACTAGATCTAAAGAACTTACATCTTGATCTCTCATTTCTTCTCTTCCTGCCACATCAAATATCTCGGACAGAATCACGACATCTGCATCCTCAAAACTGCTCAGAAAGTCGCTGTACAACCTTTTTGTCCTATTATGCTGATGCGGCTGAAAAACCGCCAAAATCCTTCTGTCAGGATAGAATTGCTTTGTCGCTCTAATTACTGCTCTTACTGCGCTTGGATGGTGAGCATAATCGGAAATCACCAAAGCGCCCATATACTCCCCCTTTATTTCAAATCTTCTCCAAATCCCAGAATATCTTGCCAGTGATCTTTTGATCGTTTCAGTAGGGATATCCAAAACAAGCCCTAATGAAACAACAGCTAGCGCGTTATAGACATTGAATATGCCAGGCATCTTCAAAGCAAACTTGCCTAAGCTTTTTCCGTCATAACGCACTTCAAATCTTGTTTCTCTTTTTCCAAGTTCAATATTACTTGCCTGCACTCTGTTACAACTTCCTGTACCGAAAGAGACAGCATTAAACTTTGAACCTGAAACCTTTCTAGCAGCAAGCAGGGTTTTGAGTTGTGAGTTTTGAATTCCTTTATCATCTCCGTTTACAATTAGTATTCCTTCTTTTGGCAAATGTGAAACAAATTTTTCGAAGGCGTTTTTTATGTCTTCCAAATCTCTATAGTAGTCAGTGTGATCAAGTTCTATGTTGTTCAAAATAATGATTTTGGGATACAAGTTCAAAAAGGCATGTTTATATTCGCATGCTTCTGCTACAAAATACTTACCCTTGCCAATCCGCAGATTGCTTCCATATTGAGGGATTATGCTTCCCACAATCACTGAAGGATCAAACCCTGCATCATCTAAAAGAAGTCCTGCCATTGCCGTTGTTGAAGATTTTCCGTGGGTTCCACAAACAGCAATGCCGAACTTTCCATTAAAAACTAAGCCTAGTGCTTGGGGATAAGTGATTGCTCTTATTCCAATTTCTTTTGCTTCCCGAAGCTCAGGATTATCCTCATCCACAGCGGTGGTATAGATTACCAAATCTATATCAGTGGAAATATTTTCTTTTGATTGTCCAATGTAAATTTTAATTCCTCTTTTTTTCAAATCGCCAATAATTAAAGAAGGACTCAAATCTGAGCCGCTTACTTCTTTTCCTTCCTCTTTCATTAACCGGGCAATTGCGCTCAATCCTATCCCTCCAATCCCTATAAAATGCACTTTTTTGATCCTCTCTAGGTTTATGTCCATACCTCCTGCTTTATAATCTCTGAAGAAAAAACAGAACTGAGTCCGCAGGAAGAAATCTTTCAACACCATTCTTCCTACTTTGCCACTTTTATAATTTCCTCTGCTATTTTCCTTGCTGCCTCAGGATGAGCCATCTTTCTGGCAGCTTTTCGCATTTCTAGAATTTTCAAGTCGCTTTTGAAAATTCTATCAATAGCATCCAGAAGCAAATGCGGCTTGAGATTTTTCTCACTTATCAAAACTGCGGCACCTACCTGCATGTAGTAAAAAGCGTTTTTTGTCTGCCTATCACTTATTGCCGAAGAGAGTGGAATGAGAATGCTTGGTTTTCCCACAGTCATTATTTCAGAAACTGTGTTGCCACCAGCCCGACTTACAACAAGATCGCAAACGGCATATGCGTCAGCAATTCTTTTCTTGAAAAAAGGAAAGAGCCGATAATCATTCAAATTAGGAACATTCATTTTCTCAACCATCGATTTCACCTTGTCATAATTTCCAATGCCGCACTGGTGAATAACCTGGTATTTTCTCAGTAAATCAGGAAGAATCTTGAGCACTAGATTATTTATCACTTCTGCTCCCTCGCTTCCTGCCAGTATCAAAATCACAGGTTTTTCCTCGTCTAAGGCAAAATCTTTTATGCCTTTTTCCCTGCTTCCCTTGCTAATAAATTTCCTCACGGGATTACCTGAGAAAAACACCTTTGGGGAGTTATAAATATCCCTTGTGCTTTCAAAAGAAACAGCTACTCTTTTGGCAAAGTGAAACATAAATTTTTCAACTGGACTGACAACCGCATCAGACTCATGGATAACTACAGGAATACGAAACATCCATCCTACTATGACGACAGGAAACGATACATATCCTCCTTTGGAGAAAATAACATCTGGCATATAGTCAAAAACATAAACCAATGCTTGAAAAAAGCCAATCACACCTCTAAAAATATCAAGCACGCTTTGCAATGAAAAAGAGTGACGAACCTTTGGTGCGCTGATAACCTTGTAAGGAACACCTGTTTCCTCAAACATTTCTTGAAGAAAATGGCTTCTTGAACTGATCAGCATAAATTCAAGAGGCTTTAAATCAGTCTCCTTGGCAATTTCTCTTATTTCATCGTAGATCGCAATAATTGGAGACAAATGTCCTGCTGCGGATTCTCCTGTCAACAATATTCTCATAATTTATCCGTCTACTCTAATTAACCAACTGTCAAACTTTTTGCTCCTGGCCGGATTGCTTCAGTTGAAAGGTTCTGAACAAATATTCCTATTCTGGGAATTGTATATCTTGAAATCGGACAGGGGTTGAATCTTCTCTACCTTCATCTTATCAAAAGTCCGTCTTGTAATCAACATTCCGTATTCAGCATTCTAAAATCTAACTGAAGGAAGAGTGAGTTAAGCAATTTGATCTACCCTATAAGATATGATTGTGGCTTAGAAGGAGGAACTTTCCAGATACTAATCTTTTAGTCTACAGTGTTTAACCCGGAATGCCTCGTGTCTTTGCGAACGCTGGGTGCCAAAACTCGTTAGACATCAAGCCGTTGTAAATTCATAAATTCAGAATTCTTCACTCCTCTCCTTTTGAAAGCAGCGGACAGAATGATTGCAACTCTACGGTTGCAACACAAGTTGCAACACAAACTTATCAGATTCTAATTGTCTTAAGAAGAAAAACCTGCCGTTTTTTTTAATGCCGTTTGTATGGTTGAATTTGGGCTTTGTAATATGGAATGGCTAGCTTTTATCTTTCTATTCTGCGTTAATAATGAGGATTTGAGGTGTCTGTGATTCAAGATAAATAAATGTGCAATAGAAAATCCAGAAGGCCGGTGACTAGCGAGTTCTAAATTATACAGACTGAAAGCGACAGCTCTACGAAAGCAAAATTCCGTAGAGAGAGGAGAGAGATTTTTGTCTTTTTCAGTCCGATTAGAACTCTGCTATCCACTCGGCCTTCTGGATTTAATGAAGCAGTTTAACTTCATTACTAAAAAAAGCCTTTCCTTGCTTTTTTCAACTTTCAACCATCTTCCACATCTCACAGCTCAATGATACACGATTTTTTGCAATTTGTCAACTCCACCTACTCCATTTTTACTTGTTTTTTCACTGTTCCTCTTCTGATTTTTGTGATTTCTCTTTTTCTTCAGTCTTTTTTTCATCCTTCTTCTCTTCCTTCTCGTCCTTCTTTTCTTCCTCTTTATTTTGTTTTTCTTTTTTCTTTGGTCTCCATGACACAACTTTTTCTCCCTCTATTATTCCGGCGTCAACTAAAAAATTGTGTACTGTAGCAGAAGGTTGTGCTCCCTTTGAAAGCCAATATTCAATTCTCTCTTTCTTGAACACTTTTTCTTTTGTGTGAGGATTATAGTGGCCTAGTATTTCAATAAATTTTCCTGTTGGCGCTTTGCGGCCATTAGCAACAGTAATTCTAAATTGAGCTTTATTTCTTTTTCCAACGCGACTTAGTCTTATTCTTAGCATAGCTTATTGTTATTATTGAAATTATTTGTTTGAATTCTTTGTGTTTCTGATTATGTTTTAAAGTGAGGAAAAGTAACAGATGTAGGTCGTTATTCCACTTCCACTTTCAGCTAGAGACATCTCCTTGTGCCTAGAAGCAAGCCTGGGTAAGCTAGGTATATTTATACAGGACAAAACAACACTTTCTTTCTTTAGCAGCAGGATACAGTGATTGTTTGGTCGTTTTAGAGGTGATGCTTAATTAGGCAGTGCCGTAATTTCTGGCTAATGTGATACTACTAGCTCTGGAATGACAGTTTCTGGGAATTTTATACCTCAAAATTGCTCATTGCTTTTGTACAAGCGCATTTAATTTCTTGGTCAAGCTGGACTTTTTTCTTGAGGCTGTATTTTCTTTAATAACATTTTTCTTGGCTGCTTTGTCAACAGCTTTATACACAAGCCGCAATTTCTCCTGAGCTTCTTTTATATTGTCCTGCGTAATTTTTCCTGTTTTTTCTAGTTTCTTTATGAACTCATTTAAGTCTTTAATCAGTGCTTTCATTTTGTTCTTTGTCCTCAAGTTCAGCTTTCGCCGTTTTATATTTTGTCTCAAAGCTTTCTTGGCCGATCTCGTGATTGGCATACGGTAGAATTACAAATTATGGTTATTGCGGTTAAATATTATTATGATTTGCAGAAAATGTCAAACGGCGTTATTATTTAACTGCAAGATGCTTGTTTTTTTGATTAAGCTAAAAACCAGAAACTAGAAGGTAAAAATAGACCGCTGCAGCATCTTTGCACTTGTGCTGTTTTACCGCCTCACTGCTTACTACTAGTTACTAATTTAGTGTGCGGCCTATGATTTCTTATATTAAAGGAAAAATAATCTTTAGAGGAGACAAGTTTATAATTGTGAAGTCGGGAAACATAGGTTTTAAAATTTTTATTCTGCCAAACTTGAGTCTGGAAAATGACGAAATTGAATTGTTTACGCATTTGAATGTTAAAGAAGATGAACTTGCCTTGTATGGTTTCTCAAGTTATGAGGAGCTTGAACTATTTGAGCTTCTCTTGACTGTCTCCGGTATTGGTCCAAAAGCTAGTTTGGGGATTTTGTCTTTAGCTGATGCGGAAACTATAAAGGCTGCTATTGCCAAAGGAGACCCTGATATTTTAACACGTGTTCCTGGCATTGGAAAAAAAACTGCCCAGCGTGTTATTTTAGAATTAAAGAGCAAGTTTTCAGCTTTTGATAAGGCTGAACTTAGAGAAAAAAGTGAAGAGATAAACGACCATACAGATGCCATAGAAGCTCTGATTAGTTTAGGTTGTAGCAGAAGTGAAGCTCAGAAGGCATTGTCAAAAGTTCCTCAAGATATTAAGGATGTAGGAGAAAAAATAAAGATGGCATTGAGAGAATTAGGAAGAAGGTAGGAGAGCAATAGGCGATTTTGCCATTGAATGGCACACCGCAAGAAATTCTCTTATTTGCTTTTTCTTCATGCTTTCTTTGAGAGACATTTGTAGCTCGAAGTAAAGTAGTGTTTTATATGGCCTTTTATGAAGAAAGTGAAAAAGAAAATATATTCAGTTGATCTTGGCATTAACTTGAAGTCCGGCAAGAATAAGGAAGGCGAAATTTTCAAATGGTTTTTAGCATGCCTCTTGTTTGGAAAGCCAATACAACAGGAAGTGGCGAAAAGGACCTATTTTGAATTTGAAAAGGAGGGCTTGACAAGTCCTGATAAGATTCTTGAAGCAGGGTGGGACAAACTAGTGGAAATTTTAGACAGAGGTCATTATGTTAGATATGATTTTTCAACTGCAACAAAACTTTTGGATATCTCAAAAAAGCTCAAAGAGGAATATGGAACTTTGACTAATCTTTTTCACAGGTCAAAGGACAAAAAGGATTTGGAAAAAAAGCTGTTGGAATTTAAGGGAGTCGGTCCTGTTACTGTAAAAATATTTTTGAGAGATTTAGACAAAATTGTTTTGAGCAAAGGTAAGCGAAAAAGGCAAGTAACAAGTAAAAAGTAATTTATAATGCTATGAACTGTGAGAAAGCTTTAGAGCTACATAGGAAGACTGGCGGGAAATTGGAAATTAAAAGCAAATTCAAGCTTGCCAGGAGAGAGGATTTGGCTCTTGTCTACACTCCTTGTGTTGCCGAAGTGTCTTCTGTGATAGCAAAAGACAAGAAGTTGGCAAGAGAATACACAATCAAGAAAAACACAGTAGCAGTTGTTTCCGATGGAAGTGCTGTTTTGGGATTAGGTAATATTGGAGCGGAAGGGGCGATTCCTGTGATGGAAGGAAAGGCTCTCTTGTTTAAAGAGCTTGCCGATATTGATGCGTTTCCGATATGTTTAAATGTTCAAGATCCAGAAGAAATTGTCAAAACGGTGAGAAATATAGCTCCAGTCTTTGGGGGTATAAATCTGGAGGACATTTCCGCACCAAAATGTTTTTATATTGAGAAAAAATTGCAGGATATTGGAATACCAGTTGTGCATGATGATCAGCATGGAACGGCAATAGTGGTTGTTGCTGCTCTCATTAATGCTGCGAAGGTCATTGGCAGAAAAATAAGTTCTATGAGAATTGTAATCATTGGAGCTGGAGCGGCTGGGACTGCAATTGCAGAAATGATATCGCGCGATCTAAAACCAGAAGATGTAATTGTATGCGATAGCAAAGGCATCATAAGCAGCGAGAGACGAGATCTGAATCCAGCAAAAAGAGAGTTGCTCAAAGTGACTAACAGAAAAGATATAAAGGGAAAAATAAAAGATGCTTTAGTCGATGCCGATGTTCTGATTGGAGTATCTGCGGGGGGGATAGTAACGCCAGAGATGGTTGAATCGATGAAAAATGATTCAATAGTCTTTGCAATGGCAAATCCTATTCCCGAAATTATGCCCCATCTTGCAAAGAAGGCAGGTGCGGCAGTGGTTGGAACAGGAAGAAGTGATTTTCCGAATCAGATAAACAATGTTCTTGCTTTCCCTGGACTTTTCAGGGGACTCTTGAACAGCGGAGTCACAAAAGTTACAAGCAAGATCAAAATGGTTGCCGCAAGTGCGTTGGCGAATTGTGTTGAGAGTCCAAACGCTGAAAACATATTGCCAGATCCGCTTGACAAGAATGTGGTCAAGTCTATCGCAGACGCAATAGAGGAAATAGAGGGCGACTAATGCCACAGCCATAGCTTCTGCCATCCCAAGCGATAGCGAAAGATCCCAAAGTTATGGCAATAACTGTAATAGCAAGGTTTACTTGCTATATATATGTGATCCGGCTGCATCACAGCATCTCTGTCGCAGGCCGTCTGTTGCAAGCATTGGATCATATCAGGGATGGTATAATAGTAGTAGACTGCAGGTAGGGAACAAAAATTTTTGTTTCCTGCGATGATTCAATTCAACATTGGTGCTATTGAAACTTTAGTGCCCATGTGTAAAATGCAGTGTTGACTCTGCGACAGAGGATTTGTCAATTTTAAGAATAAAAGATATAATGATAACAAAAGGCGGTTCAAAATTGGTTGATCCTATCACCTCGTTGGCATCTAACTGTAACATTATGATTCAGCTAATAATTAATATTAATCATCTCTAAAATTCAAGCAGGATCATATGCAAGAGGAAGTAAAAAATAGCGGCATTACTTGGATAAACATACAGAATCCGGATGAAAAAGATGTGAAGTTTTTGAGGGAAAACTTCAACATTTGTTCTTCAATTCTGCAAGAATATATTCCGCCAATCAAAAGACCCAAGGTTGAGGAATACAAGGATTATCTCTTTGTTGTGATTCACTTCCCAGTTTTTATCCGCAAAAGCAGGAAGACAGTCTCAACAGAACTAGATGCGATTCTGTTTAAGAACGTTCTGATCACAAGTTACACTGGCACTCTTCCTGAGCTTGAGAAAATGTTTAGAAAATGTACTTTGGATGAATCTTACAGAAACTATTACATAAAGAACAGTGCCGTTCATTTACTCTATAGAATTCTTGATAAGTTGATAAATGCAAGGCTTTCGATGCTGGATTACATAGATGATCATATAAACCATATTGAGACAGAAATTTTCAATGGCAATGAAGGTAAAATGGTGAGTGAGATTGCCACCGTAAAAAGAGATATTATCAGCTTCCGAAGGATAATAAAGCCCCAAAGAATGGTTCTTGAAAGCTTGTCTAGAATGACTTCGAAAATAATAGAAGACGAGACACTGTGGAGAATGTCGGCGGAGGTGATCGGATCAAATATGAAAGTTTGGAACAACCTTGAAAATCATAAGGAAATGATTGAAGCGCTGGAACATACAAATGAGTCTCTGCTTTCCTACAAACTGAACGATACGATGAAAATATTGACTGCCTTTTCTGTTGTTTTGCTTCCTCTCTCTTTGATAGCCAATATTTTTGGAATGAATGTTACGGACGGAATGCCGTTTGTTGATTCACCTTTTGGATTTTGGATTGTATTTATTCTGATGGTCACAACAACTCTTGCCTTGATGTTGTTCTTTGAGCATAAAAAATGGCTTTGAAAACTAGATAAATAACAATCACTATGAATCTTGCAGAACTGTCACAAGCGCAAATAGAAGAAAAGCTGACTTCAGGACACAGGTTGTGCTCTGGGTGTGCGGAACCTATCAATATGAAACTGGTTCTCTCAGCAATAAAGGATCCAGTTGTTGTCATCAATGCCACAAGTTGTCTAGAAGTGGCTACAACAATTTATCCGTATACTGCATGGAATGTTCCTTGGATGCATAATGCGTTTGAAAATGCGGCTGCCACGGCAAGCGGCATTATTGAAACGTATAAAGTTCTTCTTAGAAAGAAACCAAAAGATAGGCCAAAGTGGGCGAGAAAGCTGCCTCGGAATATCAAGTTTTTGGTGGTCGGCGGCGACGGGGGGACGTATGACATTGGACTCCAAAGTCTTTCTGGAGCTTTAGAAAGAGGGCATCAATTTTTGTACATTTGCTATGATAATGAAGCGTATATGAATACTGGAAATCAGAGGTCAGGCGCAACCCCCAGAGGATCTCATACCACGACCTCGCCTGTGGGCAGGGTAAAACAAGGAAAAACAGAGTATCGAAAAGACTTAACTTCAATTATAGAAGGACATCATATAAACTATGTTGCCCAAGCTTCAATTTCTCATTTTGCGGATCTGGTGAGAAAAGTTCAACGCGCACTTGAAGTTGATGGACCCTCTTTTATAAATCTAATTAGTCCCTGCCAAAGAAGTTGGGGATATGATCCAGCGCTTACTGTTCGCATTGCGGATTTAGCGGTGCAGACAAACTTCTGGCCTCTTTATGAAGTTGACCATGGAAAGTTTATTCTGAACTATGAGCCGCAGGAAAGGAAACCGATTATAGAGTGGATAAAATCACAGAAGAGGTTTAGGCATCTTTTGAAACCTGAAAATAGACAGTTGGTTCGCGAGATTCAGGAGCATATAGACAAAGAATTCGCAAGGATCAAAAAAAGAGCAAGTGAGTGCAATAGAGGAGAATGAGGCCAGTATAAAAGGTTCTCTCTAATTTACGGCAGAAAGTAATCAGTTGCTTTTGTTTTTTTATGCAGAAACGTTGGCTGATCAACAAAAGATATCCTGAGCAGTTTGCCAGAGAGTTTCCAGAGCTTTCGCCTGTTACTCTGCAGCTTCTTTGGGATAGGGGGATTACAAACCAAGCCCTTGTTGATGAGTTTTTCAATCCTGATTATGAAGAAGATATGCATGATCCGTTTCTGATGAAAGGGATGAGCAAAGCTGTGAAAAGAATCTTTCGGGCGTTGGAAAGGGATGAAAAAATATTGGTTTATGGCGACTATGATGTAGATGGTGTTACTGCTTCCGTTATTATGATAAGCGCTTTTGTGGAGCTAAAATCGGTTGTATGTCAGATGGAAAAAGATGAGGCTGAGAAATTTGTGGGTGTATATATTCCAGATAGGGAACTTGAAGGCTATGGATTGAACGAAAAAGCTATAAGAAAAATTAGAGAAGAGGGAACAGATTTGATTGTAACCGTCGATTGCGGAATTTCAAATTTTTCCAGCGTAAAGTTGGCTCAAGAGCTTGGGATGGATGTTATTATCACTGACCATCATCATGTTTTAGGAAAAGTACCAGAAGCTTTAGCAGTTATAAATCCAAAGCAAGAAAGCTGCTTGTATCCTTTTAAAGATTTGTCGGGAGCCGGGATTGCATTCAAGGTTGTTCAGGCGCTGTTTAGGAATTTGAGAAGCGGCAAGTACAAAAACTTGAGGGATAAAAAGGCGGCAACTGTCGGATTTGAAAAATGGTTTTTAGATCTGGCGGCTGTGGGAACAATTGCTGATTGTGTAAATCTTGTCGGTGAGAACAGAACCTTGACCAAGTATGGCCTTTTAGTTCTCAATAAAACAAGGCGTATCGGACTTAAAAAGCTGATTGGCAGAGCAGGGATTGCAAAGAGGGGAAGTGACTCTGGCGCTGGCAAACAAAAGCTTATTGATGCCCATGCTGTGGGTTTTATGTTGGCTCCTCGTCTTAATGCGGCTGGCAGGATGGATCACGCAAATACTTCTTATAAACTTCTCGTGGCTGAGTCCGAAGAAGAAGCGGAAAAGCTGGTTCTGAAACTGGAAGGAAACAACAGAAGCAGGCAAAAGCTTACAGAACAGATTATAGAAGAAATAAAAGAAAGAATGAAAAAGTATGATTCTTTGCCGAAAGTTGTGGTTGAACAAGGAGAGGGGTGGAAAGTGGGCATTGTCGGACTTGTTGCGGGAAAGCTTGTCGAGGAATACTCAAGACCGTTTTTGGTTTTGCAGAAAAGAGAAAAGGAGAGTATAGGATCCGGCAGAAGTATTCCCGAGTTCAATCTCATAGAGGCAATTGAGAAATGCAGAGATATTCTTCTTGAGTTTGGAGGGCATTCGCAGGCAGCCGGATTGAGAATAAAAAATGAAAATTTAGAGGAATTCAAAAAAAGAATAAATTCTATTGCGAATGAAGTTTTGAAAGACGAGTATCTTGTTCCTTCAATAAACATAGATTGCAAAGTTGAACCTGCTCAAATAAATTGGCGGCTTTTTGATGAGATAGAAAAGTTTCATCCATTTGGGCAGGGAAATGAAAAACCGATATTTTTAGTTGAAAATCTTGAAGTTTATGAAGTAAGAACTGTTGGGAACGGTGATTCTCATCTCAAGCTTTCTCTGAAAACAACTTCTCGATCAAATTTGAAGAATGTCTCTGGTGAAGAAAGAAAAGCTAAGTTTTTTAGGGACGATGTTGAAAAACATTTTAGCGCCATTGGATTTGGATTGGGAGAATTAGTGAAAAAAATGCCGGGCAGCGACCGCGGACTTCGTTGGGGGGATATTGTTGATGTAGTGTTTCAACTTGAAGTCAATGAGTGGAATGGGAATAGAGAGCTCCAGATGAATGTGTTGGATCTAAAAATCAGCAGTCAGAAAAGAAACTTGTAATTAGGTTTAGCTGTTTCTATTGTTGTATGTTCTATTACTGTATGCTTTGCAGTTGAAATTGTTTTGGTGGAGCTTTCATTTCGGTTTTTGTTTCTTTTAGACTTCTTTGCTTTTAATGCTAATTACTGGCGGTTATTGTTATGGCAAAGTTTACAAAAGGTGAAAGAAAGCTAATTGAATGGGCTGAAGAAAAATTTCCACAGTTCTTGAAAAGAAGGAGGGATAAGAGTCTTGACGATGATTATTAGATTGGAGAAGGAAACGTTTCTAGCAATTTACGGTTAATTGGCAACAAGATGTTCCGAAGAACAATACTTGTAGTATTTTTGATAGTGTTGTTGCTGGCTGCTGGCTATGTTTTTGTGACAGTTTACCCTTTTTTCAAGAGACCGCTTCCAAAGAGTGAAAGGCCGGCAGAAGTAACACTGGAATTTTGGGGTCTGTGGGATAGCTCTGATGACTGGGATCAAATAATACGGCGATTTGAGGCAAAAACATACCATTTTAACGGGCAGAGAGTTGAAGTTCGCATAAAATACACTAAGAAAGAGTTTAGTTCTTACGAAGAAAGTCTGCAAAGAGCAAAAGAGGAGAACAAGGAGCCGAATATCTTTATGATAAACAATAATTGGCTGAGAAGGTATGTCAGCTGGCTTGATCCACTTGAAGCAAATAAAGCGGAGGAAGAAGAGTATAATCTGGTTAAGTATGAAGAGCTATTGGATCTGTTTCCCACAGAGACAATAAGAAGTTTGTTTTACGGTGGACAGTTATATGGGTTTCCTCTTTACTCTGACTCATTGGCTTTGTACTATAACAAGAACTTATTTGAAAAAGCCGGTATAGAAAATCCTCCTGCAACCTGGAGGGAATTTAAAGAGGATGTAAAAAAGCTAACGGTTGTTGATAAGGACGGCAATATTGTTCAATCTGGGGCGGCTTTTGGGGGCGGCAGGAATATCAACAGAGCTTCTGATATATTAGCTTTGCTTATGATGCAGGGCGGGGCAAAGGTAGTGGACGCAAACGGCAACATTGACATAAACAAGGAAATAGAGGTTAAGGCGAAAAGCGGTATTGAAAAAAGAGAGCCTGGGAAAAGAGCAGTGATTTTTTATACTGAATTTTCAGATCCAAGAAAGGAAGTATATTCTTGGAATGATAAATTTGAAAATTCAGTTGAAGCTTTTGCGCATCAACGAACGGCTATGATGTTCAACTACAGCTATCAGGAAAAAAATTTGCTGGTCCTGAATCCAGATTTGAACTATGGCATAGCGAAAATGCCGCAGATTGCCAACTCAACAGTTGTAAATTTTTCCAATGTTTGGACGCCTGTTGTCTCTAAAAGCAACAACTGCAGAGTCGATCCTCCCAAGATGCTTGATAAGATAGATTGTTCAAAAATAGCTTGGAGTTTTTTAAGCTTTGCGGTTCAGAGAGAAAATAACAAGTTGTACTTGAATTCGACGGGGAAAGCCGCGGCAAGAAAAGATTTAATAGCAGAACAGATTAACTTGAACGACAAAGTCAGTGTTTTTGCTTCCCAGGCAGAGACTGCTATAAGTTATAACAAGTTCAATGACAGAATTGACGATATTTTGGTTGATATGATTGACGAGGTGAATTCGGATAGAGAAAACTGGGAAAAGAAAGTGGATGCGGCTGTTCAAAAAATAGAACAAATGGAATGGAAAAGCTAAAAACTAATACTTTCTGTAGAGCCATTTGCCTTTAGAGAAAACACTGTCATCCTGAGGGCAAAGCCCGAATGATCCCGCCTCACTGTCATTCTGAGCGAAGCGAAGAATCCCGTAGAAAAAAGTGATATCCATGGCAGTATGTCTTGTCTTTCTCCACACGGGATCCTTCGCTAGCGCTCAGGATGACACTCTGCACGTCATCCTGAGGGC
>CAYWAL010000014.1:0-19654 GCA_964456605.1 uncultured Candidatus Saccharibacteria bacterium | reverse complement strand
TTTTCCATACCAATAGAATACCTCTATTGGTTCGGAATTTCAAACTTTACCCTTTCTTTTTTTACTATCTAACATAAAGGCAAGAATCATTCGGAAAAATTTCTGCTGACGCCTAACGACTTGGGAGTAATCCTCCCGGGTTGTTTTGGTTAGGGATAAATGAGCCGATGCAGTCTCTTGACAGGTTTTTGGTTTTGAGAGAGTATGAGAAAGGAGGTTGTATTATTGAGTAAAAAGGAAAAATTCTTGTCTCCCAAAGAAATTAAAGAAAAATTTGGAACGACGGAAGTGGTGGGCGCTTTGTGCATTCCTACCACTCAAATTAGATGTCCAGAGTGTGGAGCAGTAGCTGTGTCAGTATCAATATCAAGGGACAGGTTGGTGTGTGAAGAATGCGGCACTACCTTTCGTGGTGTACAGGAATTCCTCAAATCTAGAATGTCGAGAGACTTTATTTAATTATTGTCCGAAAAAAAGCTGCGGCTACACTAGAGGTTTAAAAACCTCTTTTTTTAAATCAGTTCTAGTCTGTTTTTTATTGAAGTATCTACTCACGTTTGATGTCATAGAACAGTGTTTGTAGTGCAGAATAGTGCGTCAAGCAGTTTAACTATCTAAGTGAAGTAAGACCTTGTTGTGCAATATATTTTCTAACTGAGATTGGACATCGGATGTCTGGACAGCCAGTGTCCTTGGACACTGGCTGTCGGAAGATTAAGTATCTTGGAGTGTTGAATGTAAATAGTGTACTTTGTATATCATTTGTGCTATAATTCTCCTCACAGGGTGCTTTTTGACAGTAAGCTAGGTGCTGTTTTCCTACTGCCGGTAGATGTCTCTCTACTCAGACTCTCTAAAGAGTATCAGCTTTATGGAATTTATGCACTTTAGACTTCAGGATCAGTTGTAACTGTTGGCAAAAGTGAGCCCTAAGCTCTGTAGATCTTTTAAGTTTTTGAGTGATTTGACGACCAGTTTCACTCTGGGATTTTCACAGCGATAATTTTTTTTCAGGCAAAGTTTTAACTCTAACTTTAAAGACAATGGTAAAAACTAACAGTGTCAATAAAGCGAAAGCTTTAACCAAAAAGGATATAGAAGAATTATCCAAGAAGGATAATAGTGGCGCTGCAATTAGCCTTTATGTTGGAGTGAAAGCCGACAGAAACTTCACTTCAGAAGCCAATTCCGTTGTATCAAGTGTTATCCAAAAAATAAAAAAAGACGAGTCCTATTCTGACAAAATGAAAAGAAAAATGTCAGAGATTGCTGATGAGATAAAGGGGAAGATAAGGCTTTTGAAGCTTCCCTCTGGAGCAAGATCAATCGTTATTTTTTGCAACTTGAAAGGAATGCGCAGGATTTACTATATTCCAATCTACATTCCTTCAAGATTTGTTGTTGAACGAAGATTTTACATCCATCCACTGCTTAAAACACTGGAAAAATATCCGCGTTATCTTGTTGTTTTTCTGGAGAGGGATAAAGCAAGATTTTTCAGTATTTTCCTTGGTGAAATTGAAGAAATTTCAGAAATTTTGTGCAGCGAAGTTCCACAGAGAATTAATGCGGCTCGTTCAGAATGGAAAGGCTTGAGAGAGACGAAAGTCCAAGGGCATATCCAGGATCATTTAAATAGGCATTTGAAAAAAGTTGCTAGGAAAACAAGGGACTATCTCGGATACAAAAAAACCAAGTTTGACAGCTTGGTAATAGGAGCCCACAAGGAACTTGTGGAAATGTTCATAAATGTTTTGGATGAAAAGTCAAAAGAAAAACTAGTGGGTTCTTATCGCATTATAAAAGGTTATAGGTTGAATCGCATTAAGGAGAAAAGTATGGAGGTTATAAGCGAACATGAGAAAAAAGTTGAGGCTGAGATAGTCAAGAATTTGTTTGACAATTCAGGTGGAAGAAAAAGCCTCTCTGCTATTGGAATAGATTCAGTTTTGGAAAGTTTTTACCTTCACAATGTCAAGATGTTAGTCATAGGCAGAAATTGCCGTCAGCATGGTTATGTATGTTCCAGATGTCGCTATATTTCCTCTTATATAAAGTCTTGTCCAAAATGCAAGGTTGAAATGGCTAAAGCGGACAACATAGCCGATGAAATTGTTGAAGAGGCAATTGCAAGCAAGATAAAAATCAAGTACTTACTCTATCCCCACAAGAAGTTTGACAAGTTCGGCATTGGAGCGTTTCTAAAATCAGCGGCTTAGAAAAGATTATTGCGGTCTTGATTTATTTGGGCGCAATTGATGACAAGCAGAGGGATATGAGCAAGATAAAGAAAAGATTAATTCGCTAACTAGAAGCCTATGGAATTTCCAATTTTCAAAACGAAAATGGAGGGAGTTGGCCAAAAGTTTGATCTCTCGGATCCACGACAGCGGGAAAAGTATTTTTTGACAAAAGCCGGCAGGGAAATTGAGAAGCTGAGAAACTTTTTTGAAGAAGGCAACACTTTTATTGCCTATCTTTTAGGCAAGAAAAATTCTGGCAAAGGGACGTATTCCAAAATGTTTGGAGAGGTGGTGGGAGAAAAGTATGTAAGACATATTTCTATCGGCGATATGATAAGGAATGTTGAAAAGGAAATAGAAGATAAAAAGAAGAAAGAGGAGATAGAAGAATATTTAAGAAAGAATTACAGGGGTTTTGTTTCTATGGAAGAGGTCCTAGAAGCTTTCTCAAAAAGGGACACAAAAACGCTCCTCCCGACAGAATTTGTTTTGACTCTTGTCAAAAGAGAAATAGATAAATTTCCAAAGAAAACTCTTTTTATTGATGGTTTTCCAAGAGGGCTTGATCAAATTTCATACTCTTTGTTTTTTAGAGACCTGGCAGGCTACAGATACGATGCCGATATTTTTATTTTGATTGATGTGCCGGAAAAAGTGATTGACGAAAGAATAAAATGGAGAGTTGTTTGCCCTAAGTGCAATACTCCAAGAAATTTGAAGCTGCTGCCGGTCAAAAGCGAGAATATAGGGTATGACAAGGAGAAGAAAGAATTCTTTTTTCTATGCGACAATCCAAAATGTGAACAGGTTATTATGACAAGAAAAGAGGGAGATGAGCTTGGGATAGAGCCGATTAGAGAGAGGCTGAAATTGGATGAAGAGCTTTTGAAAAAGTCTTTTTCTCTTCATGGAATTCCAAAAGTTCTTCTGCGAAACGCAGTGCCTGTGAATCTGGCAAAAGACTATGTTGATGACTATGAGCTTACTCCTGAATATAGCTACCGCTGGAACGAGAAAGATAAGAAGGTGGAGGTAGTTGAAAAGCCATGGGTGGTTTCTGACAACAAGGGAGTTCCTTCACATAGCTTGATGGCTCCGCCGGTTGTTGTTTCAATGATAAAGCAACTTGCAAAAGCACTTGAGCTTTAGAATGTTGCTTATAATCAGTAGGAGATTGTTAATTCTGAACTTTAACTTTCTTTAATAATGTACCTGAAGAGACTAGAAATTTCTGGGTTTAAATCATTTGCCAATAAGACAACTTTTGATTTTCCAAGAGGAGTGACAGCAATAGTGGGTCCTAATGGTTCGGGCAAGTCAAATATTGCTGATGCTGTGCGATGGGCGTTGGGTGAGCAGAGTATGAAAAGTCTGCGCGGAAAAAAGAGCGAGGATGTGATATTCACTGGCAGCAGTAAAAAGTCCAGAATGAGCGCGGCAATTGTTTCGCTTTATCTTGATAATAGTGATAAGAGAATACCTCTTGACTATGAGGAGGTTGTTTTGACAAGAAAGCTTTTTAGAAACGGTGAGAGCGAATATTTGATAAACAAGAACCGCGTGCGTCTGACGGATATTGTGGATTTGCTTGCCAGGTCCGGTGTGAGTCAGAGAGGATATTGCGTTATCAATCAAGGAATGGCTGATTCAATTTTAGTTGCCTCTCCAGCCGAGCGAATGATTATATTTGAAGAAGCGACAGGAGTCAGAAGATTCCAGATAAAAAAACAGCAGACGATAAACAAACTTGAGTTAACCCAAAGAAACCTGCAGAGAGTTACTGATCTTTTGGGTGAAATACAGCCTCGTTTGAACTCTTTGCGCCGGCAGGCAAGCAGAGCGCAAAAAAGAGGCGATATTGAGAAAGAATTGACTGCCGAACAAGAAAAGTTGTTCTCAAGTGTATGGGCAAGGCTTAATAGAGACAACGAAAAGCGTCAGATGGAGAAGGAAAAACTGGAGAAGATGCTGGAGAAGTGTTATAGAGAGGTGAATGAAGCGAAAAACAAGCTATCTCAAACCAAGAATGCTGGCGAGGATTACAGCGGGAAGTTTAATCTCCTGCAGAAAGAGATGAACTTAGCGCAGGAAGCTCTAAATGATCTTCAAAAGAATCTATCTGTTGTAAGAGGCAGGATACAGATTGAAAAAGAAAGAAAAAAAAGAATAGAGAACCCGGAATATGTTCCTATAAATTTGGGATATGTAAAAGAAAAAATTTCTGCTATAGCTTCAGCATACAACAAGTTGCTGAACAGAATAGAAAAACTTGCCAGTTTGGATGATGTTAAGTCAGTTTTGAAAGAAGGAGTTGGTATTAAGAGAATGATAGAAAGTCTTTTTGGTGAAGTAAAAGAGGGCAAGATTAGTCAGACTGATGACAGGATCAAGTTTGACGACAGCGCTTTAAGAAAACTGGAAGCTGAAGAAGAAAAGATCTCCCGCAGAATAGAAGAATACAGCAAAAGATATGAGGAGATTAAAGAAAAAATATATCAATTAAACAGAAAAGAACAGGAAAAACGCGAGATGTTTTTTCAGCTTGAGAAGGAGTTGCAGTTGAAGCAAGAAGAGTTGAACAGGATTAAGGACAGGCTGAATTTAGTGAACATTGAACTGGCTAAGTTTGAAGTCAGAAAAGAGGATTTAGTTGAGAAAATTAAAAGCGAGCTTGGCGCAAGCCACAAGCTTCTGGATGAGATTAGAAGCGGCAGTCTAAAATCTTGCCGCAAAGAGGAATATTTTAACGAAGAAGAATCTGAATTGAAGGTAAGAAAACTGAAAGCTCAGCTTGAACAGATTGGCGGGATTGATCCTTTGGTTGTAGATGAATATGAGGAAACAAAAAAGAGATTTGAATTTTTGTCGGCGCAGCTGGATGACCTTACAGCAGCGTCAAAGTCCCTAAGGAAAGTGATTAAGGAGTTGGAAGGAAAAATTGAAAAAATGTTTAAAAGTTCCTTTAGGAACATAAATAGGGAATTTGATAAATACTTCAAGGTTATATTTGGCGGAGGAAAGGCAAGTCTTTCTATAAAGTATTCAGATTCTTTCAAGGGGGAAGAAGAGGGTGAGGGCAGAGCAGGACGGGCAGAGGAGCGGGAAGGTAGCGGAAGCAGAAGGCAGAAAATTGGAGGAATTGAGATTAACGCCGCTCCACCGGGCAAAAAAGTAAACAGTTTAAGTATGCTTTCTGGCGGTGAAAGAGCGCTCACCTCAATTGCCGTCCTCTTTGCTATAATATCAAACAATCCTCCTCCCTTTTCATTTCTTGACGAAATTGATGCCGCTTTGGATGAAGCTAACTCTATAAAACTCTCGCGTATTATTAAAGACATTTCTTCTAAAACACAGTTTATACTCGTGACGCATAACAGGGAAATAATGAAGGAGGCAAATGTATTGTACGGCATCACAATGGGAAGCGACGGCGTTTCAAAAGTTGTTTCGCTTAAATTAGAAAAGTAGCGTCTAAAAAGAAGGCTTTGTCAGTAAAAATAATAGTGATAGCGCTGCCCTTTAACAGCGTAGCGGAAATCTCAGCTCGGGGGGCTTGTCTCCGAATTGTTAATAACACCCAGAGCGGCGGACACTAGGTGTTCTGAAAGCTTCTTCTAAATTCTAAAGATGACGCTGTATCTCTTGTTTTCTGGGTGGTTATTTTTGTTGGCAGTTAGAGTAGAATGGCGTCGCTAACAAAATAAAAAAGAGGCGCACTTGCGCCTGGGAGTTTCTACTGGCTGCGTTGCCCCGCAATCAGGGCAATAAAAAACTGAGCTGCCATCGCTGTACTTTCTCTTTTCTAGTTTCTTTAAAGGGGTTGGACACCCCTTGAAGCATGTAAAATTCTTGTTCATAAAACACCTCCTGCTCTCACCAATACACTAAACTCTCAATTTAGTCAAGCAGTATGAACTTTCTTTCCAAAGTTACAGTCAGTGTTATCAACTACAACAACAAAAAGTCCATCTTCAAAGCCATTGAGTCTGTAATCAATCAGAACTATCCCTCTCTGGAGTTGATTTTAATTGACAACAACTCAACTGATGGAACAAGAGAGGAGATTGACAGAAGAATTGCCGGGTGGAAAGAAAAAAGAAAAGAAGTAATTGGAAAATGTTTTGATTGGCGAAAAAGGGGAATGGAGAGAGTTGGAGAAGACAGTCTGTCTTCTAATTTTCGTTTTAACGACTTGTTTGATATTGTGTATATAAGAAATTCCGAAAATATAGGATTTGGCGCCGCCCATAATCAGGCAATCAGAATGGCAAGGGGAGAGTTTGTGCTGCTTTTGAATTCGGATGCGATTCTTGCTCCAAGCTATATTAGAAACATCATTGGTCTTTTTGAGGATCAAAAAACAGGTTCTGCGCAGGGGAAGCTTTTAAGGTATGATTTTGAAAAAGATAGATTGGTTGAGAAAAAAGAAAACAACAAAAAGTTCAGGATGATTGACGCTGTTGGGCTAAAGATGCTGAAAAACAGAAGAATAATTTGCGCGGGGCAGGGTCAACTTGATAAAGGACAGTTTGAGGAAGAGAGAGAAATTTTTGGAGTTGATGGAGCCGCGCCAGTTTACAGAAAAAAGGCGTTGGAAGATGTGAAAATTCCGCTAATGAAAACTTGCAGCGCAGAATCAGGGACTCAAAGCTCATTGTTTGAATATTTTGACGAAGATTTTTTTATGTATAAGGAAGATGTGGATCTTGCTTGGCGCCTGCGGCTTGCGGGGTGGAAAGCAATGTACACTCCGAAAGCTGTTGCCTACCATGGCAGAGGATCGGGAGAAAGCGCAGCTGAGGATTATTTGGACATTATAAGAGAAAGAAGGAAAATAGGAAGGAAAGCGAAATACTTTTCTTTCAGAAATCAAAGGTTGATGCAGATTAAGAACGATTTTCCGTCTCTGCTGCTTGCAAAGCACTTTTCTCACTTTCTGGCAAAGGAGGTGGGAGCATGGATATATATGGCAATCTTTGAAAGGTTTACTTGGCGCGTTTTGAGAGACTTAGGCAGAAATATTCCGTTGTTTTTAAGAAAGAGAAAAGTTGTTATGGACAGGAAAAGGGTTGGCGCGAGGGAAATGGAAAAGTGGTTTGAATAGGCAAAAAAGTGGAAAGAAAAGTGAGGTATTTCATAATTCAAAGTATATTAGCCAAGAGCCGTCTTTTTATTGACAAAAAGGTTTTTGAAAGGTAGTTTTTGAAAAGAATAGCGAAGATGAGCAGTAAGAAACAAACTTATGAAGCTGTCAGTCATTGTCAATCATTATCACACCCCTGAAATTTTGAAGATTTGCCTGCGTTCGATTGAGAAAAATCTAAAGAACGCTGACTTTGATTGGGAAATAATTCTTGCTGATATTGCCGCTGATGAGAAAACTTTTGAAGTGGTAAATGAACATTTTCCCAGTGTTGTTTTTGTGCCCATAAAAGAGAATGTTGGGTTTGGAAAGTCGGTCAATATTGCTCTTGGAAAAGCCAAAGGGGATTATGTTTTTATTGTGAACGCTGACATTATAATTGACGAGGAAAAAGCAATTGAGAAAATGCTGAAATATCTTGAAGAGCACGAGGATGTTGGCGAAGTAGGACCCAAACTGTTGAATGTAAATGGAACAGTTCAAGAGTCCTGTTTTCGTTTCTATACGCCGCTTACTGTGATTTGCAGAAGGACTGTTTTGGGAAAAGTTTCTTTTGGCAAAAAAATTTTGGATGAATTTCTGATGAGAGACATTTTTGAGAAAGAAGAGATAACCAAGCCTATTTCGGTAGATTGGCTTATGGGCTCTGCTATAATGGCAAGAAAAGCTGATCTTGAAAGAATTGGCGGCTTTGATGAAAGGTTTTTTATGTATTTTGAGGATGTTGATCTTTCGCGCCGCTTTTGGGAAAGCGGAAAAAAGGTTGTTTACTTTCCCCAAGCAGTAATGTATCACTATCATTTTCAATCCAGCAAAAGGAAATCTTTGCTTTACTCGCTTTTTTCAAAATACGCGCGCATCCATATCAAAAGCGCCTTGAAATACTTTCTGAAATACGGAGGCGGCAAACCTCCCAGATATGGAAAGTAGAAGTAGAAAGTAGGTTGGTTTGAAGCAACTAGCTTTCCATTGGTTCAATCGTCTTCTTATGCGTTGGTTCAATCGTCCACGATTGAACCCATAAGTTTTGATTTCAGAACTGACTAGGTCATAAACAAAAATGTTTGCTTTGCAATCAAAACGTTGGTTCAATCCCGCGATTGAACCAACGGAAACAAAACATTCCTTGACACCCAGTGTCCGTGGACACTGGGTGTCCCGCGCAAATGGGTGTCCTGCAGCACTGGGTGTCCTGCATTCTTCTGTTGGTTCAATCGTTCACCATTTACAAATCGCAATCATATCTTCTTTCGGTTAGATTTTAGAATGTTGAACGCGATGTTGATCTGGATTAGAGTTTTTGTTATAATTCAAACGAAGTAAAAGTAAGCGCAATTGCTGGGGTTGTCGTAAATATCATTATATTATAAGAAAACTTTTAAGAAAAAAGCTATGAATAAAGAAGTCGGAGGCAAAAGAAAAGCTGTTTTCTCTTTACTAAGGAATTTGTCAAAGAAAGATAAAAGCCAATCAGCCAAACAGAAAGAAATCATTGGAAAAAGATTGTTAAAATTGACAAAAAAGAAGGCGATTTTTCTGGCGATGGCATCGCTGGCAGTAGCGCTGGCGCTTTCTGCTTTTGTCAAGGCTGGTTCTTTGAGTCCATCGTCAAGCCCAGGAGCGACAGGATATACTTTGGCTGACATTTACGCTCGTTTAACTACCAACGCAACGGCAACAGAAGGAAATCATAGTTTTGAACCCAGTGGCTCGCCAGCCAGCACATTTTATACTCTCTCTCAGATTTACAACGCTATTCCGACTATAGATCCCACAAAAGTTCTTAGCGGGACAAGCTATCTTGGTGTAAACGGCTCTGCTTACGGTGATTCTGACTCTTCCAAAGTCTTGACGACAGCCACAGTGGCGGGAACTTATGACGCTACTAATCTCTCAGCGGCTACGGTTAAAAATGGAACAACTTTTGGCGTTTCTTCCGTCGGCGCTTATCCCTCAGCCACTTATCCATTACCTAACGCTTCAGGGACTATTACTGATTTGGCTGGAGACGGCACCAGCATCACTTCAAGCAATGGTTCGGTAGAGTGGTGGCAGTCAGACGGCACCAGACAAACTGCCACTTTGGATTTTCCTGATTTAGCCAATGTATGCTCCAATGATACTTCCAATAACTCCACAGGCACTCTGACAATAACCGCTGGCTCTATTGGCGTTGGCAACACTTATTGCGGAACAGCAGGCACGCTTTTAGCTAACCTTTTTAACGGCACTGGTCAGGGAATAAGCGGCGGTTCTCAAGCAAATGGCGGAGTAGATGATTACAACAACGGCGGTTCTCCGCCTTCTGATAGATATGAATGTCCAAGCGGTTGGACGCAGTGCAATGCCGCCAACAACTACTGTGGAACAGGGCTTGCTTCTGCCGACGCTAAAGACAACTGCACCAACCTCATTTGGAGTCTGCCCTGCAATGGAGTTGGTTGCGCCAGCTTTTCCGATACATCGCCGGCAACTTATACTTGGGACAGTTCAGGAGCAAACAACAACTCGCTGACTGCTTCCCAGCTTTGCACATCAGGCGGCCATGGAGAAACTGGTTGGTATCTACCGCACCAAAAACAACTGATGCAAGCATACATTGACGGCTCCTACGGTAACCTAGAAGCCTCGGGCGTTGGTCGCTTTTACTGGTCTGGGACGGTGGGTTCCTGGGATACGACCTATGCTTGGCTCACGACCTTGTCCCATGGCGGCACCTTCAGCACCCTGAAGACCAATTCGGAATACGTGCGATGCGTCCGCCCGGCTCCGTAATAATGAAGACTTCATTTTCTGCGGGTAGATGTTTGATTATTTTTGTTGAAGCTTGACAACCAATGTCCATAGACATTGTGCATCAAGAAGGAAGAGAAACATCAAGAAGAGAAACAATTATGCGCAAGGCAATAAGCAAAAATATAGCATTGAGCGCGGCTCTTGTTGCTGGCGGGATTCTTGGATTCTTATTCTTGTTTTTAGGAAAGTCTATTTTTGCTTCAACCACTGACGGCACTGTTGATTCCACCTATAAGTATGCCTGGTCGGAGAATGCGGGGTGGATAAACTTTGGCTGTTCTGACTGCAATGTTCACATCACAGATTCCGAACTTACCGGCTACGCTTGGGGAGAAAATATAGGTTGGATTTCCTTAAACTGTTCAAATGACAACTCTTGTTCCACTGTGGATTATAAAGTTTCCAACGATGGACAAGGAAATCTTTCTGGCTATGCTTGGTCGGAAAACGCCGGTTGGATAAATTTTAACCCAACCTATGGCGGAGTGAGTATTGATTCAGCCGGCAATTTTCTGGGCTACGCGTGGGGAGAAAATATCGGGTGGATTGTTTTTAATTGTCTGAATACTGATTCCTGCCAGTCGGTTGACTATAAAGTCAAAACCGATTGGCGTCCGCAAGGAGTCAGGCCAGCCTGCAATAACGCCATTGACGATGATGGCGACGGCAAAGTTGATTATCCTGATGATCCAGGCTGCAGTTCGCTGAATGATAACGATGAAACAAATGGAGGAGTTCCTCCTGAAATGTTCCGCCTGCCGCGCCCGCCAGCGGGAGGATTTAGGGTAACAATCAACGAAGGAAAAGAATCAGCGGAAAGGTCCACCGTTGTTTTGAGCCTGAGTGGAGGACCGGATGCGGCAAGAATGGCAATTTCTAATAGCCCTGATTTTAAGGAAGAAGAGTCAAGCGGGCAGGTTCCCTACAGCGCTTCTTACCGCTGGGATCTGTGCCGCGGCAGGCAGCAGTGCAAAGAAGGCAAGTACACTGTTTTTGTGAAGTTCTTCACTCAATGGGGAAGGGCTTCAGAAGTTGTTTCAGACAGCATTCTTTACAAACCTGCGGCTGAAACAGAAAAGGGAAGAACAGATTATGAGGGGAAGTTGGTTAGAGCAAACAATGGTTACAAAGTGTATGTGATAAAAGGAAAATTCAGAAGATGGATACAGTCTTCAAAAATTATAAAGTTTTATGGTCATCTCAGGGCACTTGATATAAAGGTCGTGCCTTATGATGTTCTGAGGCTGTATAAGCCATCAGCTCTGGTGAGAGTGAAAGGAGATCCAAAAGTATGGGAAATAAATGGAGATGGAACCAAGCATTGGCTTGATATGACAGCGGAGGAATTTACCGCAAGCGGAAGAAAATGGGAAGCTGTTTATGTAGTGAACCAGAAAGAGATTGACTATTATAGAACTGGTCCAGCAGTGAAATTTACGGGGAGCAGGTAGAAGCGTTGCTTGGAGTAGTCTTCAAACAGTGTCTTCCATTGGTTCAATCGTCCTCTTCTCTGTTAGTTCAATCGTCCACGATTGAACCAAAAGAATAACTAGACACTCAGTGTCCTTCTATAAATTAAATACTGAACGGAGCAGTTTCAAAAAACATTTTGCTAAAAAATTCAAGGTTATCACTTTCTTTCTGCGTTGGTTCAATCGTCCACGATTGAACCAAAAGTTTGGATTTCAGAACTAACTATTTACTTTACAATCAAAACAAATGGTTCAATCCCGCGATTGAACCAACAGAAACAGATGTATAATACGGACCACAGCAGAAATGCTGTGAATAATCACGCCATCTCTGGCGTGATCCATTAATATACCACTAACACACCATTTCTGGTGCGCCGTCTATTAAAAGAATTTGGATCACAGCAGAGATGCTGTGAATAACACACCATTTCTGGTGTGGTCGTAATTCAAAACAATGTTTCTTGACACCCAGTGTCCCAAGACACTGGGTGTCTTGCAGCACTAATAATGTCGAGCGGAAGGTTTATTTTTTGTGCCAAAGTGTGTATAATGTAATACAGAGTAATAAGCAGTTTCTGCTCAAAGATGTATACTATATTTGCAAGCGGCGTGCGAGGATATTTTCAAGATAAACTTTAGAGCCTTGGCGGCAAAAGGCAAAAGCTGGATAAAATTTTCTACTTGTTTTATTATCAGCTAATCAATCACTTATGAAAATCAAAAAAGCAATTATGCCTGTGGCAGGGTTTGGAACAAGATTCCTCCCCGCCACCAAAGCCCAGCCGAAAGAAATGCTTCCCATTGTTGACAAGCCTGTAATCCAATATCTCGTGGAAGAGGCGGTCCAGGCTGGAATAGAAGAAATAATTTTTATAACAGGACGAGGCAAAAGAGCAATTGAGGACCACTTTGACTACTCTTTTGAATTAGAGCATACGCTCGTTGAAAAAAACAAGCTTAATCTGCTGAATGAAATCTATAAACTGCCCACAATGGCTAAGTTTTCGTTTGTTCGCCAGCACAAGCCCTTGGGAGACGGAGACGCAATTCTGAAAGCCGCGCATCTTGTTTGTGATGAACCCTGCGCTGTTTTGTTTGGAGACGATATTGTGGATTCTAAAATTCCCTGCATAAAGCAGTTGATGAATGTTTTTGAAAAATATCAGGATCCGGTAGTAGCTCTAATGAAAGTTTCAAAAGAAGATGTTTCAAAATTCGGAGTAGTTGATGCTGTCAAAATTTCTGAAAGGACCTACGAAGTCAAAGATTTAGTGGAAAAGCCCTCCTGCGGAGAAGCGCCGTCAGATCTGATTATAGTTGGAAAGTATATTATAACTCCAGAAGTATTTGAGGAACTTGAAAAGGTGAAACCTGGCAAGGATGGAGAAATAAGACTAGCGGATGCCCTCAAAACTCTGGCTTTGCGCAAGGTGGTATATGGCTATGAATTTGAAGGGACAAGATATGATTGCGGCAATAAGTTGGATTATCTAAAGGCGACAGTTGATTTTGCTCTGAAACACAGAGAGCTCAACGGCAAGTTTAGAGAATATCTGAAAAGCATAAAGCTGTAAGCCGATTCTTTATCAAGAAAGGCATACATATTGCACAATGTGAAATCTAACCAAAAGGGGTTATGATTGCGGTTTAGGAAAGTTGCAGCAGGTTTCTTTTGTTTTCAAAAAGTAGAAATGAGAATAGCAATCAACATAAATGAACTTACTTTGAAACGTAGCGCGGGGGTGAAAACTTATACTTATGAGATTGTGAAAGCACTGGCAAAAGTGGACAGTAAAAACGAATATTCTTTGTATCTTTCAAGAAAAAGTCCAACAACAAAGGAACTGGCAGACTTTTATCGCTGGTTCAGTAGCTCTGGAAATTTCAAGATAAAAACAATTGATTCTTCTTTTCCGTTTTGGACATATACGAAGCTTCCGCAAGAGATAAGAAAAGATAATCCCGATATTCTTTTTATGCCAATTCAATCCTCGCCGTTTTTCAGAAAGCCTGAAGACATAAAACTGGTGGTAACTGTTCACGATTTAGCATTTCTTATCTTTCCAGACTATTTTACGCTGAAAGACAGGTTTCTGCTCAGCTTTCATACCAAAAGAGCAGTTGAAGCGGCGGACAAAATTATCGCTCCGTCTGAAGCAACCAAAAAAGATATAGAAAAATTTTATGATGTTGCTAAAGACAAAATAGAAGTTGTCTATCATGGCGCAGGAGTTGGTTCACTTTCAAAGGAGAGTCAAAAGTCAAAGTTTGAATTGGCAGAGCCGTACATTCTGTTTGTTGGATCGATCCAACCGCGAAAGAATATAGTGAGACTGATTGAAGCGTTCGAGATAGTGCGCAAGGGTAAAAAGGCATTCCGTAGCCGCGAGAAATTAGATGATATCAAGCTGGTTATCTGTGGAGACACAGGATGGATGGCAGAGAAGATCTACAAAAGAGCGAAGGAAAGCGAATTTTCAAAAGATATTATTTTTACTGGAAATGTTTATGGCGAGGAGCTTAACAGATTGTATAGAAACGCAGTGATTTTTATTTTGCCCTCTCTCTATGAAGGTTTTGGTCTTCCTGTTTTGGAGGCAATGAGCTGGGGAGTGCCTTCCATCGTGTCTGATAATTCTTCTTTGCGCGAGATTGCGTCCGATGCCGCTTTGTATGTGGATGCGGAAGATTCTTCTGACATTGCTGAGAAGTTAAGTGCGTTTTTGTCTAATGATAATCTTAGAAAAGATTTTTCCCAAAGAGCGGTCAGAAATGCGAGGAAGTTCAGTTGGATTGAGTCAGCAAAGAAAACTTTGGAGGTGTTGAGTGATGTTTAGTGCGGGGCTTGTTAAACCAATCTGGGTCATAGTAAAATTCAGTTGAGTTTCACTTCGAGCGTCATAAAGTCTTATCGATGTTATCATCAAGAGTAAGAGCTTGACTTTTGCAAGAAGTTATTTATAATAAGGATTAGCAGTTACGGAGTAGAAGTGCTAAAGGAAAGATATGAATAGCAGGCAAGAAATAATTTTAGGCTCAACTGTGAGAGAGTATGTGGATTTAGCGGCTCCTGTAAGTTCCTCTTTGCTGGCGGGGAAATATAATCTCAGCATAAGTTCGGCAACTATCAGGTCTGAGATGTTAAAGCTTGAGAAGGAAGGATATCTCTACCAGCCCCATACTTCAGCTGGCAGAATTCCGACTGATAAGGGATTTCGATACTTTGTAGATGTTCTTATGGAGGAGAAGGAAGAATTAAGCTTGAAGGAGAAAAGATCTCTTCGAGCTAGGGTCTCAAAGCTGAAGTTATGTAGTCGGGAGCTCACAAAGACTACAGCAAAACTTTTGTCATCAATGTCGAACAATCTTGCTGTGAGCGGCATTATAGACTCGGAAGACTTTTGTAGGTCAGGAGTTCAGAGGTTGTTGTCTCAGCCGGAATTTGACAACTTGGATAGCATTTGCAAGATTGCTGAAGTTATAGATTATCTTGATGAGAACATTGATAAGCTGTCAAAGGAATTTATGGGCAAATCAGAGGTAGAGATTTTTATAGGAAGAGAAAACCCTGTTATCAAGAGTGATGAATGCAGTATGGTTGTCTCTAATTACAAGCTCAAAAGCGGTGAAAGAGGAATTTTAGCGATCATTGGACCTAAAAGAATGAGGTACTCTCATAATGTATCTCTAATTGGATACTTAAAGAAGCTGTTGAGCAATGAAGAGTACTAGTTGGGAATGCGGCGAGTATAGGAAAATATTTAAGAGGTTATTGTGTTTTGGAATTCAATAAGAAGAAGGTGCTTATGACAAGAAAATTATACAGATGCGCAAAAAATTGTGGTAGCATTGAAGAGACTGACAGTGGACAAGTTCCAACGTGTTGTGGACAAAAAATGGTAGAAATAAGAGAAGAAGATTTTTTTGGTTGTAGAGATTGTGCAGGATGCAGCATAGGTTGTGCCAAGGTGAAGGAAGATAATTCAGAGAATTAGTTAGTTGAAAGAGAAACAAGGTTAAGGAAGAAAGAGAAATCTGCTTACTTTTATTTTTCTGTTTTCTGGTACCTTGAAAGCTAGAAAGACAAACCAGTGACAAAAGAAGACAAGAAGCATTTGTTTTCTGAGGATAGGTTTCAAAGATGGACGAGTTTGGGTATCTTTAAAAACTAAAAAGAAAAGGAGGTGATAAATGATGGATATTGTAAAGTGGACACCATTTAGGGATTTAGATAGATTTTTCGAGGAAGAGGATTTTTTTCCTGTGATCCCAACAGTATCGAGGAAGATTAGACCGCCTATGAATGTATATCAGACAAAGAATGATGTCGTAGTGGAAGTGTCATTGGCAGGAGTGGATCCAAAAGATGTTGAAGTAACGGTGGAAAATGATGTTCTCACTGTAAAAGGTGAGAAGAAGGAGGAAAAAGAAACTAAAGAAAAGGACTACTACTGTAAGGAGATAAGATCAGGAAGCTTCGTACGATCTATTAGTTTGCCTGTTCCAGTTAAGGCTAATAAAGCTCGAGCGGAAAGCAAGGATGGAGTGTTGAAAGTTACGATTCCTAAGGCTGAGGTAAAGGCAGCAAAGAAAATTCCTATTACCATCAAGAAATAGCTTGTAGACCGCAGTCAGTTTCCTTGTTGAAGGTGGTTCCGGCAAATGTCGGAACTGCCTTCAGTAAGTGAGGCTAAATAAGGGCATCGTTAGTGAGGCTGGGTGATGATGTTTTATGTTTATTAAAGAAAAGAAGGTAAGAAGTTAATGTTAGTAAGGCAGGAGTTAGCAATAGTAAGTGGTGTAAGTGTTTTTAGGAAAAATAAAAGAGCAAGAGTTTGTATATTGGTATGTTAAGAATTCTATTATGTCTTCAGATTTAAAAAGTAGTGACAATAAACCTAACAAGGAGAGCGACGAAAAGGAGAAGTGTAGGAAAAAGGAAGAAGTAACTGCTGGAAAGAAAATAGCATTGCTTGAAGAAGAGCTGGAAAAGGTGAAGAAAAAAGCTGAGGAATACCTTAATAACTGGAAAAGAGCACAGGCAGATTTCATAAACTACAAGAGACGGCAAAATGAACTGTTTGACGAGTTGGCAAACTCTGCAATGCGGGAACTGATTTTGGAAATATTGCCAATTTATGACACTTTCTCTGTAGCTGTTGGGCATATTCCTGATAACCTGAAAGGTTCTGAGTGGGTGGGCGGCATAGTGCAAATCAAGACTCAATTGGAAAGCTTTCTGAGAAAGAAAGGAGTTGAGGAAATCAAGTCAGTGGGGGAGAAATTTAATCCTGAAATTCATGAGGCTGTAGAAATGGTAAAGTCTGATAAGCCGGAAGGAGAAATTATAGAAGAAATACAAAAAGGATATAAATTGGACGGTAAAGTGATAAGAGTGGCGAAGGTGAAGGTAGCAAGAAAATAAAAAACAAAAAGCAGGAATTTTTGTTGGTTAGCTCATCTTTTTTGCTATGCCAGTGCTTAGCAAAAGGGAACGTTTTTTACTTCTTAGTGTCATCCTGAGTTTGTCAAAAGCTTCTGGAAGAATTCAATACTCTTTGACAGACTCAGGGTGACAGAATGGATGAAGATTTCGGATGCTCTGTTTTATCATAACACCCATTCAATTTATATTTATAACACTAACTCATAAAAGCTATGTCGAAAATTATAGGAATTGATTTAGGAACATCAAACTCGGCGGCTGCCGTTATGGAGGGAGGCAAGCCGACGATTATTCCTTCTGCTGAAGGAACAACTTTAGGCGGTAAGGCGTTTCCATCAGTAGTTGCTTTTACTAAAAAGGGTGAACTTTTGGTGGGTGAACCGGCTAGACGGCAAGCTGTGGCTAATCCAGAAGGAACGATTATGGCAGTGAAACGAAAGATGGGAACGGACTTTAAGTATAAAATCTTTGGAAAAGAATATACGCCTCAGCAAATTTCGGCATTTATTCTGCAAAAGATAAAAAAGGATGCAGAAGCGTATATTGGCGAACGCGTTGAAAAAGCTGTAATTACTGTGCCTGCTTACTTTGATGATTCTCAACGACAAGCGACGAAGGATGCGGGGACGATCGCCGGGCTAGATGTAGTGAGAATCATCAATGAACCCACAGCTGCCTCTTTGGCTTATGGCATTGACAAGGAAGGCAAGGAACAAAAGATTCTTGTCTTTGATTTAGGCGGGGGAACACTGGATGTGACTATTATGGAATTTGGCGATGGTGTCTTTGAAGTGATTTCTACTGCTGGAGATACACAGCTTGGTGGAACAGATATGGATAAGGCATTAGTAGATTACATTGTCAGTGAGTTCAAATCGGAAAACGGTATTGATCTGAGTAAAGACAAGATGGCGATGCAGAGAATTCAGGAAGCGGCAGAGAAGGCAAAAATTGAATTAAGTTCTACTTTGGAGACTGATATAAATCTGCCATTCATTACTGCAACTGCTGAAGGTCCCAAACACTTGGCTCTGAAGATAACTCGTGCCAAACTGGAGGAACTGGTGAAACCTGTGATTGAAAGAATGCGTTACCCAATAGAGCGAGCAATGAACGACGCTAAACTTACAGCCCAGCAGATTGATAGGATTATTTTGGTTGGCGGTCCGACAAGAATGCCTGCAGTACAAAAGTTTGTAGAGGACTATGTTGGCAAAAAGATTGAACGTGGTATAGATCCGATGGAGTGTGTGGCTAAGGGTGCGGCAATTCAAGGGGCGGTGATTGCAGGAGAAGTTAAGGATGTTCTGCTGTTGGATGTTACTCCTCTTTCCTTGGGTATAGAGACATTGGGTGGTGTTTTTACGAAACTCATTGAGAGAAATACAACCATTCCAACTTCGAAAACACAGATATTTTCGACAGCAGCGGATAATCAGTCGTCAGTGGAGATCCATGTCTTGCAGGGAGAAAGGGAAATGGCTGCTGATAATAAATCTTTGGGAAGGTTTGTTTTAACTGGCATTCCTCCTGCTCCTAGAGGTGTTCCGCAGATTGAGGTTACTTTTGACATTGATGCCAATGGGATTCTGAATGTCAAGGCGAAAGACAAGGCGACAGGAAAAGAGCAGTCTATAAGGATTGAGTCATCGTCAGGGCTTTCGAAGGAAGAGATTGAAAGGATGAAGAAAGAAGCAGAAGCGCATGCCGAGGAGGATAGAAAGAAAAGAGAAAGGGTTGAGATGAAGAATAATGCTGATACTCTCATTTATACAACAGAAAAACTTCTGCGTGACTCTGCAGATAAAATAAAAGCGGAAGATAGGAAATCAATTGAGGAAAAAATAGAAGCGTTGAAGAAGGTTAAAGAGGGTGATGATATTGAAGCAATTAAAAAGGCTATGGAAGAACTGTCTTCAGAAGCGCAGAAGATTGGCAGTGCGATGTATCAGCAGCATGCAAGAGAAAATCAAAGTGGCGGTAAGAAAGAGGAAAAGAAGGGCACGGTGGAAGGAGAGTATGAGGATGTAAAGGAAGATGAAAAAAAAGAAGACAAAGAAGGTGATGGTAAGAAGTAGGCGAGTGTATAAAAAACAGCGATAAGTAATCGCTGTTTTTTGTTTGTGGGAATTTTTTGATTTTCTGATTCTATTCGTACATTATGAAATCTATAATTGGTTCAAACCAGCCTTCACGAAGACCGGCTTTGATAAAACCGGCTATAAGCAGTATGACTAAAACCAGCATAAGTCTCCCCGCTACCTTTGCAGAACTTGGTCTTCCTTTATATGCTATGTCGCCCCAGTTTCTTTTTGGCATAAAGTTATTTTAATATGTTAGAGCGCTTTTGTTTCTTGTAAGTATTTTAGCCTAAATATGCAATGTTGACAAAGGTGTTGTTGTAATTGCGGCAGTTAGGGTTGCCTTTTTTATCCATCAGTCATCTTGAGGACAAAGCCCGAAGGATCCCGCAGGAGCTAGAATAACTGCTAAGCAACATTACGTCTTATCAGGTTTCAGGCGGGATCCTTCGCTCCTTTCAGTCGCTCAG
>CAYWAL010000013.1:12108-20019 GCA_964456605.1 uncultured Candidatus Saccharibacteria bacterium | reverse complement strand
TTGGCGTCATCACTGTTCTAATCAACCCTGGCTGGTATATTGGTTCTCTCACAGAAAACGGAACGCTGGAAAATACAAGCGAGAACAATGACAATAACAACAACTCAGGCTTTATTGAAGAATTAAAGCAATCCCTTGCCAATTTGGGATTGATGATTGAAAACGGTGTGGCAAAAGTTAGAGAATTGGTGGCGGAGAAGGTTACTGTTAAAAAATTATGTGTTGAAGGCAATGACGGAGAGCAAATTTGCATTGACAAGAATCAGTTGAAAGAGCTATTGGAACAAAATGGGATTCAGAGCCAGAACAAGGAAAGTGGAGAGAACAAGATCAATCAGGAGAGTGGGAAAGCCGATGGCGAATAAGAGTGGTTCACTGACACACCATTGTCACACCATTTCTGGCGTGATCCATTGATACACCACCGACACATCATCTTCTACGTTGGTTCAATCGTCCACGATTGAACCAACGGAAGATATATCACCGACATGCCATTTCTGGCGTGATCCCCCGACACGCCATTTCTGGTGTGATCCAGCTATGCCATTTCTGGCGTGGTCCAGTGGTCCAAAACGTGTTTCTTGACACCCAGTGTCCATGGACACTGGGTGTCCCGCAACACTGGCTGTCATGAATTCTTACAGATTCTTCCATTGGTTCAATTATTTACGATTAAAGTATAAAGTATAATAATCAAAAAGTTTTGTTAATTCATAAAAAATTGGCATACCTCTCTCTTCTTGCCAGACAGCCAATACTTTAGAGGCGCGCGGTATCTTGCAACCATACTTTGTTGAAGTTAAAAAACAAATCCTTTTTTCTTCCTGTTTATAGTGATATAATATCACTGCCCACTACACGACAAGTGTTGTTAGATTTGAGACATTTTACAGTATTTTTATTAGCTAACAAAAAGACTATGACAAGGATTGCAATCAACGGTTTTGGCCGAATTGGAAGGCCAGCGCTCAAAATAGCGCTTGAAAACCCAAACTTGGAGATCGTTGCCGTCAACGATCTCACTGACACCAGAACATTGGCGCACCTTTTGAAGTATGATTCCAACTATGGAATCTATCCCAAAAAAGTAGAATATGACGAGGGCCACATAATTATTGACGGCAAAAAGATAAAAGTGTTTTCTCAGAAAGATCCAGAACTTCTTCCCTGGAAAGAACTGAATGTTGATGTTGTTCTGGAATGCACAGGATTCTTCACAACCAAGGAAGGGTCAGAAAAACACCTTAAGGCTGGAGCAAAAAAGGTTGTCATAAGCGCTCCCTGCAAAGGAGGAAATGTAAAAACGCTGATATTGGGCGTAAACGAAAAAGACTATAATCCGCAAGAAGACAATATCATCTCCAATGGATCTTGTACAACAAACTGTTTGGCGCCTGTCGTGAAGATTCTAGACGAATACTTTGGAATTGAAAAAGGATTTATGACCACTACGCATAGTTACACTAACGACCAGAGGATTCTTGATCTGCCTCATAGAGATCTGAGAAGAGCGCGCGCGGCGGCGCTTTCTATTGTACCCACCACCACAGGAGCGGCTGTTGCTGTCACTAAAGCTCTTCCTAAGTTGAAAGGAAACCTTGATGGAATAGCAATGAGAGTTCCAACGCCAACGGTGTCTATTGTAGATTTCACGGCTATTCTGAAAAAAGAAACAACGGTTGAGGAAGTAAATAACCTGTTCAAAAAGGAAAGCGAAGAAAATATGAAAGGAATTTTGGCAGTAAGCGAAGAACCGCTTGTTTCTGTAGACTACAAAGGAAACCGCTTTTCCGCCATTGTCGATCTGCCGCTTACAAGAGTAAATGGAAACCTTGTAAAGGTTCTGGCTTGGTATGACAATGAGTTTGGATATACAAACAGGTTGGTTGAAATGGCAGAATTTGTGGGAAAAGGAATTGGTTAAAGAAATCACGGACCACAGCAGAAATGCTGCGGGATTCTCTCCTTCTCTTAACACCCAGTGACTTCGAACACTGGGTGTTAAGTTAAGGGTGTCAAGATCAAGCAAGATGTCAAGTCAGCCAGAGCTATTAATTTTGCTGAGATTTAGTCAATTTGACGGTTAAATTCTACCACTTTTTATTATCCACCACGCTTTTGGTATAGAGCCTTCTTTTGTTTGACAGCTGATTTTTGTGAAAGTATAATTACTCTAGAATTATGAGATTCACGAAAATTGTCAACTTTCAAGCCTTTTAATTTTAATGAAGAACCACCGTGGAAGAGGAAGCTGTGTTTTTTGGTTTTTATCGTTGTCTTGCCGCAGACTGAATCGCAGGCTGGTGCGCCCGCAAGCTCACTATAATCATAGATAAAAAATATGTCTGCAAGCGTGATAAATGAACACACTGAGGAAAGCATCAAAGACTATTTGTCTCAAAAGGAGAAGAGAAGTAACAGTGGACAAGAAGAAGATGTATTTGACTCAAAGAGCGTAGGAAGCGGAAAATCTAGTAAATCTAATAAAGGATTGTTTCTTCTAGTTCTTTTTTTTGTCATTGCAGCTGCATTGATTGCAGCATACTTTGCCTACACAAGCGGACAGCATTCTTTTGACAAAAGAAAAGTAAAGATTGAAGTTAAAGTTCCACAGGGTATAGCGAGCGGAGAGGAGATAGCAATAAGTATAAACTATAGGAACGACACAAGAGTTGCGCTTAAAGATGTAAAACTTAGCCTTTTTCCTCCTCAGCAGTTCATTTTTATATCCAGTGACAAAAAAGCTCAAAAAGAACCAGCAGTGATTACCTGGAATGTAGGCAGCTTGTCCGCAGGAGCATTTGACAGCATAAAGCTGTTCGGAAAAATTGTAGGAAAAAAAGGAAGCAAGTATAAGTTTGATTCCAAAATCTCCTATATTCCTGATAATTTCAACTACACATTTGAATCGGCGGATAGTTCAAGCAGTGCTGAGACACAGATAATCTCTATCCCTTTTGGATTTTCTGTGGACGCTCCAGATTCTGCGGTCAGTGGAGACGAGGTGGAATACACGATTGATTACAAGAACATAAGCGGTCACAGTTTTAGGAAAGTGGAAATAAAGGCTCTGTTTTCTGACGGATTTCAATACACGTCTTCAGAGCCGAAGGCGGACAAAAAAGATGAAAATCACCTGCTTTGGAGCTTTGAAAATATAGAAAACAACGAAGGTGCAAAGTTAGTAATAAGAGGAAACATTGCTGGAAAAGAGGGGGAAAGAAAACGAGCGAAAATTGTGCTGGAAGCGTCTGAGAAAGACGAAGATCCAGTTGAATATGCAAGCAAAGAAGTTTCAATACAGATTAAAAAAGAACCAATAGCACTCAGCCAAACGATAAATGGTTTCAGCAATTACTCTGCTGACAAAGGAGAAGAACTGGAATACAGGATTAAATTCAAGAATACAAGCAATGAGGAAATAAGAGGGCTCGTGATAAACAGTGTGCTGGAAGGAAATGTTGACTTTGACTCTTTGCAAGTTGTGAATGGCTCCTATGATGATAAATATAAGATAACTTGGAGTGCTTTTAATGTCCCAAAGCTGGCGGTTTTGAAGCCGGCGGAGGAAGGTGAAGTAAGTTTCAGGATCAAAGTGAAAGATTACATTGACGTTGACAAAACAAATGATAAAAATCTTACTATTAAAAACAAAGCTACAATAAGTACCTTTAATTTCAGTTCTGATACAGTGAAGATTGAAAAAGTTATTGCCAAGAGCGAGTCTGTGGTGAAAATAAATGCATCTTTGTTCCTAAGTGCGAAAGGATATTTTAATGATGATGGAAGAATTGTAAACAAGGGATTTATTCCTCCAGAAGTAGGCAAGGAGACGACCTATACAATCCATTGGAATTTAAGCAGCTTGTTTAATGATATTAAAAACTTGAGAATAGTCTCTAGTCTACCCGACGGAGTGGAATGGACAGGAAATTACATAAAGCCCAATGGAGAAATATCTCTTGGCGGGAAAAGTAATGGCACTCTTGTTCCTCTTAAAACTAAACAAGCGGCAGGCGAAGAAAAGACCACAGGCAGCAATGCAGATTCTTCCAGAGAGGAAATTGAAAGCAACAGCGGAAAAGGTGAACAGCTTGAAGAAACACAAATAGAAGAAGAAAGATTCTACTACAATCCCGAGACGAGAGAAGTTGTGTGGGAGATACCCCAGCTCGATGCTAATACAGGCATATCCTCTCCAGTTAAAGAAGTTGTGTTTCAGGTTAGTATTGTTCCCCAAGATACTGATGTGGGAAATGTTGTGAAAATTATGGATAAAGTGAGGGGAGAAGGCTATGACGAGTTTACCGGCAAAAGAATTATCGGGCTTGAAGACGAACTTACAACCGAGCTTCCAGATGATAACAGTATTGGAATAGAGGAAGGAATAGTAATCCCGAGTTCAGAGTAGAAGTAGAATAATTTTCCTCAAAGCTGTTTACTTCTAAAAACGGTGTCTTGCTTCCAAGATATGATTTTTTATATTGTAAAAAGTGACAGAAAATCAAACGCCAGACTGGGAAAAATAAAAACAGCGCATGGAGATATCCAAACTCCCTGTTTTATGCCAATTGCAACCTGCGGCAGTGTGAAATCGCTGGATAGCATTGAGGTGGAAAAAATTGGAGCTCAGATAATTCTGGGAAATACTTATCACCTATACCTGAGACCCACAGACAGACTGATTAAAAAACTTGGAGGCTTGCACAGTTTTATGAATTGGAAAAAACCAATACTCTCTGATAGCGGCGGTTATCAGGTTTTTTCTTTATCCAGAATGAGAAAGATTACTGATGAAGGAGTAAAATTTCAATCCCACATTGATGGATCCTATCATATGTTGACTCCGGAAAAGTCAATTGAAATTCAAAAGAATTTGGGAAGCGACATTATAATGGTTCTGGATGAATGCGCCCCTTATCCGGCAAGCAGGGAATATATAGAAAATTCGGTTGAATTGACGACAAGGTGGGCAACAAGATGTAAGGAATACTTTGAAAAATGCAATGCTCGAGTTTCCAAACACCGAACAGGCTCAAAATTCAAAGACAAACAATTATTATTTGGGATAGTGCAGGGCGGAATCTATAAAGATTTGCGTCAGAAATCTGCGAAGCAGTTGTTGGAACTGGATTTTGATGGATACGCAATTGGAGGAGTTTCAGTAGGTGAGCCAAGCAGGGAAATGTTTAAGGTTGTCGATTGGCTGGTGGAGCTTTTGCCTGAAGATAAGCCGCGCTATCTGATGGGTGTAGGCAAGCCGGAAGAAATTGTTAAAGCGGTAGCAAAAGGGATTGATATGTTTGATTGCGTTATTCCGACCAGAAATGCTCGGCATGGAACGTTGTATAAGTTCAGAAGCAGGAATCTAAAATTAGAGAGTCGGCTCAAGAGTTTGAAGTTTTACGAAATTTTACATATTACCAATGAAAAATTCAAAGGTGACAAAAAACCAATAGATGAAAACTGCAGGTGCTTTACCTGCCAAAACTATTCTCGCGCTTATCTAAGACATCTTTTTGCGGCGCGCGAACTTCTTGCGTTGAGGCTGGCAAGTATACATAATATTTATTTCTATCTGGAAATGATGAGAATAATAAGGAAATCGTTAAGTTGAAAGCGCTATGAATGGGACTAAAATACTTTTTGAGATAGTCGGAGGGCTGTCACTTCTGCTTTATGGTATTCACCTTTTGGGTGTAAACTTGCAGCAAGTTTTGGGATCCAAACTGGAAAAGATACTCAAAAAAGCAAGTAATGGTAAAATAAAAGGGTTGGCAATTGGAACTGGAATTACAAGCATAATTCAAAGCGGAGGAACAACTACCTTGATGCTCATCGGCTTTATAAGCGCTGGAATTTTGAGCTTGAGCGATGCTGTTCCAGTAATGCTTGGAGCAAATATTGGGAGCACGATAACCACTCAACTTGCGGCTTTCAGAATTGGAATATACGCTTTGCCGGTTTTGACAGTAGGATTTCTCATCTACATTTTCTCAACCAGAAGAATTTACAGCAGTTTTGGTCAGGCTTTGATGGGGCTGAGTTTTATATTTTTGGGAATGAGCCTTGTTTTTTCTGGAATCCTGCTTTTATCTTTTTATCCAGATGTTGCCTACTTTATCAGTCGCATAAGTTCCTTTGGAATTATTTCTGTGTTTATTGCAGCTTTCTTTACATTTCTACTGCAAAGCAGCAGTGCGGCTTCGGTTTTTGTTGTTGCTCTCGGCACTGCGCAAATTATAGATCTTAATTCTGCCCTTTTCCTGATACTCGGAGTGAATTTAGGTGCAAGCGCGAAAGTTGTTTATCTAGCCCTGAGAGGAAAAAGAGGGCTGGGCAAGCTCGCTCTGATGCATCTTATGTTCAATCTGCTGGGCATTGTTATCTTTCTTGTGTTTTTCAAGTATTTCCACTATTTAGTAAGCATCACTTCTTCGGATATTGGCAGACAGATAGCAAACGCGCACACTATGTACAACGCTGTGAATGCTTTGATATTTTTGCCTTTTTTGCCATTGATGACAAAAGTAGTGGAAAAGTACATTCCTGCTAGAAGAACAAAAAGATCAAAGCTATCCTATTTGGACAGGAGGCTTATCTATACTCCTTCTGTCGCCCTTAACCAAGTTAACAGAGCTGTTGTTGAGATGGCTAAAATTGCTTATGAAATGCTGGAGGATTCCAGAGCGATTCTTTTTGAAAATAAGATAGATCTTGCAGAGAAAGTTAACAAGGGAGAACAAGAGATAGATAAAATGACGGGAAAAATTTCTGAATATACTATTCAAATTTCACAGCAGAATCTGGATAGGAAAGATTCTATGAAGCTATATAGCCTGATGCATATTTTGACAGATATAGAACACCTTTCAGACCACATTTTAGTTGTTTCCAATCTCTTGGTTCAGTCAAAAAAAGAAAAGGTTAGCTTTTCTCCAAAAGCCTTACGCGAGTTGGAAGCAGTATTTGGAAAACTAAAGATATTGCAGAATCTTGTGATAAAATCTCTCAGGGAAAACAATCCAAAGCTAGCCTATGAAATTATAAAGCATGAGAACAAAGTGGATGAGATAGTTAAAAAAGTTCACAGCAATCATTTGGAAAGGCTCAAAAAGGGAGAATGTTCTTGGGAGGGAGGAAAATACTTTTCCGAGCTTCTTAACAATTTGGAACGAATAGGAGACCACTCCGACAATATTGCTTATGCGGTAGTGGATAGGTTTAGATAGAAGAAAAGCAATCTATGAAAAATTATGGGAAGAAAAATATTGGCTAAAGCAGCATTAAGTTTATTCTTGGCTTCTGTTTTTGCTGTCTTCATTTTTCTTCTCAAGGAATATACGACGAAGGAGAATAGATATCCTAAATTAAATACTGACTTTAGCGAGAAACAAGTCCACGAAAGTGTAAGAACCACTGATATATCTTATGAGCTGTATAAGCCTGTCAATTATAACAAAAACAAGAGCTATCCGCTTTTTGTATGCCTTTCTCCAAGCGGCAATGGCTCTTTGTTTTATGAAAATGTGTATCCCGCCGCAGCCAAATATGGTTGGATAATGGCATGTTCTAATGATTTCAAAAATAACGTGCCAATTGATATATTTTTGCCAAAGATAAATAAGATAATTTATGATGTGAAAAGTAAATACAACATCAAAGTTGTTTACGCAGGTGGCTTTTCAGGCGGAGGAATGGCAAGCTATGTAATCTCCTATTTCAATCCTTCTATTAAAGGCTTAATTGTAAACTCGGGAGCGATGCATCCCAATTTATATAATCGCGATAGACTTAAAAAAATTGGCGCAAAGAAAGTCGCTTTAATGTGCGGCAAGTATGACACGGTGGTTTCCTGCGAATATATGAAAAATGATGAAAAATTTTTGGCGTCAGCCGGGATAGATG